>CBIHOS010000030.1:0-30848 GCA_966211945.1 uncultured bacterium
CCGCGGTAGCTGGGCCCGCGGGCGCGCCGGAGTTGATATGCTCGAAGATCGGGTACCGGGTACCGGGTACCGGGTACCGGGCTTCGGCGAGCCGTCCGCCAGCGTGCTGTCGCGGTGGCGCCCGGCGACAGGTAGGGACGCGCCGCTGGCGCGTTCGAGATTGACGAACGAATCGGAGGGTCGGCCCTCCGAGCGTCGCGCTTCACTTCTTCTCACTGATGTCCGTGCGCATTCGACTCAACGGCGAACCATACGAATTGCCTGATCCCGTCACCGTCGCGGCGCTGCTCGCGCGGCTGGAGATCGACGCGCGGCGGGTGGCGGTCGAGGTCAACGAGTGGGTCGTGAAGAAGCCCGCCTACAGCGAGACGATCGTCCGTGACGGTGACGCGGTGGAAGTGGTGAATTTTGTCGGCGGCGGCTGAGACTCGGGCCCGCCGCCTGACCGTGCCGGCGGGGCTCGTGCTCGTGATCGGCTTAGGGATTGCGCACGCGGCAGCGCATGCCCTGTGGCGCCCCCTGTACCAGGTGTCCGATGAACTGGTCTACCTGAGCATCGTGCAGGCACGCGCCGTCGGAGACGACCTCGAAGGCCGGTGCATCGCGCCGCCGCAGGGTCGAGCGCCGATCATCCCGGTGCAAGCCAAACCGGGGTTCTTGATCGGTACCGCCACGCAGCTCACCATGCTGTGCGCCAGCGGCGTCGGCGACACCTCACTGATCGCCCTGCGTCTGCTGCAAGCCCTGTCCCTGGGAGTGAGCGCCGGCTGTGCGTGGGCGCTCGCACGCCTGCTGACGGGTAACGACGCGGACGCCCTGCTCGCCGGTGTCCTCGTCGCGACCCATCCGGTCGCCGCGATGTACGCGGGTGGCGTGACGCCAGACGCGTGGGCCAACGCTTTCAGCGGCATCGCCTTCCTCACCGGCACGCGGCTGTTGTTCGGCCGCGGCCACTGGTGGGAAGGACCGCTGCTCGTCACGAGTACCATAGGCGCCCTTGCCTGGAAGGACACGGCGACGTTCCTGCTCGTGTTGCCGCTTTGCGTGCTGGGGCTTCGGGTCCGGGAGACCGTCCGCGACCGCAAGGGTACGATGCTGAGCCTGACGGGGCTGATGGTTGCCGTGCCGGTGCTGGCAGCGGCCGGCATCCTCTGGTTTCGGTCGCCGTACTTCGCGACCGAGATCCAAGGCGCGCGCCCCGCCGGTCCGGGTGCATGGGGGTACGCGCTGGCCCGCGACCTGGCCGCCCAACTACCAACAATGCTGACGTCGTCGTGGACCGCCATCGGCAGCTTCGGGGCCAGCACGCTCACGACGCCCCCGGTGGCGGATGCCATTGGCATCGTGCTCGTGATCGCCGGCATCGTGGGGGCGTGCCGCCGCTGGACCGGGGTGCCTCGACTGGGCGCCGTCGCCGCTACGTGGGCACTCTGTGGCTTCCTGTGCCTGATACAGCCATCGGCGCGCCAGGTTCTGCTCGGCACGGTCGACGTACACCAGGGACGCTGGCTGTTACCGATGTTGGCTCCCGTGGCCGTCCTCCTCGCCTGCGGCATCAACGGCTTGGTGAGGGAGGCGCGGCTCCTGCCCCTCGCGGTCGTTGGAGCAGGCGCCGCGGCAATCGCATCATTGCTCGCGACTGCCTCGTACTACTGGGAGGGTCCCGATGTGCTACGGCACGCGTCCCTCTTTCTGCGCGGCACCAGCGGGACAATCGTGGACGACACGCTTGTACTATCGACGATTCGACACGTCGCCAGTCAGGTCCCAAATTACGTCGCCTCATTGGCCGCGTTGACGATGGCCCTCGGCGCCGTGACGTGCCTGCACCACGGCGTGACACTGCTCAGAACTGGTGCCCATGTCCGACACACTCACGATCGCTGACCGCTCGTTCACGTCCCGCCTGTTCGTCGGGACCGGCAAGTACCCGTCACACCCGGTGATGGCGCAGTGTCACGCGGCATCGGGCGCCGAGGTGGTGACCGTCGCCGTCCGTCGCGTCGACCTCTCGGACAAGAGCGGCGCGTCGCTCATGGACTACATCGACCCGAAGCTGTTCATCCTGCCGAACACCGCCGCCTGCTACACCGCCGCGGATGCGATTCGCACGGCGCGACTGGCCCGCGAAGCCGGGTTGTCCAACTGGGTGAAGCTCGAAGTGATCGGCGACGAGCGGACGTTGTTCCCCGACAACGAGGCGTTGATCGAAGCCACGAAGGTGCTCGTGAAGGAAGGGTTCGTCGTGCTGCCCTACACGACGGACGATCCGATCGTGTGCCGCAAGCTCGAAGACGCGGGTGCCGCAGCGGTGATGCCGCTCGGCGCGCCGATCGGCTCGGGCCTCGGCATCCAGAACCCGAACAACATCGCGATCATCCGAGAGTTCTCGCGGGTGCCGGTGATCGTCGACGCGGGCGTGGGCACGGCGTCCGATGCCAGCATCGCGATGGAGCTCGGCGCCGACGCGGTGCTCCTGAACACCGCGATCGCCGCGGCCGACCAGCCGGTGCTGATGGCCGAGGCCATGCGTCACGCGGTGGCGGCCGGGCGGTTGGCCTGGCTGGCAGGCCGGATGCCGAAGCGCCGCTACGCCTCGGCGAGCAGCCCGCTCGCGGGCACCATCCAGGCAACGCGCGCATAATCGGTCGCGCATGTCCGACGTCCGCTTCGCACGCACGACCGACACGCGGCAACTCGCCCGGCTGAAGGCGGCGCGGGAAGAGGCCGACGCGGCGTACAACGCAGCCCTGTCGGCGTTGGACGCGGCGCTGCCCGGCCCGGCGACGATGCCGCATGCGGCCGCGGCGCCAGACGAATCGCAGGTCCCGCCGCTCAACGAGCGGTTCGCTGTGCTCGGTCAGGCGCAGCCCCCCGGTGGTCTCAAAGGCCTGCTGCTCGGTCCCGTCTGGAGGCTGATGGCGCCGCTGTTCGCGCGCCAGGAAGCGTTCAACGCGACGCTGGTCGACCACGTCAACCGCAACGTTGCCGTCGCGCGCTCGACGCGCGACAGCCAGCTCGCGCTGATCGAGACGCTTCGCATCGAGCTGGAGCGGCTGGCCACGTTCCACTCCGCGCTGGTCATCTACCTGCAGCAGATCACGCCGTACGTCGACACCAAGGACTACGAGTTCAACGGACTCGCGACGCGCCGGGTGGAGGACGTCGGCGAGGCCGTCGAGACGCTGCACCACCGCACCGTCGGCCCCGGCGGCGCGATCAGCGGCGTTGGCGACGAGTTGAACAAGCGGCTCGAGATGCTCGCTGTCCGCGAGCAGCGCTACCAGGCACGCGTCGGTGCGCTCGATGCCGCGCACGGTCAGCTCGCGCAGTCGCTCGGTGTCGTCACGCGCGCGACGCAGACGCTCAAGCGTGAGGTCGAACGGCTCATCCAAGATCGGGTACCGGGTACCGGGCACCGGGAGCCGGGTGCGACGGACCCAAGGCTCGCCGCGAACGTCGACACGTCAACAGGTAGGGCCGGCTCTCCGAGCCCGGCCAACAGTCCCAGTAGCGGCTCTCCGAGTCTGGCTGGAGACGTGAGCCACGACAATTCGTTCGCAGGCGGCGGGATCGAGTCCTTCAAGTACGTCGGCTTCGAGGATCAGTTCCGCGGCTCGGCGACGGCGATCCGCGATCGGCTGCGCGACTACCTTCCGCTGTTCGCTCCGCAGCAGGACGTACTCGACATCGGCTGCGGCCGCGGCGAGTTCCTCGAACTGCTGCGGCAGCATGGCGTGCGGGCCCAGGGTCTCGACATCAACCACGAGATGGTCGAGGAGTGCCGCCGGCGCGGGCTCGATGCCTCGGAAGGCGATGCGCTCGCCTACCTGCGCGGGCTGCCCGACGAGAGCCTCGGTGGTGTGTTCGCCGCGCAGGTCGTGGAACACCTCGAACCCGATTACCTCGTCGCGCTACTGCAGCGGATGTACGACGTCCTGCAGCCGGGCGGCGTGCTGGCACTCGAGACCGTCAACGTCGCCTGCTGGTTCGCGTTCTTCCAGAGCTACGTCCGCGACATCACGCACGTGCGACCGCTGCACCCGGAGACGCTCGCGTACTTCGTGCGCGCCAGCGGCTTCACGCAGGTGGACGTCCAGTACCGCTCACCGTACCCCGATGCGCACAAGCTGCAGCACGTCCCTGGCGGCGATGCCATGCACTACGCCCTCAACGCCAACGTCGACACACTGAACAGCCTGCTGTTCACGCACCTGGACTACGCGGTCATCGCCCGTAAGGCGTGATGCGCATCGCCTTCGACGCCACGGTGTCCGGGCGGGTGCGCACGGGAGTGGGCGTCTACGCCCGCCACCTGCACGCGGCGCTGCAGGAGCGCGGTACGGATGCGCGCTGGTGGCAGCATCCCCTTGACGATGACGGCAGCGCCAGATGGCGCCGGGCGCGCAACGGCGTGACGCTCTCGCGCTGGCTGTTGCGCGGGCTGCGCGAACGTTGCACGGGCGAGCGTATCGACGTGTGTCATTCGACGACGTCGATCGGTCCGCTCGATGCGGGCTGCCGACTGGTGCTGACCGTGCACGACGCGACAACGGTCACCATGCCGGTTCACCGCGGGCTGGCCCACCGCGCCTTCGGCCGTGTCTTCTCGGTGGGGGCGGCCCGACGCGCGGCGGCAATCCTCGCCCCCACCCACGTCGCCGGCGACGCGGTCGCCGAGCACTATCGTGTCTTGCGTGAGCGAGTGCATGTCATCCCGCTCGGCGTCAACCCGTCCTTCCACCACGTCGACGCGGCGGCTGTCGAGCACACGAAGCGAGCCTACCGGCTGGACCATCCGTACGTGCTCAGCGTCGGAGCGAATACGCCACGGAAGAACCTCGCAAGGCTGGTCGAGGCGATGTCGCTGTTGCCACCGTCGCTGTCCGATCTCGACCTCGTGGTCGCTGGTCCGGTGGCCCACGATGAACCGCCAATCGAGCGGCTGGTACGCCGGGGACGCCGCGGGCCACGGATTCGTCGGCTGGGCTGCGTGCCCGATGCGCTGCTGCCGGGGCTCTACGCGGGCGCCACGGTGTCGGCCTACGTCTCGATCTGCGAGGGCTTCGGGCTGCCGATCGTCGAGGCCATGGCCGCAGGCACTCCGGTAGTGACGTCCAACGTGAGTGCGATGCCAGAGGTGGCGGGGGGAGCGGCGCTCCTGGTGGATCCGTTCGATCCACCCGCGATTGCTGACGGCCTCGAGCGGGCCGCGACCGACTCGCATCTAGCTGCCGACCTGCGCCGCCGCGGTCGTAGTCGCAGCCGCCTCTTCGACTGGCGGCAGACGGCGGCGCTCACCGAGCGTGCCTATCACCTTGTCTGCGGTCGCGACTACTCGAGCCTCGAGGCGCTGTCGCCATGTCCTGACAGCGTGCCAACCCACTCACCGGCTGCCTTCGCGCCATAGGTCCAGGAGACCGCCATCGCAACCGACATGACGGAGTGGCCGGCGCTCACCCAAGCTGCTCCGGCGCTGGCGCTAGTGGTCGGTGGACAACCGTCGCGCGAGGTCCGAGGTCGACAGTCCCGGCACCCGCGGCACCAGGTGCAGCCGCGCGCCCATCCGCGCCACGGCCGGCGCTTCGATGCAGTCGGTGCCGTACTCGGCGCCGTTCACGTGCACGTCCGGCCGCACCTGCTCGAGGAACGCGACCGGATCGGCCTCGTCGAAGATGTGGACGAAATCGACCGCGCGCAGCGCCAGCAGCAAGCGCGCCCGATCGGACTGCGACACGATCGGCCGATCGGCGCCCTTGTACCCGCGCACCGACGCGTCGCTGTTCAGCCCGACGATCAGCACATCGCCTTGGGCGCGCGCTTCTTCGAGGATCGCGAGATGGCCGGCATGCAGCAGGTCGAAGCTGCCGTTGACGGTCACCAGCCTTCGCCCCGCGGCGCGCAGCCGCGCGGCCACTGGCTCCAGTTCGTGACGCGACAGGAGCCGGCCCGCCGCGTCGGACAGGACTTCGTCCGCCGACACCGTCGCGGTGCCAAGTTTGCCGACCGCGACAGCCGCCGCGCGCGTCGCCAGGTGGAC
Organism: uncultured bacterium; assembly: GCA_966211945.1. GTDB lineage: Bacteria > Acidobacteriota > Vicinamibacteria > Vicinamibacterales > Vicinamibacteraceae > Luteitalea. The sequence continues at coordinate 6,041 of CBIHOS010000030.1, forward strand.
GGCGTCGGGCAAGCTCGCGCCAGCGGCCAAGGCCAGCGCCAGTGATGCCACCACGGTATCGCCGGCGCCGCTGACGTCGAACACCTCGCGTGCCGCCGCGGCGACCGCGAATGCGTCCTCCCCACTCCTCGGCACGACGAGCATGCCGCGAGGCCCCAGCGTCAGGACCACGGTCGCGTCGAGACGCGCGGCCAGCGTCCTGGCGACGATCTCGGCCCGCTCCGCCGTGTAGCGCGTCGAGGCCTCGCCGAGCATTGCCAGCGCTTCCTTCCAGTTCGGCGTGATCACACCGCAACCGACGTAGAAGTCACGGTGCTGCGGGCGCGGGTCGACGATGACGGGCACGCCGGCGGCGTGCGCCGCACGGAACACGGCCTGGCACACGTCGGCCGAGATCGCGCCTTGCGCATAGTCCGAGACGATGACCACGTCCACGCCTGGGAGCGCCTCGAGCACCAGCGGCGCCAGCGGCGAGTCGGCCGGCGGCTCCGACGCGTAGTCCAAACGCACGACCTGCTGGCGCTCTCCGACGATGCGTACCTTGCGGGTCGTGGCCGGCAGGTCATCGACAGCCTGCAGCGTGATGCCGTGCTGCGCGGCCAGCTGCCGCACCACGCCGGCCGCATCGTCGCGCCCGAGCCGGCCCACCAGCGTGCATCGGCCGCCGAGTGCCGCGACGTTCGCGGCCGTGTTGCCAGCGCCACCCAACAGGGCACGCGTGCCCCGCACCTGCACGACGGGCACGGGCGCCTCGGGCGAGACCCGCTCACAGGCGCCGTCCACGTACTCGTCCACCATCACGTCGCCCACCACGAGGGCGTGTCTGGTCCGGCAGGCGTCGAGTAGTGGCGCCAGGGCGAGCGGAGGGCGGGATACGGTCGTGGTCATCGGCAGGCCCTCACGCTACACGGCAGTCCGGCGCGCAGCAAGTGTGGCGGGCCCGCCAGTCAGGCCGCGGCGTCATGACGCGACGTCTATACTCTTCGAAGGGCGGTCACGCGCTGCCCACATTCCTGCCGATGTCCGCACGTGTCTTCCTCGTCACCACGCTCGTCCTGCTCGGCGTCTCGCTGACCGCGCAGCGCCTTCCCTCGAGACTCGGCGGCCCCGTCGGCCCGCCGCCGAAGGCAGGTCCAGCCAGGCCGACGCCAGCCAAACCAGGGACGGCGGCGCCTGCCGCAGCACCGCGTCCTACCGGCCCGGAGAAGGCAGTCCCGTTCCGGCCGGGCGAGTCGCTGACCTACGACGTTTCATGGTCCGACTACCGGACCGCCGGCTCGGCCACGCTGACGGTGCGCGACAAGCGACCCTCTGGCGGATCGACGGCGTATTACCTGGTAGCCGAGGGCCGGCCGACGACGCTGATGTCGAAGCTGTACGCGGTCTACTACAAGGCCGATTCGCTGGTGGATGCCTACACGCTGTTCCCGCAGCGGGGCTCGGTGTTCAGTCAGGAGAACGGCCGGCAGCGCATGAAGGAGACCAGGTTCGATCAGGCCCGCCGGTCGGCGACGTTCCAGATGCGCACCGCGACGACGATGACGCAGGACCAGCCGCTGCCAGGCCCGACGCACGACGGTCTCTCCGCCCTCACCGCGATGCGGACGATGACGCTTGCGCCAGGCGCGAGCAGCGCGTTCTCGGTGTCCGACTCGGGCTATCTCTATCGCGTGCGGGCCATCGTCGCCGGCAAGGAGCCGATCAAGACCGGGCTCGGCACGGCGGCCGCATGGAAGATCGTGCCGGCCGTCCGCGACGCCAAGGGGCAGACCGTGGGCCGCGGCATGGCGGTGTGGATCTCGGATGATGCCCGGCGCCTGCCGCTGCGCATCGAGGCCCAGTTGCCGGTGGGGACGTTCGTACTCACCCTGCGCGAGGCCCGGTGACCCCGCGCCGCATCCTGGTCACCGGCGGGGCCGGTTTCGTCGGCTCGGCCCTGGCGCTGCGGGCGCGCACCGCCTGGCCCGATGCCGAGGTCACCGCGCTGGACAACCTGCGCCGGCGCGGCAGCGAACTCAATCTTGCGCGGCTGCGTGACGCCGGCGTCGCCTTCGTCCACGGCGACATCCGCCACCCGGCCGATCTCGCGCCGCTCGGCAGGGACCTGGATCTGCTGCTCGAGTGCTCGGCCGAACCCTCGGTGCTCGCCGGCTACGACGGCGACCCCAGCTACGTCATCGACACCAATCTGGGCGGCACCGTGCACTGCCTCGAGTTGGCGCGGCGCGCCTCGGCCGCCGTGGTGTTCCTCTCGACGAGCCGCGTCTATCCGATTGCGGCGCTGAACGAGATCGCCACCGACGAGGCGGGAACCCGCTTCGAGATCGGTCCGTCGCAGGCGATGACGGGCATCGGCAGCGACGGCATCAGCGAGGACTTCCCGCTGGCCGGCGTGCGGTCGCTGTACGGCACCACCAAGCTGGCCTCCGAGATGCTGGTCGCCGAGTACCGCGCCGCCTTCGGGCTGCGCGCGATCGTCAACCGCTGCGGCGTCCTGGCTGGGCCGTGGCAGATGGGCAAGGTCGACCAGGGCGTGTTCTCGCTCTGGATGGCGCGGCATCTCTCGGGCGCGCCGCTGACCTACAACGGCTGGGGCGGGCTCGGCAAACAGGTCAGGGATCTCTTGCACGTCGACGACCTCGCCGATCTGATCGAGGTTCAGGTGGACCGGCTCGAGGCGCTCGATGGATCGACCTTCAACGTCGGCGGTGGGCGTCCCTGCAGTCTCTCGCTCCTCGAGACGACCGACCTGTGTCGAGCCCTGACCGGGCGAGAGACCGTGATCACCCCGTCGCCGGCCACGCGCGTTGCCGACATCAAGCTCTACCTGACCGACAACCGTCGGGTGACTGCCGCAACGGGCTGGCAGCCCCGGCGAAGCGCACGTGACGTGCTGTCGGACCTGCACCAGTGGCTGGTCGAGTACCGAGCCCCTCTTCAGCGGGCCGGCGTCGTCGACTGACCCGTTGGCGGGCGCCGGCGGCGCGTCCCTACCGGTGTATCTCTACCGGTGAGTCGGCCTACGGTCGAGCGCGTAAACTGTGCGGATGGCTGTGGCTTTGGTGACCGGCTCCGCGGGACTCATCGGTTCGGAAGCCGTGGATTCGTTCGTTGCGCGCGGCTATGACGTAGTGGGGCTCGACAACGACATGCGGCGGCGCTTCTTCGGTGACGAGGCGTCCACCGCCTGGCAACGCACCGAGCTCGAACGACGACACGGACAGCACTACCAGCACGTCGACATCGACATCCGGGACGCCGCTGGCATCGCCGAGGTGCTCGCGCGTTACGGGACGGCGATCGCGGCAGTTGTCCACACAGCGGCACAGCCCTCGCACGACTGGGCGGCGCGCGAGCCATTCACCGATTTCGGCGTCAACGCCCAAGGGACGCTGAACCTGCTCGAGGCGTGCCGCACGCACTGCCCGGACGCCGTCTTCGTCTTCACGTCCACCAACAAGGTCTACGGTGACACCCCCAACCGGCTGCCGCTGGTCGAGCAGGAGACGCGCTGGGAGATCGACCCGGGCCATGCGTTCGTGGACGGCATCGACGAGTCGATGAGCATCGATCAGTCGACCCACTCGCTGTTTGGCGCCTCGAAGGTCGCGGCCGACGTGCTGGTGCAGGAGTACGGCCGCTACTTCGGCATGCGGACGGGCGTGTTCCGGGGCGGCTGTCTCACCGGGCCGCACCACTCGGGGACGATGCTGCACGGGTTCCTCGCGTACCTGATGAAGTGCGTCGCGACCGGCACGCCCTATCGCGTCTTCGGCTACAAAGGCAAACAGGTGCGCGACAACATCCACAGTGCGGACCTGGTCAGCGCTTTCCATGCCTTCGTCGAGGCGCCGCGCGGCGGCGAGGTCTACAACATCGGCGGCTCGCGGTTCTCGCACTGCTCGATGCTCGAGGCGATCGCGCTCTGCCAGGAGATCGCGGGCCGCGAACTCTCGTGGACGTACGAGGACAAGAACCGCATCGGCGATCACATCTGGTATGTGAGCGACATCGGCAAGTTCCGCCGCCACTACCCGACATGGGTGCAGCAGTACGATGTGCGCGCACTGCTGCAGGACATCCACGATCAGAACGTCGAGCGGTGGCAGGGGGCACCGGTCCGATGAGCGGCGCGGCGGGGGGCGTCGACGTCCAGGATCTCTACGCCCGGCGCTTCGCCGACACGCTCGCGTTCCGGCAGCAGATGTGGGACGTGCTGTGCCGCGACTTCTTCCAGGCCTGGGTCCCGGCCGGCGCGACGGTGGTCGAAATCGGCGCCGGCTACTGCGAGTTCATCAACCACATCGGCGCGGCACGGAAGTACGCAGTCGACCTCAATCCCGACACGCCGCGGCACGCCGCCAGCGACGTCACGGTCATCACCTCGTCGACCGCCGCGATCGACCTCCCGCCAGCGATGGCCGACGTCGTCTTCGCGAGCAACTTCCTGGAACACCTGACGCGCGAGGACATCCTGGCGACGCTGCGCGAAGTGCGCCGGGTGCTCAAGCCGGGCGGCCAGTTCCTGATCCTGCAGCCGAACATCCGCTACTGCCGGGAGGACTACTGGCAGTTCTTCGACCACATCACGCCGCTCTGCGAGCGCAGCCTCGGCGAAGCGCTCGCGTCGACCGGCTTCACGCTGCGGCACGTCCTCAGTCGCTTCCTGCCGTTCACCACGCAGGGGCGTCTGCCCAACTCGATCCTGCTGCTGAAGCTGTATCTCCGGCTGCGGCCGGTGTGGCGAGTGTTCGGCCAACAGAGCTTCCTCGTTGCCGCTCCTCGTGTCTGAGGCCACGCCCCTGCTCTCGGTCGTCATCCCGGCGCACAACGAGGCCGAGGGGATCACGCCGACGCTGCGCGCCTTCGCCAGCCGGCTGCGCGCCGCCGGCATCCCGTTCGAACTGGTGGTGGTCGACGACCACAGCACCGACGGTACCGGCGCCGTTCTGGAGTCGCTGCGAGACGAGTTGCCGGAACTGCATGCGGTGACCAACCCGCGAACCGGCGGCTTCGGCCACGCGGTGCTGGCGGGCCTGGACGCGTTCCGTGGCGACGCCGTGGCGATCGTCATGGCCGACGCCTCCGACGACCCCGACGATCTGGTCACGTACTACCGGACGCTCGTTCAAGGGTACGATTGCGTGTTCGGGTCGCGCTTCATGGCCGGCGCGAAGGTGGTGGACTACCCGTCGCACAAGCTGCTGCTCAACCGGCTGGCCAACGGGTTCATCCGCCTCCTGTTCGGCCTGCGTCTGAACGACACGACCAATGCGTTCAAGTGTTACCGGCGCGAGGTGATCGCCGGCTGCGCGCCGCTGCTCAGCAAGCATTTCAACCTGACGGTCGAACTGCCGCTGAAGGCGATCGTGCGCGGTTACACGTACGCGGTGGTGCCGATCAACTGGTACAACCGCACCACCGGCGTGTCGAAGTTGAAGATCAAGGAGATGGGCAGCCGGTACCTGTTCATCGTCCTGTACGTGTGGTTGGAGAAGCTCTTGTCGCGGGGCGACTACGTGAAGAAGGACCCCGCCCGCGAGCGACGTTAGAGAGGAATGTCAAGGATCATGCATGTACTCATCACCGGCGGCGCCGGGTTCGTCGGTTCCCACCTCTCTGATGCGCTGCTGGCGGCCGGACACCGGGTCCACGTGATCGACGACCTGTCCACCGGGTCGATCAACAACATCGCGCACCTCAAGGACCACCCGGGGTTCACCTACACGATCGACACGGTGGACAACGAGGCGATGCTGGCCGAGCACGTCGACCGGGCCGACGTGATCTTCCACCTCGCTGCCGCGGTCGGCGTGAAGAAGATCGTCGAGGAGCCGGTCGCGACAATCGAGACCAACGTCCACGGCACCGAGGTCGTGCTGCGGCAGGCCAACAAGAAGAAGAAGCTGGTGGTCATTGCCTCGACCTCCGAGGTGTACGGCAAGAGCACGGCGGTCCCGTTCAACGAGGAGCAGGACCTGGTGATGGGCCCGACCCACAAGCATCGCTGGGCTTACGCCTGCAGCAAGGCCATCGACGAGTTCCTGGCGCTCGCCTACCACAAGGAGAAGCGGCTGCCGGTGATCATCGTCCGACTGTTCAACACCGTCGGGCCGCGGCAGAGCGGCCAGTACGGCATGGTGATCCCGAACTTCGTCCGCCAGGCGCTGCACGGCCGACCGATCACCGTGCATGGCGACGGCACGCAGTCACGCAGCTTCACCTACGTCGGCGACGTGGTGCGGGCGCTGATCGCGCTCGCCGAGGAGCCGCGCGCGATCGGCCAGGTGTTCAACATCGGCAACGGCGAGGAAATCACCATCAACGCTCTGGCCGAGAAGGTCAAGACGATGGCCGGAAGCGGGTCGGAGATCGTCCGCATCCCGTACGAGCAAGCTTACGAGTCTGGTTTCGAAGACATGCCGCGGCGGGTGCCCGACATCACGAAGATCCGCACGCTGGTCGGCTACGAGCCGCGCGTCGGGCTGGATCAGATCCTCACCGAGGTGATCGAGTTCATGCGGTCGTGACCGCCTGCCCGCTGGCCAGGCTCGACGTGAAGCTGGGCAGCACCTCGGCCAGCAGGTGGTGCAGCGCGGGTGCGTCGCCGTCGCGGGCAGCGCGTCCGATCCGCCGCACCAGTGCGCGGAGCGCCGGACCGAGCGGCGGCATCGTGCCGTCCTCGATGCGGAGGATGTCGCCCCGACCGGTCGGCGTGACGCGGCTGCCTGGTTCCCACAACGCTTCGGTGATCTTCTCTCCCGGACGCAGGCCGATGAAGACGATTGGCAACGCCCCCGGCGGTAGGCCCGACAGGGCCAGCAGGTCGCTCGCCAGGTCCACGATCCGTACGGGCTCCCCCATGTCCAGCGCATAGAGGCCGCCCTCGTCCTCGAGGCCACCCGCCTGGAGCACGAGGTATACCGCCTCCGGAATCGTCATGAAGAAGCGCGTCGTGTCGGCATGAGTGAGCGTGATCGGCCCGCCGCGCGCGATCTGTTGCTCGAGCAGCGGCACGACGCTGCCCCGGCTGCCGAGCACGTTCCCGAACCGTACCGACACGTACCGGCGGCCGGTGCGGGTCGCGGCGTCGCGGACGATCCACTCCGCGACTCGCTTGGTGGCGCCCATCACGCTCGCCGGCGCCACCGCCTTGTCGGTGGAGACCAACAGCAGGCGCTGGACGTCCGTCGCCTCGGCGCAGTCGACGACGGCAGCCGTCCCCAGCACGTTGTTGGCGGCCGCCTCGGGCGCGTGCGCTTCCATCAGCGGCACGTGCTTGTGGGCGGCGGCATGGAACACCACTGTCGGCCGGTGGGCCGCGAAGACGCGCGCCAGCGAGCGGCGGTCGCGGATGTCGGTGATCGCCGGCGTCAGCCGCGGCGCGCCCGGGTCGGCGGCCAACTCCGTGTGGACGCCATGGATACTGTTCTCGCCGTGCCCGAGCAGCACGAGATGGGCGGGGACGGCGCGGCACACCTGCCGTGCCAGCTCACGCCCGATCGATCCACCGGCGCCGGTAATCAGCACGACCTGGTCTCGCAGCCAGGCCGGCGGCGGGTCGTCGCACCGCACTTCGGTGCGCCGCAGCAGGTCGCCGAGCTCCACCGGCCGCAACTGCCGCGGCGTGATCGGCTGGCCGAGCAACTCGACGATGCTCGGCATGGTGCGGACAGGCAGTCCAATCTCGCGGCACGCGATGGCGATCTCCCGGAGGCGCGGCCCGCTCAGACTGGGAATGGCGATGATCGCTTCGTCGGCCTCGTGCGCCGCGGCAACGTTGGCGAGCGAGGCGATCGGGCCGAGGACCACCGAGGTCCCGAACTGCTGCCCCAGCATGCGGAGATCGTCGTCGAGGATGCCGACCAGGCGCCCGTCACCGGCACGAGCGAGTTCTTGCGCGACGATGCGCCCGGTGTAGCCCGCCCCGACGAGCAGGATGCGGCGCGGCCCGCGAGGGCTGCCGGCGGCGCTCATGGGGTGCCGCCCCAGCGCTGGTGCCATGCCTGATACGTCAGGACGGCCCACAGGCGGTACTCGTCGTTGCGGGCGCCCGACAGGTGTGCCTGCCAGGCCGCTTGGACCGGGCCAGCCTGGAAGACGCCGGTGTCGGCCAGCCGCGTCGGCGACAGCAGGCTCTCGGCCCAATCGCGCAGCGGTCCGCGCAGCCACGCATGCAGTGGCACGCCGAACCCCATTTTCGGCCGCTCGATGAGCGCGCGCGGCACGTACCGGTAGACCACTTCCCGGAGCAGCCATTTGCTGCGACCGTCGCGCACCTTGCACGCCATCGGCTGACGCCACGCCCACTCGAGGACGCGATGGTCGAGCAATGGCGCGCGCGCCTCGAGGCTGACGGCCATCGAGGCCCGGTCGACCTTCACCAGGATGTCGTCTGGCAGGTACGTCAGGAGGTCCAGCAGCATCATGCGCTCGCTGAAACCCAGGGTGCTGCCGGCCAGCAGTTCTGGGGAATCGAGGATCGTCGGATGCTCGGTGCCGCCGCGGACGAGACCTTCGGGATGCTTCCACAGCGACACCAGACGCTTGTACAACTCGTCCGGCGAACGGACGTCGAGCACCGCCGCCAGCTTCGCGACTTTGTCACCCACGTGCGACTGCCGCAGACGACCGGGAAGCACGGGCTCGACCAGCGCGTACGCGCGGTCGATGGTCTCCGGTCGCGGCGCCAGCAGCGCCCGCGCCACCATGCCACGGCCCGAGCGAGGGATGCGCGACAGCCGCCGCCAGATGGCGTTCGCCCATTGGTAGCGCGTGTAGCCGGCAAACCCCTCGTCGCCACCATCGCCAGACAGGCTGACCGTGACGTGCTGACGTGCCAGGTGCGAAACCAGGTACGTCGGGATCTGTGACGAGTCCGAAAAGGGCTCGTCGAACATGTCGGGCAGGGCGGGAATGACGTCCATCGCCTGTGACGGCGACACGTACAGTTCGGTGTGGGCCGTGCCCAGGTGCGCAGCGACGGCCTTGGCGTGTACGGCCTCGTCATAGCCCGGGACGTCGAAGCCGATTGTGAACGTGCGTACCGGGACAGCACTCTGTGCTTGCATCAGCGCGACGACGAGCGACGAGTCGATGCCACCGGAGAGGAACGCGCCGAGGGGAACGTCGGCGACCATCCGCCGCCGGACCGCATCGCGCAACAGCCGATCGAGTTCGTCGACGCGGCAACGGTCGTCGGTCGACGCCTCTCGCTGTTCACGGCCATCGCGAGCGATCGTAATTGGATCCCAGTACCGGAGGCGCCGCTCGACCTGCGCATCCCGGAACACGACGATCTCGCCGGCGCGCACCTTCCCTGCGTTCTTGTAGATGGAGTACGGCGCCGGCACATAGCCGAACCGCATGAAGCTGGCCACCGCCTGCCGATCGATCCGGCGGTCGAAGCCGGGCCACGCGGCGAGTGCCTTGAGCTCCGACCCGAAGACCAGCGTCCGGCCCGCCGTTCCGAAGTACAGCGGCTTCTTCCCTACCCTGTCGCGCGCCAGCCACAACTGGCGGTTCTCACGGTCCCAGACCGCGATTGCAAACATCCCATGCGCCTGGCCGATCGCCTGCTCGACGCCGTCGCGCTCCACCAGCGCCAGCAGGACCTCGGTATCGGACGCGCCGCGGAACGTCGCGCCGCCGGCGGCAAGGGACGAGCGGAGGTCAGCGTAGTTGTAGATCTCGCCATTGAAGACGATGACATAGCGGCCCGTGCGGGACGGCATCGGCTGATGCCCCGCCTCGCTCAGGTCGAGGATCGCCAGCCTGCGAAAGCCGAGGGCCAGACCAGCGTTCTGGTCCACCCATGTGCCTTCGTCATCGGGTCCGCGATGGCGAATCGTGTCCGCCATGCGACACACCGCCGCTTGCTGCTGGTCGATGGACAACCCGTCGGGTGTCCAGAAGCCCGTCAGTCCGCACATGCTCGAGAAAGTGTATCGGGAGGCTGGCTTTTCATCGCCAACCCGCCCGAATCATGAGATGCAGTGCCGCAAAGGCGAGCAAGCCGAGGAGATACACGCCGTAGAACCGACCGGGCCATTTCGAATCCGTCCGCTGACTGAAGGCAAACGTCGCTCCGAGGGCGAGGAACGGAAACATGAATTCACGCTGGCGGTAGGAAAGATTCAGCGTGAGGTACTGCGCAAACAGAATCCCGACAAAGCCCGTGAGCGCCAGCAACGGGTACGCGAACTCCTGCCGACGCAACGCCTGCCACGGGACGAGCACCAATCCGACGACGGCGAGCGGCAGCACCAAGTACCAGAGGATCATCCCCGGGAACATCAGGTAGTCGCCCACCAGTACCGTGCGCGCGTCCCATGACGGCGGCATGACCCAGGGAAAAGGGCCGAGAAGCTTACGAATGAGGTTGGCAGCCAGTCGGGCCATGCGCTGGGTGGCGGTCAGGGGCACTTGAAGCTGTAACGGCTCGACTGGCTCGAGCGTCGCGGTCTCCTCCGGCGTGGGAACGGCGGACATGCGGCGCGTCCCTGCTGTCCGTCTGACATCGGCCACGATGTCACTCGCCCTGACGCTGACGTTACCACTGGCAGACAGATCGCCTGCGTGACGAGGGCGGACGCGGCCACCCGCCTGGAGCCGGTCGACCAGTCCGACGGCCGACAGTCGCATCTCTGGCGTCTCGAGCGAGTGGTTCATGACCTGCCAGACCATGACCGGCGAGGGTGGCCAGCCGAGCCACATCGGAATGCCTTCGACCAAGGCGACGACCAGAAGCAGGCCCAAGGCCGCCGAGCGGCTCGCCAGCGCCACCGACGAACGCTGCATGTGCTTCAGCGCGGCCAGCGCCAACGCCATGAGGATCGCGAGTTCGAGGAACGCCGGGACGTAGAAGCGCGACATCCGGACGTAGCTCAGGGCGCAGGCGGCGACCGCCACGAGACCGACGCGCCTCGCCAACGTCCCCGGCCGCACCCAGAGTTCGACGACCGCCCACGTGCCGACCATGAACAACCCGATCACGCTGGCGTCCTTCATCAAATCGTTGACCGACAGGGCGATGAGCGACGGGTAGAGGGCGACGGCGATGCCCACTCGCGTGGCGTAGGGCAATGACAGGCGCCGTGCGATGGCGAACGTCAACGGCCCCGCGAGCGCCGAGAGGATGACGTTCACCAACTGCAGGTCGAACAGGCCGGCCGAGAGGAATAGCCGGGCCGCGGCAAACAAGTAGTAGTGCGCGCAGTCGAACGTGCCGAAGAACACGTACGGCGGGACGGGCAATTGCATGTCCTGCAGGGCCAACCGCAGGCTTTCCGCGAAATACAGTGTGGCGTCCGGACTGAGGAACGGCCCGTCGGCAGCGCTCGCCCACGCGAAGATCACGAGGTGGGCGATGACTCTCGTCGTCAGCCCGAGCAGCCAGATATCACGGAAGGATCGGCGCCACTCTTCCGGTTGTGCGGTAGTCAGCACACCACCCAGAACCAGACCGAGACCCAGGATTGCCGCGTGCGCGCCCCCCGACCAGCCGAGCGGCAGCGGCAGAAGCGCCGCCAGCGCGAGCAGCGCCGCGCAGATGGTCACGAACCTCTTGGAATTGTAAGGAGAGTTGCCGACAGGCTTGGACATCAGATACGTAGGGAGGCCAATCTATCATGGCAAGACGGCCGATTCCGGACCGCCCGTGCTGTCATGGCAGGCAGCCTGTCGGAGACGCTCCCGCGTCTGCACAAGCCTCTGCCGAGACGAACGAGCCGTGGCGGCCGCGGCCAGCAGCGCCGACATCGAGGCCACGAACTGCTGACGTCCGTAGTGTGTCTCGATCCGTCTCCGGGCCCTGGCTCCGAGCGCCAGCCGCTCCGGCTCGGCGAGGGCGACCAACCGCTCGAGGCCCTCGGCCAATGCGACGGGATCCTGTGCCGGGACGACGATGCCAGTCGATCCAACGAGGCGCCGGCAGTCGCCGACGTCGGTCACGACGCACGGGATCCGGCAACTCATCGCCTCGCCGACGGCATTGGGCAGTCCTTCGCCGAGCGACGTGAGGCAGCCGATGTCGAGCGCGTTGTAGGCCGCCGGCATGTCGGTGCACTCCCCAGCCCAGACCATGCGCGACTGCACGCCGAGCGCGACGGCTCGTTGCCGGAGGCGCTCGCGGTGCAAGGGTGCACCGTCGCCGACACACACGAAGCGCACGTCTGGAAAACGTCGAGCAAGCATCGCGGCCGCGGCCAGGAACGTGTCGTGATCCTTGATCGGATCGAGACGTGCCGCAATGCCGATCAGCACGGCCTCGTCGTCGATGCCCCACTCGCGGCGACGCGCCAGACCCGCGGCTGGATCCGGGCGGAAACGGTCGTGGTCGAAGCCGTTGGGAACGACGGTCGCGACCTGGGGGGACCAGCCGTGCGCGAGGTGGTGTGCGCACCCGGCGCACGAGTTGAAGATGATGGCCTCCGGCCAGGACGACAGGAGGCCGCCGACCCGGAAGATGCCCCTGAACGCCCAGTCGTACAAGCCGAAGTCGCCCGACGCCGCGCCCAGCCGCCAGACGACGGGCCGCCGCGCCAGACGCCCGGCCAGAAGGGCAGCTTCGTTGGCCACACCAAGCGAGCCATGGACCACGTCGGGGTTGGCCCGCCGCACTGCGCGCACGAGCCGCCACAAGAAGCCGGCGACGTCCCACCGTCCCCGTTTGCCCAGGCACCGCAAACGGACGTTGGGCAGGGTTGCGACCTCGCGTTCGAGCGCGCCGCCACCATAGAAGGTCAGAATCGTCCAGGAGAAGTCGGAGGCCGGCATGGCCCGCACGAGTTCGACCAATTGCCGCTCCGCGCCGCCCGTGTCGAGCGAGCGCGTGACACAGCACACGTGCAGGGGGACCAGAGGTCGAGCCTGAGCGGCCTCGGAAGAATCGAGTGTCACCGGGCGGTGATGCTAGCACCGAGTGGTATGGTCGAGGCTGTGGTTGGCAACCGTCCCCTGCGCGTCGCGCACCTCATCACGGACCTGGAGATCGGCGGCGCCGAGAAGATGCTGACGCGCCTGGTGCGGACCATCGATCGGTCGCAGATGGACCACCTCGTGATCTCGATGACCCGGCCAGGACCGCTGGGCGACGCGCTGGCCCGCGACGGATACGACGTCCGCAGCCTCGGTATGCACCCGGGGCGGGTGGATCTCGGCGCGGTGCGCCGGCTTCGCCATCTCCTGCGGGACTGGCGCGCCGACCTGCTCGAAACCTGGCTCTATCACGCCGACCTGCTCGGCGCCGTCGCCACGCTCGGGCGCGGCGCGCCGCCGTTGATGTGGAACCTGCGCGCCTCGGTGATGGACATGACCCGGTACCGGCGTGTGTCGGGGTGGACGCGGGCGCTGTGCGCGCGATTGTCGCGCCTCCCGGTGATCGTTGCCGCCAACTCCGAAGCCGGCGTGCGTGAACACGCGGCTCTCGGGTATCGACCGAAGGCATGGCGCGTCCTCCCCAACGGCGTGAACACCGACGAATACGCGCCGGACGCTGCCGCCCGGGCCGGCTTGCGCGCCGAACTCGCCATCGACGCCGGTTCCCTCGTCGTGGGAGTAGCGGCGCGGGTCGACCCGATGAAAGGACACGACCTGCTGACCGACGTGCTGGCGTCGTGGCTGCCCGCCGCTCCGGACGTGACCGTCGTGGTGGCAGGCGCGGGGGTGTCATGGGAGGCTGCCGACTATGCGCGCCTTGCCCGACGGTGGCCGGCGGCCGTCGCTCGCATGCGCCTGCTGGGCCCGCGCGACGACATGCCCGCCGTCTGGAACGCCTGCGACGTGGCGTGCGCGCCGTCGCACGGCGAGGGTTTCCCCAACTCGGTCGTGGAGGCGATGGCCACGAGTCTCCCCGTGGTGGTGACCGACGTCGGTGACTCGGCCAGGCTCGTGGACGATCCGGCGCTCGTCGTGCCGCCACGCGACGCGGCGGCGTTGCAGCGCGCGCTCGCTATGGTGGCCACCCTGCCGGCGGCCGAGCGACTGGCGCTCGGCGCCCGATCACGCGCACGAGCCGTCGCCGAGTACTCCATCGCACGGGCCGCCGAGCGGTACGTCGAGGCGTACGGTGAGGCGATAGCGACCGCCCACGGCTAGAGCGCCCCGAGACCGTCAGGCTCTGACCGAGCGTGGCGACCCTTGCCATCACCACAGCCGTTTTGGAACTCCTGCACCGATGGTGATGGCTGGTGTCACTGTTCGTCCTGCACGAGACGCACGCCGCCATCGAGCAGCGCGATGCGTCCCCGGAAGCGGTACGTCTCCAGGAGGGTGGCACGAATCTCCTGCTGGTAGGCAGGTGCCGTGATCAGCACCGCTCGCACGTCGGCGTCGCGAATCACGTCGGGATGCGAGACCCGCAGGTGCGACACCGGCGAGAAGCGACCGCTCTTGTGGGGATCGCCGTCGAGCAGGTATGCGACGCCTGACACATCGACCCCGGCCAGGATGCTGAGGCCCTTGCCGCCGGCACCCCAGATCGCCACCTCTCCGCCCCGTCGCCGGCTTTCGGCGATGAAGGCCTCGACCTCGCGCGCCAGCTTCGACTCGAGGTGACGCGATGGCGCGAAATCGGCCGGCGCCGTCCGACGCACGAACGCAACCAGGGCTTCGCCGTCGATGGCCGGGGCCGTTTCGACGACATCGAACCCGGACAGTTCGAGTGCCGCCCGCAGGGTACGCGGCGAAAAGTAGTTGACGTGCTCCGGGATGAAGTCGAAGAACCGGCCCTGGCCGAGCAGGTGCTCGAAGTTGGGGACCTCCACAAGGCCGACGGCCTCGGCGGTGAGGTTGACTCGAATGCCACGCAGAAAACCCCCGAGATCGATCACGTGCTCGAACACCTGACGGGTCACGAAGGCGTCGAAGGGCGCTCCGCCGAGCGCGCGCTTCTCATCGAGGTATCCCCCTTCGACCCGGAGGCCGCGGGCGAGTGCGATCGCCCGCTGCGCAGCCGACGGCTCGATGCCACTCGCATCGGCACCAGCATCGCGGAGACGTTCCAGATAGGCCCCGTCGCCGCAGCCAACCTCGAGTACGCGACGCCCGGCGAGGCCGAAGCGTCGGACGAACGCGGTGGCTTGCGCCTGTTGCGCCGCGCGCATCTGCGGGGAGCACCCCGGGGCGTTCACGTAGTCGTCGTAGTAATCGCCGGCGGGTCCGGCGGCAAGCATCACGAAACCGCACGCGTCACACGCGAGCAACCGGAGATCCACGCCACGGTCGCCGCCGATTTCGCTCTCCTTCAGCAGCCGATGGTTCCATCGCGGCATGTTCCGCAGGGTGAAGGCGGGATGGAGCGCGTCGCGTCCGCAGAGGCGGCACGCCGGCGGCCGGTCGCCGCTCGCACTGTCGAAGTTGTCGTTCATGTCGGTCGAAGGAAGCATTCCAGCGGTCACGCGTCTCGCGGCGGCCGAACTCGTGCGCGGTGATGGGCGACGACGCCACGGAGGCCGTCGGCGAGCGGAATGGCTGGCGCCCAGCCGGTCGCGTGGCTGAGGCGGGAGACGTCGGCTTCGAGATGCATCACCTGGTCCGGCCGGTAGGGGAGTTCGCCGAAGCCGAGCGGCAGCGACGGATCGACGGCGTCGCGGACCGTCGTGATGATCTCCCTTAGCGGCGTGGCGACACCCGATCCCAGGTTGAAAACACCGGCCGCGTCGACATCGGCCATCGCCGTCACTGCCGCCGCCGCATCGTCCACGTGAACGTAGTCCCACACCTGCTCGGCCGCGGTCAGCGAGGGACGCTCACCGGCCAGCAGGCGATCCACGACGTACGGGATGAGCCAACTTGGGTCGTCACCGGGACCGTAGGAGGAGAACAGCCGTAGCCAGGCACACGAATCCCCGCGGGTCGCCGCGGCCCGTTCGAGCACGATGCCGGTGGCCAGTTTCGCGGCGCCATAGAGCGTCGTTGGCCGGGTCGGCGTGTCCTCGGCGATGCGCCCGGCCTGCGGGCCGTACTCGGCCTGCGACCCCATGCCCACGAAGCGACGGCACCCGACGGCAGCCGCAAGCTGGTGCAACGCGAGCGCGGCTGGAATGTTCTCCAACTGCACCACGCTGTTGCGGTCACCACCCAGGACGCCCTGCCACGCGAGGTGGACGACGCATTCGGGCGCGAAGGCGACGACAGCATCGCGCACGTCGTCGAGCCGGCCGAGGTCGCCACGGATCACAGTCGCGTGTGCCAGTAGGCCGTCGATGCGATGCGTGTCGGTGGTGCCGCGCAGCAGGACGGCCACGGCTCTACCCTGGTCGACCATCCGTCGCAGCACGGCCGATCCCACGAAGCCCGCGGCCCCGGTGAGCAGCGCCCGTCTCATGTGGTCGACACCGGCGCCTGTTCGTACGCCGCGATCTGGGCGTGCGTGAAGGCATGCATATCCTCGCCCGCCCTGAGTGCCTTGTGCCAGGCGACGATGCGGTCGATCGTTTCGTCCAGCGTCCAGCGCGGGCGCCAGCCGAGCCGGAGGTGGGCCTTCGAGCAATCGAGCTTCAGATAGGTGGCCTCGTGCGGCTGAGGGCTCGCGTCGTGCTCCCATGAGGTGCCCTCTCCCCAGCGCTCGACCAGTCGCGCGACGACCCACGCGACCGGCCGCGCGTCCGCATCGTTGGGTCCGAAGTTCCACCCGGCGGCTGCATCGACGCGGTGCCCGGCGGCCAGTTCCTCGGCGAGTCGAAGGTATCCGGACAACGGCTCCAGGACATGCTGCCAGGGCCTGACTGCATGTGGGTTGCGGACAGGCACGGCCACTCCTGCCTCGATGGCACGCATCACGTCAGGCACCAGCCGGTCATGCGCCCAATCGCCCCCCCCTATGACGTTGCCGGCGCGAGCGCTGGCCAGAGCGATCCCCGCGGGGGCGAAAAACGAGCGCCGGTACGCGGAGGTCACCAGCTCCGCACAGCCCTTGCTGCTCGAGTACGGGTCGAACCCGCCCATGGGCTCGTGCTCGCGATAGCCCCACTCCCATTCGCGGTTCTCGTAGCACTTGTCCGAAGTCACGTTGACCACGACACGGACCCCGGGTGTTCGACGAACCGCCTCCAGCAGGTGCACGGTCCCGAGCACGTTCACGCCATAGGTCTCGACGGGGTCTCCGTACGAAGGCCGGACCAACGACTGCGCCGCCAAGTGGAAGACGATCTCGGGGCGCGCTGCCTGCAACGCCGCAGCCAGCGCCACCTGGTCGCGAATGTCACCGATGGTGCTCGTTTGCAACGAGCCTTCCGCAACGCGAGCAACGTCGAACAGGCTCGGTGTCGTCGGCGGGTCGAGTGCATAGCCATGCACATGAGCACCGAGTGCATGCAGCCACATCGACAGCCAACTCCCCTTGAAACCCGTGTGCCCGGTCAGGAACACCTGCCGGCCGCGCCAGAACCCGGCGCCGTCTGCTAGACCCGCCATGGCGCCTTCCCGGACTCCCAGAGGCTCTCGAGGTAGTTCTTGTCGCGAAGCGTGTCCATCGGCATCCAGAACCCGTGGTGCTTGAACGCCATCAATTCGCCGTCCGTTGCGAGTTTTCGCAGCGGGTAGCTTTCCCATGGCATCGCATCGTCGGCGATCAGGTCGATACAACGTGGTGACAACACGAAATAGCCCCCGTTGATCCACCCCGCTTCGCCCTGAGGTTTCTCCACGAATCCTCGCACCGCTGCGCCGTCCATTGCGAGCGCCCCGTAGCGGCCGGGCGGTTGAACGGCCGTCACGGTCGCGAGTTTGCCGTGCGATCGGTGGAAGGCCAACAGCGCCGTGATGTCGACATCGGAGACGCCGTCGCCGTACGTCAGGCACAGCGCCTCGTCATCGACGACGTACGGCTTTACACGCTTGAGGCGACCGCCCGTCATGGTTTCCTCACCGGTATCGACGAGCGTGACGCGCCAGGGCTCGGCCTTGCGGTTGTGCACCTCCATGCGGTTCTCCTGCATGTCGAACGTTACGTCGGACATGTGCAGGAAGTAGTTCGCGAAGTACTCCTTGATGACGTACCCCTTGTACCCGCAGCAGATGACGAACTCGTTGATCCCGTGCGCCGAGTAGGAGCGCAGGATGTGCCAGAGCACCGGTTTGCCGCCGATCTCCACCATCGGCTTGGGTCTCAGGTGCGTCTCCTCGGAAATCCGCGTCCCGAGCCCGCCAGCCAGGATCACTGCTTTCACGTCGCCCCCCCGCCCCTCGAAAATTGCGTTGCCACGGCCCTCACTCAGAGACCGCGCTGCACGCCGTCGATGCCATGGCTGTCGTCACGCTGGACGAAATAGCGCCGCCGCGAGTCGCCGCGACCGCGTACACGTTCGACCCAGGTGAACACGACCTCTGGCAGGCACCAGGCCATGGACAGCACCACGGCGTGACCGAGCGCCAGGGGCGCCCGCCAGCGCAGCAGGCGATAGCGTTTCACGTACTCGACAGCCGCCGTTCTCCGGAAATCCGTCGGCTCGAAAAAGCGCCAGTACAACATGCCCTTCAGCGCGTCGGCATCGTAGAGCTGCCGCAGGATCAACCCGTCATAGAAGCCGTTCAACCGGCCCACCGTGTCGCGCGCATCGTCGATGATGTCGAGCAGCCGCAACCGCACTCGCATCCAGTCACCCTGCTTCCAGAACAGCGCCTTGCCGGCGCCCGCCTGTCGGACCAGCGGCATGCTGGAGGCGACTAGTCCCGCCGACGCCACGTGGCGGAGAAGCAGGGCAATCTGCGGCCAGGGCCGCAAGGATTCCGGCGGCAAAGTCGCCAATGCCGCACTCGACGATGCTGGAAACACGTGCATGCCCATGAAGCCCATGCGCTGCAGGCCGATGCGACGCAGCAAGCGGCGAGCCCTCTCTGGCGTGTAGCGACCGTCGGTCACGCCATCGAGCAGTGTCTCGCGCCCGCTGTCGTCGCTCACGCCCGCGAGCACCCAGTCATCTTCGCGCCCGTCCCGGAGTCGGGCAAGCACCGACTCCAGCCCTGCCGGCTCCACGAGATCGTCATCGCCCACCAGGAGAATCCAGCGTCCTCGGGCCAGCCCTACGACCGCCGCGATGTTGCGCGTCGCGCCGATGTTGGTCGACTGGGTGACTGCGACGAACGCGAACCGCTCGCGCCAGCTCGCAATCACCGCTGCCGTGGCGTCGGACGAGTGGTTGTCGGAGACGCACACCTCCAGTACGTCGCCGTGGTGCGCGACGATGTCTTGCAGGCACGCGAGCAGCCGCTCGAGACAGGCCGCGCGGTTGAACGTGGGGATGCAGACCGAGAGCAGCGGCCGGTCGCTGGCCGGTCGGGCGTCCCTGCTAGACACGTCCGACGGCCTCCGCCAGCGTGCTCCACTGCCGCCGTTTGATGACGAACACCACGGTTCCCCCGCCCAGACCGACGATGAGGCTGGTGCAGGTATAGGCCAGGACGGCGCCCAACGAGCCGAGTGGCGGTACGAGCAGGGCGGTCAGCAAGGCGGTCCCGATTCCGTTCACAACCGCGAGGGCCATGAAGGGCTCCTCCTTGTGCGCACGGAGGTACACGGCTTCGGAGACCACGAAGTGATTGGCGAGGCAGGCGAGGCACAGTAACGCGAACTCGGGGAACGGCAGCACGCGCGTGGCGTAGGGCGTCCCGCTCGCCGAGAGCCCGTACAGCGCGACGAGCACGGCCAGGATACCCGCGACCAGTACGAGCGACGACTGCAGGAGGCCACGGAAGAACAGCGCATCGAGATCGCGGCGGCGACGAGTGGCGATCAGCTGACCATACACGGGCGCCTTGGTGGTGATCCATGCAAGCGCGGCGCCGTTCATGGCCGCTATCATCTGCAGGCTCATGCCCATCTGACCGGCAACCACTGGCCCATGACTTGCGAGCAGGAGCGGATTGAACAGCTGCGTGATGAGATAGCCACTCATTACGCTGATGGCGATTCGCCACTGGAAGGGCCAGATCTCGTCACGCCACGCGAGGCCTGCACCGCCCTCGCGATTGAACAGAAGATCAGCCAAGAAGCGGCGGAACTTCACCACGAGCCAGGCGCCGGCAGCGAGCACCATCATGGCGCAACCTGCCGCCACGGCGTACAAGCCACCGCCCACAGCAAGCACGGCCCAGACCGCAACGGAGGCCGCCATCGACTGCGACAGCCGCACGAGCGCCATGTCGGCTACGCGCCCGCACGCTTCGAGCAGCGCGGTACATGCATTGATCAGAAGCGTGAGGGCCGAGAAGACGACGAGCAGGACCCACGGCACCGTAAGGGCGCCGTCCGTCGCATCACCGGCTGCCCGCGCGAAGACGTGAATCCCGAATGGGAGCAGCACCATGACCATCAGCAGGGCAGCGACCCCGTACCAGACCAGCGCGAAATGCAGCAACGACTGCAGGCGGCGGCGGGCCGAGGGGTCACCCTGGACGATGCCCGACGGATGCCACGCGAGTCGCGCCATCTCGTGGCTGCCGAATTGGACAATCGCGTAGTTGAGGCCGAGTTCGGCGAAGACCTGCAGCGCGATGAGGCTGTAGAAAGTGTAGTAGTAGCCTTGCTGCTCGGGGGACAGCGCTGTCGTGACGAAGAAGATGGTGACGAGTCCGGCACCGACGCCCCAGACGCGGCCAACCAGCGTCAGGAAGACTGCCCTGTCGATGCCGAGCCTCGTGCCAAGGCCGCTCAGCCTGCGAAGGCTCATCGCAGGCCGCCGAGCCCGTTCAACGTCGCCTGGTCCCCAACCTTCCCGAAGATGTCGTGCGACAGCGCGCGCGCCTCGAGCCGGGTGCCGGCAATCTCACCTGCGCACGCTTCTGCCAGCCAACTCCCGAAGCCGGCGTCGGCTATGTGGTCCTCGATGGTGACAACGTGACGCCACCGCGCCACCTGCGCCGGCTGTACGCCCTTGTGGCGCAACCCCCACAGTGGCAGCGAGTGCAAGGAATAACCCGCATACTCCGGCCGCTCCAGCCAGGCGCGTCCCAACCCGAGCGTCGCACCGGTCGTGAGTAAGGTGCTGTCTCGCGTCCCTGCCACCACCTGCACCCAGGTCCCTGGCTCCAAGACCGGCACCTCCGCGTGCAGGTTCGGTTCCCCGGCCTTACCGAGGCGCAGATACGAAGGCCCTGGATGGGCCAGTAAGTAGCGTGTGCACGCCCGCACCTCCATGGGATCGCCGGGGGCGGCGATCAACATGTTGGGCATGAGGCGAACGAGCCCGAAGTCCTGCACCGCGTGGTGTGAATAACCGAGTGCTCCATATGCAAGTCCACCACCGACGGCGACGACCGTCACCGGCAGTTCGTGGTAGTCCACGTCGTTGCGGATCTGCTCGGCGCAGCGGAACAGTGGGAAGTTCGCAATCGAATACACGAACGGGTGGAAACCCTCCGAGGCGAGCCCCGCTGCGAGTCCCATCATGTCCTGCTCGGCGACACCGGCGTTCACGAAGCGATCGGGAAACCGTTCGATGAACGGCTCGATCACCGAGAAGCCCAGATCGCCGACCACCAGGAACACGCTCGGATCGGCAGCCGCGTGGATGACGAGCTCGTCGATGAACGCGTTACGCACGGTCGGCTTGCACCTCGGCGGTTGCTTGCGCGAGCTGTGCGGGGCTCGGGCTGCGGTAATGCCACTCCACGCGACCCTCCATGAAGCTCACGCCCTTGCCCTTGATGGTGTGCGCGAGGACGACCGATGGCTGCCCAGGACTCCAGGGGGCCATGGAGAACGCTTCGAGGAGTGCGCCGTGCTCATGGCCGTCCACTTCGCGCACGGCCCAACCGAACGCCCGCAACTTGTCGACGAGGGGCTCGAGGGCAAGGGTTTCAGCGATGGTCGTCAGGCTCTGCAGCTTGTTGTAGTCGATGACGGCCACGAGGTTGTCGAGCCGATGGTGCGCGGCAAACATCAGCGATTCCCAGTTACTGCCGGCATCCATCTCGCCATCACTGAGCAGCACGAAGGTGCGCCAGCCAGCGCCGACTCGCCGGGCTGCGAGCGCCTTGCCGACGGCGAATGGCAGACCATGCCCAAGTGATCCCGTGGAGAACTCGACACCGCGAACGCGGTGGCTGACATGTGTCATCAGCAGCGAGCCGTTCTCGCCGTATCGCTCCAGTTCGGCGCGCGACAAGAAGCCCGACTCGGCAAGCACGGCATAGACGGCCGCAGCAGCATGACCCTTGCTGAGGACGAAGCGATCGCGATCGTTCCAGGTGGGCTCCTCGGGACGCACACGCAGAACCGCTCCGTAGAGCACCGACAGGATGTCGGCGGACGAGAAGCAACTGCCCACGTGCGACGCGTTGGCCCGATGGACCATGTGCAACACGTCGAGGCGCACACGCCTGGCGAGGTCTCTGGTATCAGTCAACGTTGCGGCTCAATCGAAGGACGACGACCGAGAGACGCGAGCCGCGACCCGACGAATCGCCCGAACGTCATCCGCCATTGTGTGCGACGCCCAGCCCGCGGCACAAACGACCGCGCCCGACTCCAGCAGGTGCCCCGCCCGCGTGCCGAGCAGGCCGGACGTATACCGTCGACCACGACTATCTGTGGAACGAAGACGTGGCACAGCTCAGCTCTCCTGGATGACGACCAACGAGTTGCCATCGATCGACGCGATCACGCCGCGGTATCCCATCTCCTGCTGCAACTGCTGCAGGATTTCCTGCTGGTACCTCGGCGCGATGACCAACACCACCTCTACGGGATCGTCCTGTAGCGCTGTCGGCGGCACGACGCGCAAATGCGAAAGCGGCGTATATCGCGATTGCTTGTACGGTGCAGAGTCGACGACATATGTAAACCTCGAGTGATCGACTTTCGAGAGCAGTGGCAGCGCGTGATGGCTCGCGCCCCAGATCGCCACACGGCGCCCCGATGCCACATGAGCCGCCGAGAATCGATCGACGTCCTTCACAAGCGAATCCATGGACGATGTAAGCGCCGACAGGTCGGCGCGCGCCCGCTTCTGGACGATCGCGACCGCATGCTCGCCGCTCCAGTCGCGATAGGTGTCCAGCACGTCGAAGCCGTTGATTTCGAGTGCCAGGCGGAGCGTCTGCAACGAGAAATAGGACAAATGGTCCGGCATGAAATCGAAGAACCCGGACCGCTCGACAATCCGTTCCAGGCTCGGCACTTCGACCAGCCCGACGCCGCCGTCCCTCAAGGAACGATGGAGTCCCTGCAGGAAATCGCCAGGATTGGGGACATGCTCGAGGACGTGAAAGGTGACGAACGCGTCGTACGGCGCTCCACCGACCGCCTCGTCGCGTGTGATCATCCCATCGAGAATCCGCAAACCCGAGTTGGCCACGACCCGTGACTTACCCGAGGGCTCGATGCCAGTGGGGATCGCTCCCGCCTCGTGCAAGAGCGTCAGGAAATAGCCGTCGCCGCAGCCGGCGTCCAAGACGTTGCAGCCGCGGAGGTGGAATCGTTCGACGAATGCGCGGGCCTGAGCGCGGCGATGCGCCTGGATTGCTGGCGACAGGCCCGTGGCGGACGTGCAATCGTTGTCGTAGATGACGGGATCGCCAGACAACTGCACGTGGCCGCAGAACTCGCAGGCAAACACATCGATCGTGACGCCGTAGTCTGACGCGAACTGCTCTTTGGTGATGAAGTACTGCGTTCCGCGTGGCGTTTTCGGGAGCCGTAGTTCCGGGCTTGCGCCAAGGGGCGTGAGGCAGATTCGGCAATTCGTTAACGTTGACATGGGGATGCGTCCTCTCCCGTAGGTCGATGTGTCGGCCGCCCTTCCAGGCGGACCCGTCTCAAGAGCAGCCGTGTTCATCCACCTCGCGCCTGCTGAAGCACCCGCCCGGTGGGCATCCGCCCATTCTCGTCGATAGCTGTGCCGCAGCACAAACGCTGGCGCCCTGAGGAATTCAGGGCCGCCGTCGGAAGACGAACTCGTTGCAGCCGCTGCCAAACACGCCCAGCCGCCCGGCCGTCGTGAACGCGCGCTCGCGCGCAAACGATGGCCCGACCATCGCGTCGGTTTCGGCAGGGGTCGCAGACTCGTACGGATAGCCGCCCAGCCAGTCGTGGACGTCGTTCCAGTAGTTCATGCCGCGGTTGGCGTCGTACTCGCGAATGAGCGCGAAAGGGCTGCGACGGAACATGACCGCCTGCACCGGCAGCCTCGCCGCGACGAACGCGACCTGCGCCAGCTTCTGCAGCACCCGCGGCGATCGCGCGTAGATGCGTTTCTCGACCGTCCACGCACCGCACAACGCCGTCTTGTTATAGAGCGCCACGACGAACAGCCCACCTGGACGCACCAGCGCCGCCGCCGCCTTCACCGCCCGATCCATCGCCCCGGTGTGGTGCAACACACCCCACGAATGCACGACATCGAACTGCCCATCGACCGCTGGCGACAAGTCGAACACCGAGGCCAGCCGCACACGACGTTGCACGGCGGGCGCGAACTTCGCGAGCACCTGTTCTGTCGTGCGCACCGAGTTCTCGTCGATGTCGCAGGCTTCGATGCGCGCCGCGCCGAGACGGGCGGCCGCGACCGCCGACAATCCGGCACCGCATCCGATGTCCAGGAACGACGCCTGCGCCAGCCCGTCCGGCAGAAGACGAGCCAGCGACCTGACGGCGTTGTCCACGTGCGACGGCGTCAGCTTGGCGGCGAACTCCGCCCAGTTCTCCCCGAATTCGAAGTGCGCCTCGCGCTTTGTCAGATCAGTCACGTTGCCCCCCGAAGACCCCATCGTTGCGCCAGTCGCCCGGCGTCCCTCGCTTGTCGGTCGATCCCGTGTTAATAAGGACACCCCATACCACCGCAGGTGCGCCAGGACCAGAACCAAACCC
>CBIHOS010000031.1:0-30514 GCA_966211945.1 uncultured bacterium
TCATGCCGGGGCCATCCTCGGGCTGCGCAGGCCGAGCCCGAGCGTCAGCCGACAGTACGTGAGGCTTCGCTCGAGCTCCCGCTTCTGCTCGGCCGCCTCGTTGGGGCGGGTCGTCGTCGGTGATGCGGGCGCCTTGCGGCGGACCAGCCGCAGGAAGCGCGCCAAGCCCTGGCCTTCGAGGCGCGGCCACGCCGCCCAGAACTGGTCCTCGAGAAACGGGATGTCGCGGCCGACGCCGGAGATCGTCTCGACGTGGATCGGCACGCCGGGGCAGAGTTCCGCAAAGCGCGGCATGAAGCGCAGGAAGTCCACCTGTCCGTCGCCCATCGCCGTCCATTTCACACGGCAGCCGGTGGGGATCTCGGTGATCACGCCATCGCGCAGGCTCGTCGTCACGATGTACGGCGCCAGCGTCTCGAGCGCGTCGAGCGGGTTCTCGAGCGTCCACAGCGAGTTGCCCGAGTCGTAGTTGACGCCGACGAAATCACGGCCGGCCATTTCGACGAGCGCGGCGAGTTCCTCGGCCCGCATGTCCCCCGCGTGGTTCTCGACGGCGATCTTCAGGCCGGCGTCGAGGGCCTGCGAGCGACCGCCCTTGAGCACCGCGACGAGGCTGTCGATGTGGCGGCCGATGCCCCCGGGCGTCAGCCGGTCTTCCCAGGTGCCGAGCACGACGCGCACGACGGACGAGCCGAGCAGGCGCGCCGTGCGGATGGCCGTGGTCAGCTGTTCTTCGGCCGTGCCGTTCTGGGCGCGGAAGGCCTTGCTCGTCGGGCACACGCTCCAGGTGCCGACGTGGACCGTGAGATTGCGCGCCGCCGCATCGTCGTGCAGCTTGCGCAGCGCCGGTTCCTCGAGTGACTCGAAGGCCTCGAGGTCGCTGATGAACACGGAGTCGGCGCCGATCGTGGTCGCGTACTCCAACAGGCGCGGCGCCTTCCAGGCGTAGGCGCGCAGGGAGAAGTTGTCGAAGCCGAGCGCGACCGGCCGCGGCAGGATGACCGGTGCCTGTCCGGACGGTGCCGCGGTCTGGGCACGGGCCGTCGCCGCAGCGAGGACAGCCGCCGTGGACGAAAGAAAGGCACGACGGGAAGCGGAAGAGGGCACGCCGGGAGCTCCTTGAAGAGGCCGCTAGTCTATCGCTGGCCGGCCGCGGAGCCAGGCCGACGGGGTCGTCACGGCAGATCCGCGAGATTCGCCGCGGCGTGGAGACGCTGCATCTGGCCGTCGTCGAGAGCCCGGTCGAAGACCGCCAGGCCCCCGAATCGGCCGATTGTCGCCTCCCCGAGCATCGAGCCGACGGCAAAGCGCGCGCCGATCGTGAAGTCCGACCCGCCCCCGGGCTTCGACACTGCGTGCCGCTGCTGGTCGTAGGCGAAGATGCCGCGGCCGTGGAAGTACGGGTTCATGCCGCGATCGCCGCCGCCTGGACCTTCCTGGGTGAAGTAGCGATCGTTCCGACGGTCGGCCACCGGGTCGAGCGGGCGCCGATCGAGTTGCCCGTCGATGTAGGCCGAGAGAAACCGGCTGTCGTACGTGAAGCCGAGCGTCGTCCAACGGCCCTCGGGCACCTCCTTCCGGGTGGCCGCGTAGTCGGCGCACCACGGAAGCGCACTGCCGTCGCGTCGCCGTGTCACTCCGCCCTCCTGAGACACGTGCGGTGTCAGCTGGCGCGCACCGCCATAGGCCGGCATGTTCATGAGCAGCGCGTACTGCCGCGTGCCGCTGTCGTCGTGGGCGCCCTTGCCCTCGCTCCACATGCCGGCAATCGTCCGGCTCTGTTGCAGGTTCTCGATGCGGACCACCGCGAACATGCTGACCTGCGCCCGCGGTCCGGAGATGTTGAGGTCGCCGGTGTCGGCGTACCGGATGGAGAAGTACTGGCGGCCGTTCAGGTCGGCCGCATAGCCCGAGAAGGGACCACCAGCCACACGGGCGATCGGTCCGCCCACCTCCCGTAGCGGATGTGGCTGCCGCGTCCCCGACGACGTGCGCGGTGTGCCCGCTGGCTCACCGAACGTCCAGAACGCGACGAGCCCCGGCATCCGGCGCACGACATCCGCGTCGCCAGTCGCCGATGGTTGTCGAACGAGCGCACCGGCGGCCGTGGGCGCGCCGAGCGCGAACGCCGCGGCTGACAGGAACGCACGGCGGGATGCGGGAGCGGGCACGGCTGCCTCGCGACCTTGTCCTGATCCGGCCACCGCGATAGCATCAGCGATCGTCATAGGGACCATCAGCAAACGTCATGATCACAGCCGACCCGACCAAGCGCGCCCACATCGTCGACGAGGTCCAACGCATCGTTGCCGAGACTGCGGCGGCCGACGACCGCGATCTGCTTCGTGGCTTTGCCGACGTCGTCCTCGCTGAACTGCCCGACAGCGTCGTCTTCCGCCTGCCTGCTCCCGCCGTGGCCGCGCGCCTCGGAGAGTACTTCAGGTTCATCGCCCACACGATGCCGCCCGAAGTTCAGCTCTACAAAGGCCTCCCGGGTCTCCATGTGGCGGTGCGGCATCCCGACGACGCCGAAGACCGGGCGATGGCGGGACACGATGGCGGCCCGCACGAAGTGACCATCGTCGAGACCCACACGCCCGACGCCCCGTTCATCTTCGAGAGCCTGACGAACTTCTTCAAGAACGAGGGATTGCGCGTCTTCTCGGCGATCCACCCGCGCTTCACCGTGCGGCGGCAGTGGGAGCGCGTGGTGCACGTCGACGTGCACGGCGAGGAAGGCTCGCAGGAGCTGTTCTGCCAGTTCCGCATCGAACGCATCGACCGCACGGATCGGATGCGCCGGCTCGAGCACCAGATCTTCAGCCTGCTCAAGAGCGTGTTCCTCGCCGTCTCCGACTTCGCCGCGATGGCCGCGTCGGTCAAGGCGGCGGGCGGGCGCGTGCGCGGCCGCGACGGCGATGCCACGGCGGCGGAAGGCTCGCGCCGCCTGCTCGAATGGCTGGTCGCCGACAACTTCGTGCTGCTCGGGGTGATGCGCTACGTCCCGGGCGGCGACGGCGTGCTGCAGCCGCAGGACGACAGCGCGCTCGGTGCGTTCAGGGACCCGTCGCTGCTCGAGACGGTGTTCCCCGGCCTGACCGCCGACATCACGCGCAACCTCGCGCCGGCGGTCGACGACGAGCGGATCATCGACATCGACTACTGCGTCAACGGTCGCGCGATCCATCACCTCGGTCCGCTCGAGGACGTCTTCGTCCGTGAGTGGACCGCCGACGGTGCGCTGGCCGGGATGACGCTGGCCATCGGCCGCTTCGCCAAGAGCGCCTTCGCCTCGCGCGCCGCCGACATTCCGGTGCTCGACGAGAAGCTGACGTACATCCTCGAGCACCTGCACGTCCCGCGGAACTCGCATGCGTGGCGCGAGGCGCGAGCCATCTTCAACCACTTCCCGAAGCGCGAGCTGTTCTACGCCCGTCGCGAAGACCTCTGCACGATCGTCGAGCAGATGGTCAACCTGGTGGGCGACGACGAGATCGCCGGCACGGTGCGCCAGGGCATGGGCTACGCGTCGGTCACCGTCGCGTTCTCGGACGTCCGCTACTCGCCGCAGGCCGAGGCGTCGCTGCGCGCGGCGCTGACCCAGACCTTCGGCCCGATCCTGTTCAGCGAGTGGTCCGATCTCGGCACCAAGGCGGTGATCGTCTTCTACTTCGACGCCGCCCAGCTCGAGGCGCCGATCGACGTCGACACCGTCCGCGCCCTCACTCGTCAGAGCGTGACGACCTGGGAGGACCAGGTCGCGCTCGAACTCGAACACGCGTACGGCACGATCGAGGGCCGCCGCCTCTTCAACAAGTACGTGCGCACCGAGAGCCGCAGCGGCCTCTACCGCGAAACGACCCGGGCCACCGAAGTGCCGGCCGATCTGGCCCGGCTCGAGGCGCTCGAGGGCCGGCTGGAGATGACGGTACTGCCTGAAGCGGCAGACCACGTGACGATCAAGCTCTTCGCGCCGGCACCGCTCGGGCTCACCGACACGCTGCGGACGCTGCAGCACCTCGGGCTCCCGGTGGTCGAGGAGCTGTCGCTGCCGCTCGTCCTGCCCGAGGGGCGATCGGGCTTCCTCGAGCGGCTCCGCATCCAGGCGCCGCCGGTCGTCGTCGCCTCGATCCATGCAGCGCCCGACCGCCTGCTGGACACGCTGCGTGCCCTGCACGAGCATCGCGCCACCGACGATGCCTTGAACGGCCTGGTCACGGGCGAGGGCCTCACGTGGCGCCAGGTCGAGGTGCTGCGGACGCTGCGCAACCACCTGATCCAGATTCGTCCCAACTACAACGCCGACACGATCACGAGCGTGCTGATCCGCAACGGCGCGGCAGCGGCGGCGTTGTACCGGCTGTTCGACGCCCGCTTCAATCCCGTCGTCGCCGATCGCGATGCCGCGATCGATCAGGCCGACCGCGCCCTGCGCGAGGCGCTCCAGCGGGTCGGCAGCCTGCTGGACGACGAGATCCTGCAAGGCGTCGAGAACCTGCTGCTGGCAGTGGTCCGCACCAACGCGTATCAGACGCCGGAGCGCCCGGTGCTGTCGATCAAGGTGGAGTGCGCGAAGGTGGCCGGCATGGTGTCGCCGCGGCCGCTGTTCGAGATCTACGTGCACTCCCCGCACCTGGAGGGGATCCACCTGCGCGGCGGCAAGGTGGCGCGCGGCGGGCTCCGGTGGAGCGATCGGCACGACGACTTCCGCACCGAAGTGCTGGGCCTGATGAAGACGCAGATGGTCAAGAACTCGATCATCGTGCCGGTCGGGTCCAAGGGCGGTTTCGTGCTGAAAGGGCAGCTGCCCTCGCGGCCGGCCCTCGACCAGTACCTCATCGATCGCTACCGGCAGTTCATCGCCGGCCTGCTCGACATCACCGACAACATCGTCGCCGGCAAGGTCGCGCACCCGCCCGACGTCGTGCGCTACGACCAGCCCGATCCCTACCTGGTCGTCGCTGCCGACAAGGGCACCGCGCATCTCTCGGATACGGCCAATGCCGTCTCGGCGCAGTACGGCTTCTGGCTCGGCGATGCCTTCGCCTCGGGCGGCAGCCAGGGCTACGACCACAAGGTGGAAGGCATCACGGCGCGAGGCGCGTGGGAATGCGTCATGCACCACTTCCGCAACCTCGGGCACGACATCCAGGCCGAGCCGTTCACGATGGTCGGCATCGGCGACATGTCGGGCGACGTCTTCGGCAACGGCGCGCTGCGCAGCCGCGTGACGAAGCTGGTCGCCGCCTTCAACCACCAGCACATCTTCCTCGATCCGGATCCGGACATGGAGGCGTCGTTCGCGGAACGGCAGCGGCTGTTCGCGCTGCCGCGCTCGACGTGGCGCGACTACGACACCGCGCGGATCAGCGAGGGCGGCGGCATCTTCGACCGGTCGGCCAAGGCGATCCCGGTGTCGCCGCAGGTCAGGGCACGGTTCGGCATCGAGGCCGACGAGGTGACCGGCGAGGAGATGATCCGGCGGCTGCTGACGGCGAAGGTGGACCTGCTCTACAACGGCGGCATCGGCACCTACGTCAAGGCGGGCAGCGAGGACGACTCCGAGGTCGGCGATCGCGCCAACGATCGCGTGCGGGTCGATGCGCGCGACGTGCAGGCCCGGGTGATCGGCGAGGGCGGCAACCTCGGGATGACACAGAAGGCGCGCATCGAGTACTGGGAACGCGGCGGCCTGTGCAACACCGACGCGATCGACAACTCGGGCGGCGTCGACATGTCCGACCACGAGGTGAACATCAAGATCCTGCTGGATCTCCTCGTGCGCGAGAAGGTCATCGCCAGCCGCGACGAACGCAACACGATCCTCGCGCAGATGACCGACAACGTCTCGGAACTGGTGCTCGACGACAACCGCCATCAAGCCGGCGCGATCACGCTCGACGGCGTGCGCAGCGTCGCCGAGTACGAGCGGTTCGTCGACGTGATCGAGCAGATGGTCGTCAATCGCGTGTTCAGCCGCGAGGACCAGGACGTGCCGTCCCGCGACGCGCTGCTGTCGAGCGCCTATCGCATGCGCGGCCTGCCGCGGCCGCTGCTCGCCGTGCTGCTCGGCCAGGCGAAGATGCACGCCTACGAGGTGACGCTCGCATCGGCGTTCCCCGACAGCGAGATCGGCGTGCCGCTGCTGACCGGCTACTTCCCGGAACTGATGAAGGGCCGGTACGCCGACGCGTTCACGCGGCATCCGCTCGCGCGCGAGATCGTCGCCACCGTCGGCATCAACCGCGTCGTCAACCACGCCGGCATCACGTTCCTGCCGACCGTCGCGGCGCAGACCGAGGCCGAGTACGGCGCCATCGTGCAGGCCTACGTCGAGGCCGAGGCGGCCATCGGCGCCGACCGCCGGCGCGCCGAGGCGCTTGCGGGCGGCGGCCTGGACGCGGCCAGCGAGCGGCGGCAGTTGCTGGCGATCGAGCAGGAACTCGAGGAGGCCGTCCTGTCGCGCCTGACGCCGACCACCACGAGGTAGGGGGCTGAGACGGGCGTCGAAGTAAAAGGGCCAAAAGGGCAAAAAGGGCAAAAAGGGCCAAAGGAGCGATCTTTGCGCTTCTTGCACTTTTCGCCCTTTTCGCCCTTTTCGCCCTTTGAACTTTTGCCGAGCCTTAGCGGTGCCCTACCTCACTCTTGGCAGGCGCACCTCGAACACGGTGCCGCCGCCGTCGCGGTCGCGCGCCGCGATCGTTCCGCCGTACGCCTCGACGATCGCCCGCGCGATCGACAGGCCGAGCCCGGCGTGCTCGTGGCGCACCGGGGAGCCCGGCCGGTAGCTGAAGAAGCGTTCGAAGATCCGATGGCGATGTGCCGGCGGAATGCCGGGTCCGCGATCGCCGACCCTGATGAGGACGGCCTCGTCGTCGGCCAGCGCGTCGACCCTCACCGATCCCGGCGCGGGAGAGAAGCTCTCGGCATTGCCGACGAGGTTCTCGATCACCTGCCACACGCGATCGGGATGGGCCCGGACGAGCAGCCGTCCGTCGCCGGGCGGCGTGACGGCGACCTCGACCCGCCGATGTTCCTGCATCGACGCCAGCAGCGAGCCGACGTCGACCGCCTCGACGTCCTCGCGCTCGATGGCGCTGTCGATGCGGGCCAGATCGCGTACGCCGAGCACCAGCCGGTCGAGCCGCGCGATGTCGCGCCGCGCCATCGCGAGGAACCGCTCGCGTTCGTCGGGCTCGGCCGTGTCCTGCACGACGTCGAGCGCCGTGCGGATCGACGCGAGGGGATTGCGGAACTCGTGCGCGACGTCGCCGGCAAAGGACTCGAGCAGCGTCACGTGCGCCTGCAGGCGGCGGGTCGATTCTTCGAGCGCGCGCGCCAGGTCGCCGACTTCGTCGCGGCGTTCGGTGCCCGGGAAGTGGGTGGGCACGCGGCGATCGCCCCGCGCCAGCGAGAGCGCGGCCCGACGCAGCCGGCGGATCGGCCAGACGATCGTCAGCCCGAGCACGGCGCTGATCAACCCCGACAGCGCCAGCGTCGCGACCACGATGCGGAAGATGCGGAGGCGGATCGTGTACAGCGCCTGGAGGATGCGGTAGGTGGACTGCGACACGGTGACGGCGCCGGCGACACCGTCGCTGCCGTGCACGGGGAGCGCCACGGTGAGCGTGAGCGATCGCTGACCGGGCGTCGGCCGTGTCGCCGCTCCGAAGCGGCCGCCGAGCGCCACCCGCACTTCCGGCGGGACGCCCGTCGCCGGACCGCTCGTCGCCGGCGTCGAGAGGCGGGGCCGCAGCCAGGACGACAGCCACCGGCGGTTTGCGGCGATCCAGGAACCGAGCCGGTACAGCCACTCGTCGCGCGTGCCGACGCCGACCTGGTCGTACGACGCACTGGGCGGCGCACCGGTGCGGGGCGAGAGCCGCGCCGAGTCGGCGACCATCAGCGCGGCGGTGTCGTAGACGCGGATGCGGGCATCGCCCGGGGTGAGGCGCGTCAGGAACTGGCGCGCCGCCTCGCCGTCGAGGGCCTGCGCGGCCGGCGGCATGATCGGCGGCGGTGTCGCCGAGGGACTGGCGGAACCGCCGGCCGCCGCGATGGCGGCCGCCAGCGACTCGACGTCGACCGAGGCCGGGTCGGCTCGCGTGCCCGGGATCGCCCCCTCACTGCTCGACGCCAGCGCCGCGGCCACCAGCCGTGCCTGCTGCACCATGCCGCGCTCCTGCGCCAGCAGCAGCTCCTGCTCGTACACGTCGAGGTACAGCACGCCGGCCACCGGCATCACCGCGGCGAGCACGTTGAACATCAGCAGCCGCATGCCGATGCGCGACAGCCGCGCCCGCCAGGACCGGTGCCCGCGCGGCAGGCGCAGCGCCGTCATCCGCGATACCGGTAACCGGCGCCGTACACGGCCTCGATCGCCTCGAAGGCCGGATCGAGCGCGGTCAGCTTGCGGCGGATGCGCTTGACGTGGCTGTCGATCGTGCGGTCGCTCACCGACACGCGATCGGGATAGGCCGCGTCCATCAGCTGCTCACGCGTGCGGACGATGCCGGGGCGCCGCGCCAGGGTTTGCAGCAGGAGGAACTCGGTCACGGTGAGATCCACCGGCGCGCCGTGCCACGCCGCCGACAGCCGCAGGCCGTCGAGCGTGAGCGGACCGACAGTGACGAGGTCGTCGGGTCCGGCGGCGGCGTCGCGAGTGCGGACCGACGCGCGCCGCAGCAGCACCTTCACCCGCGCCATCAGCTCGCGCATCGAGAACGGCTTGCACAGATAGTCGTCGGCGCCGATCTCGAGCCCGAGGACGCGGTCGAACTCCTCTTCACGCGACGTCACGAAGATGATCGGCAGCGTCTCGGTGCGGGTGCGGATCCGGCGGCACACCTCGAGGCCGTCCATCAGCGGCAGCCCGATGTCGAGGACGACGAGATCGGGCAGCGCCGCGTCGAACGATCGCCACGCGCTGGCGCCGTCGTGATGCAGCTCGACGCGGTGCCCCTCACGCCGCAACGACACGCCGATCGCCTCGCGAATCGTGTCCTCGTCCTCCACCACCGCCACCAGGGGCGGCACCGGATCGGCCATGCGTCTGACTGTAGCGCAGCGGACTGCCGCGACGGCTGCCTTGTTTCGGCCACAGTCGGCCTCGATTGTCCGCCGACGTGCCATCGGCCGGCCCGGGCGTCGGCGTGTACTTACATCGCGAGTCGCCACGGCTGCGGCGGACAGGCCGGGCGTCCGGGAGACATGACGATGAAGCATTCGGTGATCGCAAGGTTGATGGCGATGGGCGCGCTGTTCGTGGTGCTGATGATCCCGCTGGCGTTGACCGAGGGCATCATCGCCGAGCGGACTTCGCGCCGCGGCGAGGTGGCGGCCGACATCAGCCGTACCTGGGGACGGCGCCAGACCGTGACCGGCCCCGTGCTCTCGGTGCCGTACCGCATCGCCGGCCGCGAACCCGATGGGCGCAGCGTCACCCGCACGGGCACGCTGGTCCTGCTGCCCGACGTGCTCGACGTCAAGGGCGCGGCGGCGCCGGAGACCCGCCACCGCGGGCCGTTCAGCAGCGTCGTGTACACGGCGCGGATCACGATGCAGGGCCGGTTCGCGGCGCCTGACACGTCGTCGATCGACGCGTTCGAGCCCGAGGTGCTGTGGCACGAGGCGACGCTGAGTCTCGGCGTCGAGGACCCGCAGGGCATCGCGAGCGGTTTGCGGATCACCTGGAACGGTGGCGCGACACGGGTGCTGCCAGGCGTCGCCGCCACCGGCCTCGCGACGGCCGGCGTGCAGGTCACGCGCCTTGCCGTGCCCGCCGATCGCCCAAGCACGTTCGACGTCCAGATGGAACTGCGCGGTTCCGAAGGCCTCGCGTTCACGCCGGTGGGCAACGACACGACCGTGGTGCTCGCCTCGTCGTGGCCGCACCCCGGTTTCACCGTCGGCCAGCTGCCGACCACGTCGCGGATCGGCAGCGACGGCTTCGAGGCGCGGTGGAGGTCGTCGTGGTTCGCGCGCGGCTTCCCGGCCGCATGGGTCCTCGGCACCGCCGACGTGAAGCAGCTGTCGGAGCGGGCCGCTGCCTCGGCCATCGGCGTCGAGCTCGTGCAGCCGGTCGACGTCTACCTGCAATCGGCGCGCGCGGTGAAGTACGGTGCGCTCGTCATCGTGCTGACGCTGGCGGTCGCCTTCATCCGGGAGGTCACGAGCCGCCTGGCGGTCCACCCGATCCAGTACCTCTTCGTCGGCTTCGGGCTCTGCCTGTTCTACCTGCTGCTGATTTCGCTTGCCGAGCACATCGCGTTCGCCGTGGCCTACGCGATTGCGTCGGCCGCGATCGTCTCGCTGCTCTCCTGGTACTGGAGCGGCGTGCTCCGCAGCGTGCGCCAGGGCCGGACGCTGGCGGTCGCGCTCACCGGACTCTACGGCTACCTCTACCTGCTCCTGCGGCTCGAGGACTTCGCGCTGCTGGCTGGTGCAACCGGGCTGTTCGTGATGCTGGCCGCATCGATGGCAGCGACGCGGCACCTCGACTGGTTCGACCTGCGTCCCGGGTCGCCAGCCCAGCCGGCCGGAGACGCGTCGTGAGCACGACAGCCGCCCCCCGTCCGAACGACCTCGATTGCGCCTGGCTGGCCTATGCCGCGCTGACGCGTCAGCTGCCTCGAGCGCAGGTCGTCCGTATACTGCTGAAGCAGCATTCGCATCCTACGCGTGACCAGACGACGAACTCCACAGTAGGGAACCCCGAATGCCCGCCGCCGCCCTGATTCGGGCGGCACATCGCGCAGCTGATGCCACGTCAGCTGTGGCACGGGTGTCGCATCGACGTCTCCTTGATGGACCCTCGGCGGCAGTACCTGGACATCGGCCAGCTGCAGAGCATCGCGCGGGCCCTGGCAACTCGTCTGTCGCCGCTCGTGCCGCGCAGCGGCTGGTGGTATCGATCCGCCGCGTCGGCCCGGCTCGATCGCGAGGCGGGCATCCTCGAACGCGCCTACCGCGCCCTCGCCGAGGACGTGCACCGCGGCGAGGCCGTCTCGCCCGCGGCTGAATGGCTGCTCGACAACTACCACCTCCTCGCCAGCGAGATCCTCAGCATCCGGCGCAACATGCCGGCCGGCTACTACCGGCGGCTGCCGAAGATCCTCGAAGGCCGTCGGCACGGGCCCGCCCGGATCGAGGTGATGGCCGGGGAGCTCATCGCGGTGAGCGACGGACGGCTCGACGCCGACCGCCTGCGCGAGTTCCTGCTGGCCTTCCAGGCGGTGGCGCCCCTCACCATCGGCGAGCTGTGGGCGTGGCCCAGCATGCTGAAGGGCGCACTCGTGTCGCACGTCGTCGCCCTCGCCAGCGGCGTTCGCGAGGCGCGCGACGATGCGGCCGCGGCCGATGCGTACCTCCATGCGATCGACTCGGGCAAACGCGTGCCGTCGCCGATCGGCGAAGAACGCAGCCTGTCGTTCGTGGTCCGCGTGCTCCAGCGCATCCGTGAGTACGGACCGGATGCCGGCGGCATTCGCACCGACCTCGATGCCTGGCTGGCCGGATGGTCGATGTCGGCCGAGGATGCCATCCGCGTCGCCGGCCAGCAGGAGGCCAGCGACCAGGTGTCGATGGCCAACGCCGTCACCAGCCTGCGCTTCTGTGCGACCCACGACTGGAGCCGCTTCGTCGAGTCGGTGAGCCTGGTCGAGGACGCGCTGCAGCACGACCCCGCCGGGGCGTACGGGCGGATGGACTTCGCAAGCCGCGACCGCTACCGCCAGGCGCTCGAAGCACTCGCCGACGGCACCGGCGAGAGCCAGCTGCGGGTGGCGCACCAGAGCATCGAGGCGGCGCGGGAGGCGCGCGGCCCAGACGCGACGCCGCGCGAGTCCCACGTCGGCCACTACCTGATCGGCCAGGGACGCAGCCAACTCGAATCGCGTCTCGAGCATCGCGTCGGCCTGCGGCGGCGGATCACCCGGCAGATCTTCAGGCGGCCGACACCCGCGTACCTCCTGCCGATCGTGCTGATCACGCTCGTCCTGCAGGCCGTGGCGTTGTGGTACGCCGCGCGCCAGGGGGGCGGCGTCTGGATCCTGCTGATCGTCTTCGCCCTGTCGTCCATTCCCGCCAGCGATCTCGCGATTGCCGCGGTCAACCGCGCAATCGCGCGGCTCGTGCGGCCGCGCCGCCTGCCGCGGCTCGATCTCGAACGCGGCGTGCCCGAGCACGGCCGGACGATGGTCGTCATCCCGACGCTGTTCGGCACCGTCGCCGCGGTCGAGGACCTGGTGTCGCACCTCGAAGTGCAGGCGCTGGGCAATCTGGACGAACGCATCCACTTCGCCCTGCTCAGCGATTTCACCGATGCCGCATCCGAGCAGATGCCGGGCGACGCCGAGATCCTGGCGGCGGCCCGCGCCGGCATCGCCGCCCTCAACGCCCGTCACGGCGGCGGCCGCGACGATCGCTTCTATCTCTTCCACCGGGTGCGCCGGTGGAACGAGAAGGAGGGCCGCTGGATGGGCTGGGAGCGCAAGCGCGGCAAGCTGGAGGAGTTCAACCGGCTGCTGCGCGGCGCCACCGACACCAGCTTCCATCACGTGGTCGGCGATCGATCGGTCCTGCCGCACATCCAGTACTGCCTCTCGCTCGACAGCGACACGCGCCTGCCGCGCGACACGGCCCGATCGCTGATCGGGATCATGCTGCACCCGCTGAACAGGCCGGTCGTCGACCCGGTGCTGCGGCGCGTGACGCAGGGCTACGCGATCCTCCAGCCGCGCATCAGCGTCACCATGTCGAGCGCCGCCGGCTCGGTGTTCGCGCAGGTCTACGCCGGGCACACCGGCGTCGATCCGTACACGACGGCGGTCTCCGACGCCTACCAGGATCTGTTCGGCGAGGGCATCTACGCCGGCAAGGGCCTGTACCACGTCGACGCCTTCCGCGAGACGCTCGAGGGCCGCGTCCCCGAGAACGCCCTCCTGTCGCACGATCTGTTCGAGGGCCTCCACGCCCGCGCCGCACTGGTCAGCGATCTCGAACTCGTCGACGACTACCCGGCGACGGTGCTCCAGCACGTGCGCCGGCAGCGCCGCTGGGTGCGCGGCGACTGGCAGATCCTGCTGTGGCTGTTCCCGTACGTACCGACGACGCACGGCGTGGCGCGCAACCGCCTGCCGTTCATCAGCCGCTACAAGATCTTCGACAACCTGCGCCGCAGCCTCGTGCCGGCGGCGCTGATGCTCTTCCTGCTGGCGGGCTGGGCGTTCCTGCCGGGTCGCCCGGTCGTGTGGACGTCGCTGGTGCTGGCCGCGGCTGGAGCGCCCGTCCTGCTGACGCTGGCACGCCTGGCGACGCTGCCGTGGGCGGGCCGGCCGCTGGTGCTGTACTTCCGCCGCTACTTCGCCGACGTCGAGAGCGGTGCGGCGCAGACGTTCCTCACGCTGATGCTGCTGCCGTTCCACGCCTGGGAACTGCTGCACGCGATCGGCCTGACGCTGGTGCGCCTCGCGGTGACGCAGCGTCACCTGCTCGAGTGGGAGACCGCGGCGAGCGTCTCGGCGCGGTCGCGCCTGCCGGACGGACGCACCGGCCTGGCGGTCTTCTACCGGGAGATGGCGGCCAGTCCGATCGCCGCGGCACTCGCGGCGATCGCCGCCCTTGCCGGCCGCGGCAATGCGTGGATGGCCGCCGCGCCGTTCATCGTCGCCTGGCTGCTCGCGCCGGCGGTGGCCCTGCGGCTCAGCACCCCGCGTGAACTCCGGCGGCGGGTGCTGTCGCCCGACGAGCGGGCCCAGGTCCGGCGGCTGGCCCGCAAGACGTGGCACTACTTCGAGGCCTTCGTCGGCCCGGCCGATCACTGGCTGCCGCCCGACAACTTCCAGGAAGTGCCGGCCCCGATGCTGGCCCGGCGGACCTCTCCGACAAACATCGGGATGGCGCTGCTCGGCGGCCTCGCCGCCCGCGACCTCGGCTACCTGACGGTGCGCGAGTTCGTGGACCGCACGAACCGCACGCTCGACACCTGCGATCAGCTCGAACGGTATCGCGGTCATCTTCTCAACTGGTACGACACGTCGTCGATGGCCACGCTCTGGCCTCGCTACGTCTCGAGCGTCGACAGCGGCAATCTCGTGACGGCGCTGGTTGCCCTGGCGGCCGGCTGCGAGGCACTCGCCGAGCTCGACGATCCCGAGGGCCCGCTGCTCGCCGGCCTGATCGACACGGCCGACGTCGTGCGCACCATCGCGGCCGGTCCGGCGATGACCGCGTCGCCGCTCGCGGCCAGGCTCGAGGCCGCGGCGATACGTGTTGGCGATGTCCGCCGCGCGTCCGATCCCGAGGCGCGGCTGGCCGTCGTGCAGGCCGCGCTGGCGGACCTCACCGATGCGCTGGCCACTGCCGCCGAGGATGCCGCCGCCACGCCGCTCGGTCTCGCGTCGTGGGCCCAGGCGCTGCACGCCGCGCTGCAGCGCTGCGCGGCGCCGGCCGGCGCCGGCCCGGAGGACGTCCGCGCCAGCCTCCGCGAACTGGCCGGCCGCTGCCGCGCCTTCGCCGACGGCATGTCGTTCGACTTCCTCTACGACCGCTCCCGGCATCTGTTCACGATTGGTTACCGGTTGGCCGACGCCGACGGCCCGGGCGTGCTCGACGCCTCGTACTACGACCTGCTCGCCTCCGAGTCGCGGCTGGCGAGCTTCATCGCGGTGGCCCGCGGCGACGTGCCGCAGCGCCACTGGTTCCATCTCGGGCGCACGGCGGTGAGCGTGGACGGCATCCCGACGCTCCTGTCGTGGAGCGCGACGATGTTCGAGTACCTGATGCCGGCGCTGCTGCTGCGCTCGTTCCCGAACACGCTGCTCGAGACGACGATGCGCCAGGCGGTGGTGCGGCAGATGCAGTACGCCCGCCAGCGAGGCGTGCCGTGGGGCATCTCCGAGTCGGCGTACAGCGTCGTCGACCGGCAGGGCACCTATCAGTACAAGGCGTTCGGTGTGCCGGGACTCGGGCTCAAGCGCGGTCTGTCGGACGACCTCGTGGTGGCGCCCTACGCGACGGCGCTGGCCCTCGCGATCGCACCGCAGGCGGCCCTGCGCAACCTGACGCGCCTGGCCCACGCCGGGGCCGACGGCCTGTACGGCTTCTACGAGGCGGTGGACTACACGCCGCGCAAGCGGCGCGAGCCCGGCGAGGGCGACGGGTCCACCGGCGCCGAGGGCGTGCTCGTGCGGACCTGGATGGCGCATCACCAGGGCATGAGCCTGCTGGCATCCGCCAACGCCCTGCTCGACAACGTGATGGTCGAGCGCTTCCACGCCGACGTCCACGTGCAGGCCACCGAGCTGCTGCTGCAGGAGCGGATCCCGGCCCAGGCCGCCGCTGCGCCGCCGCGCCCGGCCGAGGAGACGCGGGCCGCCTGGACGCCGCCGGCCATCCCGCTGCGCCGGTTCCGGACGCCGCACACGTACTATCCGCACGCCCAGTACCTGACCAACGGATCGCTGGTCACCGTCGTGACCAATGCCGGCGGCGGCCACACACGCTGGCGCGGCCTGTCGCTGACGCGGGCCCGACAGGACCGCACCGTCGACGTCGGCAGCCAGCACATCTACCTGCGCGACGTGCGATCGGAACTGGTGTGGTCGCCCACCTACCACCCGACCCGACGCGAGCCCGACGAGTACTACGTCACCTTCTCGACCGACAAGGCGACGTTCCAGCGCCAGGACGACGACATCGAGAGCCGCCTCGAGATCGTCGTCTCGTCCGAGGACGATGCCGAAGTGCGCAGGTTGTCGCTGACCAATCACAGCGGTCGTCCGCGCGAGATCGAGATCACGAGCTACGTCGAGGTGGTGCTCGGCCGTCCCGAGGACGACTTCGCGCACCCCGCGTTCGGCAAGCTGTTCGTGCAGACCGAATACGTGCCGGACAGCAGCGCGCTCGTCTGCAGCCGGCGGCCGCGGTCGGCGACGGAGGCGCCGGTGTGGGCCTTTCACGTCATGAACCTGGAGGGCCGCAGCGCCTCGCCGACCGAATGGGAGACGAGCCGCGTGCGCTTCATCGGCCGCGGCCGCACCGTCGCGGCGCCGCTGGCGCTCACGGGCCGATCGCTGAGCGGGACGACGGGCTCGGTGCTCGACCCGATCATGAGCCTGCGGCAACGCATCCGGCTGGAGCCGGGCGGCTTTGCGCGCCTGTCGTTCGCGACCGGCGCCGCCGAGAGCCGCGACGCCGTGATGGCGCTCGCGCACCGCTATCGCGATCGCGGTGCGGCGGTGCGGGCCGCCGCGATGGCGTTCACGCACAGCCAGATGATCCTGCGCCACCTCGGGATCTCCGGCGATCTCTCACGGCAGTACGACCGCCTCGCCTCGCGCGCGCTGTACCTCGACGAGTCGCTGCGGGCGTCGCCGGCGACGATCGCCGCCAATACGCTCGGTCAGAGCGGCCTCTGGGCCCACGGCATCTCCGGCGACGTGCCGATCGTGCTCGTCCGCATCCAGGAGGAGGACGACCTGCGCCTCGTGCGGCAGGTGCTGCAGGCGCAGGAGTACTGGCGCCTCGGCGGGCTCGCCGCCGACATCGTGATCCTCAACGAGCACGCGGCCGACTACCTCGATCAGGTGCACCACAGCCTCCTGAGCCTGCTCGAGGCTGGTTCGTGGGCCGGCTGGCGCGATCGTCCCGGCGGTGTCTTCCTGCTGCGATCGGATGGCCTGCCCGACCCCGATCGCCTGCTGCTCGAAGCCACCGCGCGCGTCGTCCTCGAAGGGGCGCGCGGCGAGTTGTCCGAGCAGCTGGATCGGCCGACGCCGGCGCTGCCGCCGCCGCCGCCGGTTCGGGCCCTGGTGGCCGCATCGTCGCCCGACACCGCGACCGCGAGCCTGCCACGGCTGCGCATGTTCAACGGCACCGGCGGTTTCAGCGAGGACGGGTGCGACTACGTGATCGCGCTGCGCAGCGACGTCGAGACGCCGGCGCCCTGGTCGAACATCCTGACCAACCCGACGTTCGGGACGCTGGTCACGGCGTCGGGATCGTCGTTCACCTGGAGCGGCAACAGCCGCGAGCACCGCCTCACGCCGTTCGCCAACGATCCGGTCACCGACCCGACCGCCGAGGCCATCTTCCTGCGCGACGAGGACAGCGGCGCGGTCTGGGGCGCGACGCCGGCCCCGCTGCCGCGCCAGCCCGGCGACGCGTGGGTCGTGCGCCACGGCGCCGGTGTGTCGACGTTCGAGCGGCGGCGCGACGGGATCGAACAGCAGCTCGAGGTGTTCGTCCCTGGCGACGCCTCCGTGAAGGTCTCGGTGCTCACGCTGACGAACAGGGGCGCCACCCCGCGGCGCCTCAGCCTGTTCGGCTACAACGAGTGGGTGCTCGGTCCGCCGCGTCCGGGCATGCAGCGCTTCGTCGTCACCGAGCACGATCCCGCGACCGGCGCCATCCTGGCGCGCAACCGGTTCGACCCCGACGGCGGCGGCCGCCTCGCCTTCGCGTGGTGCACCGAGCCGGCCCGTTCGTGGAGCGGCGATCGCACGGAGTTCCTGGGGCGCAACGGATCGCTGAGCGCACCGGCCGCACTCGCGCGCGAGACGCTCTCCAACCGGCTCGGGGCCGGACTGGATCCGTGTGCGGTCCTGCACGCGACCGTCACGATCGCGCCCGGA
This sequence comes from uncultured bacterium, assembly GCA_966211945.1. Classification (GTDB taxonomy): domain Bacteria; phylum Acidobacteriota; class Vicinamibacteria; order Vicinamibacterales; family Vicinamibacteraceae; genus Luteitalea. The sequence goes on from CBIHOS010000031.1 coordinate 17,634, forward strand.
GAGCAGCGGCGCATCGGCTACCTGCTCGGTGAAGCCGCCACGGTCGACGAGGTGCACGCGCTGCTGTCGGAGCACGGCGACCTCGCGCGCATGGCCGACGCACGGTCGATCGTCGCCGCCGACTGGAACCGCCTGCTCGGCACGGTGCAGGTCGCGACACCGGACGACTCGTTCGATCTCGTGGTGAACCGCTGGCTGCTGTACCAGAACGTCAGCGCCAGGCTCTGGGCGCGCACGGGGTACTACCAGCCGGGCGGCGCGTTCGGTTTCCGCGATCAGCTGCAGGACGTGATGGCGCTCGTGTACACCAGGCCCGATCTGTGCCGTGCGCAACTGCTGCTGGCGGCGAGCCGGCAGTTCGTGGAAGGCGACGTCCAGCACTGGTGGCACCCGCCGTCCGGTCGTGGCACGCGGACCCGCTGCTCCGACGACCTGCTGTGGCTGCCGTACGTGACGGCGTTCTACGTGCGGACCACCGGCGACGAATCGATCCTCGACGAGCAGGTGCCGTTCCTCGAGGGGCCGCTGCTCGACGAGCACCAGCACGAGGTGTACGACCTGCCGATCCGATCGACGTCGTCTGCATCGTTGTTCGAGCACTGTGTCCGCGCGATCGACCGTGGCATCACCTCGGGCTCGCACGGCCTGCCGCTGATGGGCATCGGCGACTGGAACGACGGCATGAACCGGGTTGGCCACGAAGGCCGTGGCGAGAGCGTCTGGCTCGGCTGGTTCATCCATGCCGTGCTCTCGACCTTCGCGCCGATCGCCGCGCGCCGGGGCCGGTCCGATCTCGTTGGCAGGTACGCGGTCGAGTCGCGCCGGCTCAAGGACGCGCTCGAACTCGCCTGGGACGGCGAATGGTATCGCCGCGGCTACTACGACGATGGCACGCCGCTCGGATCGCGGGACAGCGACGAATGCCGCATCGACTCGATCAGCCAGTCGTGGGCCGTCCTCTCCGGCGCGGGTGATTCCCGGCGCGCCGAGCGGGCGATGGACGCCGTGCGCACGCACCTGGTTCGCCGCGACGCGCGCCTCATCCTGCTGCTGACGCCGGCCTTCGATCGCGGCGTCAAGGATCCCGGCTACATCAAGGGCTACATCCCCGGGATTCGCGAGAACGGCGGGCAGTACACGCACGCCGCGCTGTGGACGGCGATGGCGCTCGCGCGCATGGGGTATGGCGACGAGGCGGTCGAGCTGTTCCACATGCTCAATCCGGTCAACCACACCCGTGATGCCGCCGGCGTCGGGCGCTACGTCACCGAGCCCTACGTGCTCGACGGCGACGTCTACGCGCATCCCGAACATGTCGGGCGCGGCGGCTGGTCGTGGTACACGGGATCGGCTGGCTGGATGTACCGGCTCGGCCTCGAGAGCATCCTCGGGCTGCAGCGCGCCGGCCAGAGTTTCAGCCTCTCGCCGAGCATTCCGTCGCGGTGGCCGGGCTTTGCGATCACCTGGCGGTTCGGCGGCGCGCTCTACCGCATCGACGTCGAGAACCCCGAACGCCGTTCGACAGGTGTGGTGGCTGCCGAACTCGACGGCCGCCGGGTCGATCCCGCCGCCATCCCGCTCGTGGACGACGGGGCCGAACACCGCGTGCGCGTGGTGATGGGCCTCGGCCGGTAGGGGGCTCGGTGTCCATCCTCACCGTTGCAACGCGAACTCCACGGTGACCGTGAGGTCTGTCGGCACGCGCTGACCCTGGACGATGGTCGGCGAAAACCGCCAATGTTCGATGGCTTCGACAGCCGCGGTCGACAGCGAGTCGTGCGGCGACGAGACGACGTGGGTGTCGGTGACGTAGCCGTCGATGCCGATGCGCGCGCTGACCACGACCTTGCCGGCGACGCCGTTGTCGTGGAGGGCGGCCGGGTAGCGAGGGACGACGTTGCGCAGCTTGCGCGGCGGTTCGAGCACCTGCGACTGATCCTGGACTCCGGCCGGGGGTGGCGCCACGGGCGGGATCGGCAGGGCGAATCCCGGCTCGGGCGGACCGGACGGCTGTGCCACGGTGACGGTCTCTCTCACGGTGCCCAGCGCCAGCGCGAGGTCGCGGGTCGTGGCCTCACCGGCGACGACATCGACGCGGGCCGAGAACGGCTTGAACCCGCGCACGCGAATGTCGGCCGCATAGGTTCCGGCCGGCAGGCTGACCGTGTAAAGGCCCTGGCCGTCGGTCGTGGCCGAACGGGTCACCTCGCCGTTGGTGAAGGTGACGGTGACTCCGGCCAGCGGCGTACCGCCACCTGGAGAGATGGCGCCGGCAACGGTGCCATCACCCCGCGCCTGCGCCGCCAGCGCGGCGACGCCCAGCGTGAGCGCAAACATGGTGAGGGCGGCGCGAACACGATGCCGCGCGGGGACGCAGGCATGATCGAGCGACGTATCGAGCATGGCAGTGATCCTCAGTTCAAGTGGAGAGTGCGCCCCCATCACCCCCGTGGCGATGGAGGGGTGGGGCCGTGTGTCACGCGCGAGTTCGAGCAAGGTGGTCGCGTAGTCGCTCGGTCGTACGCCGGCTTGCAGGACGGCATCGTCGGCCGCCCGTTCCGCTTCGGCACGGGCCAGCCTGGCAGACCGCCACATGAGCGGATGCCACGCGTAAGCGGCCGTTGCCGCACCGAGCACCAGGTGCCAGAGAGGGTCGCGCCTGACGACGTGGGCCACTTCGTGGGCGAGCACCTGAGTGGCGCGCGCCTCGGGCCACGCGACCGCCGTGAGCGGCAGCAGAATCCGCGGCCGCACGACGCCCCAGGTGACGACAGGCGCATCGGTCGTTCCGAGGCGCAACTCGACCGGCGGCACGCCGGCGCGGTCGCACAGGCTCCGGACGAGACCCACGAGTCGTGCGTCGTCACACGTCGCCGAGCGGCGCATCAGCCGGCCGACGCTGCGGAGATCACGCCCGAAGCGCCCGAGGCCGAGAGCGACGGCCAGTGCGCAGAGCGACAGGCTGACCGCAGCGTAAGGAAACGGCGTGATCGGCGGGGATGTCGCGACGGCAGCGCCGGTGGCGACGATCGCCGGCTGGCGCACCTCGACGGAGGGTAGTGCCGGTGAGGGCCGCGCGCGCACGGAGCGTGCCGGGACGAGTGGCACGATCAGGGGCGACACGGCCGCGCCGATCACCGCGGCGACGAGCACGGCGTGGCGAACCGTGGCGGCACCTCTCCGAAGCCACCAGGCCACCGCGAGGCCAGCGGACAGGACGAAGGTGACCACCGCCGCCTGAAGGGCCAACATCGTCATCGGCCCTCCTCGCGGGCCCGCGCCACGAGGCGCGCGATCCGTTCGAGTTCATCGTCGGAGACGACCCGCGTCTCGCCCAGCAGTGCGGCGACGACCTTCTCGGGTGAGCCGTCGAAGAACGTATCGAGCACGTGGCGAAGGGCGGAGCGCCGGGCGGCGTGCCGGGGCACGGCCGGCATGTACACGAACCGGTTGCCTTCCAGTTCGTGCCGCACATGGCCCTTCTGCTCGAGGGCCCGCAGCTGCGTACGGACCGTCGAGTTGCTGCGCGCGTCGTGGAGATCCTCGATGACGTCGGTGGCGGTGGCGCGGCCGCGACGATAGAGGATGTCGAGGACTTCGCGCTCGCGCCGCGACAGGCCCGGCGGTGTTGGACGTCCCATGATTGTTATGAAACTAACACTGTGAAGAAAATAACACAAGGGCCGGCCGTCCGGCGGTTCCGTGAGACCGGTGGATCAGTTGGTCGACTTCTTCGGGGAATCGGCCGTGCGGTCGCCCGGGGCGGCCGGCTCTGGCGGCGCGCCCAGGTTGACGTGCAGTTTCTTGTTCGCCGACTGCAGCGCCTCGGCGCCGGCTGGCGTGACCTGCGTCTGCCACGCGTAGATGGCGGTCAGGCGCGGCAGCTTGCCGAGCGGCTCGAGGCCGGCATCGGTGACCTGCGTGGCGTAGAGATTGATCGTCTCGAGACGCTGCAGCGACGCCAGCGGCGCGAGTGCCGTGTCGGTGGCCGCGGTGCGGTCCAGCGACAGCCGCGACAGGTTGACCAGCGTGGGCAGCAGCGCCCGCAGCCCGGCGTCGGTGACCGCCGTTCCGCCGAGGTCGAGCCAGGTGATCTGCGGCGCCAGCGGCGCCAGCCGCGTCAGGTCGGCATCCGACAGGCCGCGCGCCGCGGGCGGCGCCTGCACATGGAGCAGCCCGGTGTCGTGCCGCAGCGGTTCGACCCGCAGTTTCAGCTGGCGCAGCGCGTCGATCGCCGCCGGATCGCCGGTCGGCACCCGCACCGCGAGGATCGCCGGCGCATCGAAGTCGATCGGTCCGAGCCGATCGATCACGGCGGCCTCGAGTTCCTCCGGCACCTCGACGTCGCCGAGCATCTGGTCGAACGACGCGCCCTGGTCGATCCACCAGCGCAGCAGCGCGCCCTCGGCGTGCGTCGGCGACGGGTGCCCCTTGGGCGGCATCACCTTCTTGTCCGACGCCGGCAGCCAGATCCGACGGACCATCTCGCTGGCCGCGGCCTGTCCGGCGACGATCACGGCGCCGCCGTCGCCGCCCTTGCGGATCGCCTCGACCGAATCGAGCCGCAACCCGCCCGACTGTCTCGCCTGCCCGTGACAGCCGGCGCAACGGCTCTGCAGCGTCGGGGCGACAAGGGTGGCGAACACCGGCGTCGCGTTCCGATCGACGGGGCCGCGTGCGGTGCTCGCCGTGGCCGGCGTGAGCCATGGCAGCGGCGGCATGTGTTCGCTCAGGAACGACTCGCCGTGGGTGAGCGATCCACCGAAATGGCCGGTCACGCCCATCAGCAGCAGCGACAGCGCAAAGGTGCCGCCGTACAGGGCTCGCGACCTCGTCGTCTCCTGGACGCCGCGCAGCCAGGCGGCGACGACCGCCAGCACGACCGCCACCCCGAGGTACATGCCCCAGGCCTGGTGACGGCCGACGAGCGCCGCGTCGTACTCGCCGCCGCGCGCCAGCAGCGTGCCGGTGACGACCGCGCCGAGCACGCTGAGCGCACTGAGCGCCAGCAGCAGGGGCACCAGCCGGCGCGCCTCCGCGTAGCGCTTGCTGCGCGACAGTCCCTCGACGATCGCCGTGAGGATCAGGAAGCCGATCGGCAGGTGGACGAGGAGCGGATGGAAGCGGCCGACGAAGGCCGCCAGATCGCCGCCGGTCCGCCACGCCCCCAGTCCGACGCCGCCGATGACGGCGACGATCAGGGCGACCTCGAGACGCGCCACCCAGCGGTGGCTCGACCATCGCGTCAGCACACGCTTACGCCAGCAGCGCCTTGACGACGTGGCCGGACACGTCGGTGAGCCGGTAGCGGCGGCCCTGGTGCTTGAAGATCAGGCGTTCGTGATCGACGCCGAGCAGGTGCAGCAGCGTTGCCTGGAAGTCGTGGACGTGGACCGGATCGCGCGCGACGTTGTAGCCGAACTCGTCGGTCTCGCCGTAGGTGATGCCCGGCTTGATGCCGCCGCCGGCCATCCAGACCGTGAACGCCCGCGGGTGGTGGTCGCGGCCGTAGTTGTCCTTCGTGAGCTTGCCCTGCGAGTAGTTGGTCCGGCCGAACTCGCCGCCCCAGATGACCAGCGTGTCCTCGAGCAGTCCGCGCTGCTCCAGGTCCGCGACCAGCGCCGCCGACGGCTGGTCCACCGACCGGGTCATGATCCGGATGTCCTTGGGCAGGTTGCCGTGCTGGTCCCAGCCCTGGTGATACAGCTGGATGAACCGCACGTCGCGCTCGGCGAGCCGCCGCGCCAGCAGGCAGTTGGCGGCGAAGGTGCCCGGCGTCTTCACCTCCGGCCCGTACATCTCGAGCACGTGGGCCGGCTCGTTGGCGAAGTCCATCACCTCCGGCACCGACGACTGCATGCGGTAGGCCATCTCGTACTGGGCGATGCGCGCGTTGATCTCGGGATCGAGCACGCGCGCATGCTGCTCTTCCTCGAGGGCGCGGAACGCATCGAGCATCCGCCGCCGGGTCGTGGCATCGAGCCCGGCCGGATCGCCGAGGTACAGGACCGGGTCCCTGCCGCGGCGGAACTGCACGCCCTGGTGCTGCGACGGCAGGAAGCCGCTGCCCCACAGCCGCGAGTAGAGCGGCTGGTCGCCCTCGCGGGCCCGTGACAGCAGCACGATGAACGACGGCAGGTTGGTGTTGTCCGAGCCGAGCCCGTAGGACATCCACGAACCCATCGAGGGCCGCCCGGCCTGCTGCGATCCGGTCTGGACGAAGGTCACCGCCGGGTCGTGGTTGATCGCCTCGGTGTGCATCGACTTCACGAAGCACAGCCGATCGGCGATTGCCGCCGTGTGCGGCAGCAGCTCGCTGACCATCGCGCCGCTCTGGCCGTGCCGCGCCATCGTGAACTGCGATCCGGCCAGCGGGAACTGCTTCTGGTGCGCCGTCATCCCGGTCAGGCGCTGGCCCTTGCGCACCGAGTCGGGCAGTTCCTGGCCGTTCATCGCGCGCAGCAGCGGCTTCTCGTCGAACAGATCGAGTTGCGACGGGCCACCGCTCTGGAACAGGTAGATGATGCGCTTGGCGCGCGGCACGACGTGCGTCGTCTGCAGCAGCGGACCGGCCGGCGCCGCTCCGGCCGCACCGCCGGCGGCACCGCCGGACTGCGCCTGGCCGCCCAGCAGGTGGGCGGGGTCGAGCAGCGTCCCGAGCGCCACCGAGCCGATGCCGAGGCTGGCCGCCGACAGGAAGTGGCGGCGCGTCGCGTTGAACTTGAGATCCTCGAGCGCCTTCATCGTTTGTTCACCGCTTCGTCCGTGTTCATGATCGTGCTCGCCACGACCGTCCAGGCCGCGACCTCCACGGCATCGAGGCCGCGAGCCGTTGCCGAGTCGCCCGTCGCCGCGAGCGCGCGCGCCGCCGCCGGCGCCTTCGCGTAGCTCGCCCGCTGGGCTTCGTAGAGCGCCCGCGTCGTGGCGAGTTCGCGTGGCCGGGGCGACCGGCTCGTCAGCAGCCGCCACGCCGCCGTGATCCGCTCGTCCGCCGACGAGCCTCGCTCGGCGACCAGGCGCTCGGCGAGCACCCGGGCCGCCTCCACGTACTGTACGTCGTTGAGCAGCACGAGCGCCTGCAGCGGCGTGCTCGTCCGCTGCCGCTTGACGATGCACAGCAGCCGCTCGGAGGCGTCGAAGCTGATCGCCGACGGCGGCGGCGTGCTGCGCTTCCACACCGTGTACAGGCTGCGGCGGTAGAGGTCCTCGCCCTTGCCTTGCACGTAGGTGGTCGCGTTGCGCGTCGCCAGCTCTTCCCAGAGGCCGGGCGGCTGATAGGGGTACACGCTCGGCCCGCCGATCGTCCGCACCAGCAGCCCGCTGGCGGCGAGCGCGCCATCGCGAATCTGCTCGGCCGCCAGGCGGTACGACGGTCCGCGCGCCAGCAGCGTGTTGCCCGGATCGATGTCGCGGGCCTGCGGCGTGGCCGTCGAGGACTGCCGGTACGTGCGCGACAGCACCATCTGCCTGAGCAGCGCCTTCAGATTCCAGCCGCCTTCGCGGAAGCTCACCGCGAGGTGGTCGAGCAGTTCGGGGTGCGAGGGCAGCGATCCCTGCGCGCCGAAGTCCTCCGGCGTCGCCACCAGGCCGTTGCCGAACAGCATGCCCCAGTAGCGGTTGACGACGACGCGGGTGGCGAGCGGGTTGTCGGGGCCGACGAGCCACCGGGCGAGGCCGAGACGGTTGCGCGGCAGCTTCGGATCGAAGGGCGGCAGGGCGCCCGGGGTGTCGGCCTCGACGCGCTCGGTCGGTGCGTCGTAGGCGCCGCGCGCCAGCACGAACGTCGGGCGCGCCCGGTCGGGCGGCAGCTCGCGCATCACCATCACCTGCGGCAGCCTGGTGATGATGGCGTTCTCCCTGCCGCGCAGCGTGCGCAGCTTCGCCCGGTCGGCTTCCCCGAGCTTCGCAATGCGACGCACCCAATGGTCGGCAAGGTCGGCTTCGCTGAAGGCCGTCGTGGGCGGCTTCGCTGCCCGGCCTTCGGCCTTCGCACCGCCATCATTCGTCGCCGGACGGCTCGGCGAGCCGTCCCTACCTACCGCGCCGTCTGTGCCGAGCGCCGCGAGCCGCGCGACCTCCAGCGCCGTCAGCTGATCGGGGAAGACGTAGAACTCGTCGACCGACACGTCGGACAGGTTCTCGTCGCCGCGTCGCCCCAACCGGATCGCTGAGATGCCGCCGTGGTCGCCGCTCGGCTCGCTGATGATGCTGCGCGCCAGGTTGTCGGTCATCACGTGCGTCGGCGCGAGCATGCCGTCGAGGAAGAGGCGCAGCCCGGCGGCGCGGCTCGATCCGTCGTAGGTGACCGTCACGTGGTACCAGGTGCCGACCTTCAGCGGCGCGGCCGTCTCGATCTCGATCGAGTTGTCGGGCGCCACGTGGTGCAGGCCGGTCGTCAGCGTGCCGTCCGGACGCAGGATCAGTTCGTAGCCGCGGTGCCCGTTCATCACCGCGCCGGATCGCGTCATGACCGGGCCGCCGATTCCGTCCTTGTCGCGGCGCATCCACAGCGCGAACGAGAACGGCTCGTTGCGTTCGAAGAAGCCGAAGTCGTCGTCGCGCCCGCCGAGGTCCACCTGGCTGTCGCCGACCAGGCGCTGCGCCATGCCGACCCGCCCCGGCACGGTCACCGGCGTCCGTGCCGTCTTCTTCTTGCGCTCGGTCTCGCTGCCTACCACGCCCTTGCGTTCCGGCGTGGCGAGATTGGCAAACGCGTAGTCCTGCAGGCGCTCGAGCGGCAGGTGCACGATCGGCCGCGGCAGCGGCGCCGGCACCGCATCCGGCGCGGCCTCGGCCCGGGCCAACCACGCCTCGAACGCCGGTCCCGTGGCCAGACGGTCGACGCGCGTCGCCTGTTCGAGCGGTCCGATCGCGGCCCGCAGCGCCGCGATCGTGCGGTCCGCCTCGGGATCGGAGATGGTCAGGGTCGGGCTCGGCATCCCGGAGTAGGGAATCTGCCCGGTCTCGTTGACGTTGTTGAAGAACGCGTAGATCTTGAAGAAGTCCTTCTGCAGGATCGGGTCGTACTTGTGATCGTGACAGCGCGCGCACTGCAGCGTCAGGCCGAGGAAGGCGCTGCCGAACGTGTTGACGCGGTCTGCCACGTACTCGACGCGATACTCCTCGGAGACGATGCCGCCTTCCTGGCTCTGCATGTGGTGGCGGTTGAACGCCGTCGCCAGCCGCTGTTCGGTGGTCGCGTCGGGCAGCAGATCGCCGGCCAGCTGCCAGGTCAGGAACTGATCGACGGGCATGTTGCGGTTGAACGCGTCGATCACCCAGTCGCGCCACGGCGACATCGGCCGCATCCCGTCGTCCTGATAGCCGTGCGAGTCGGCGTACCTGGCGATGTCCAGCCAGCCGGCCGCCATCCGTTCGCCGAATGCCTCGGAGGCGAGGAGCCGGTCGACCACCTTCTCATAGGCGTCCGGTGACCTGTCGCGCAGGAACGCGTCGAGCTCGGCCAGCGTCGGCGGCAACCCGGTGAGATCGATCGTGACGCGGCGGATCAGCGTCTCGCGCGGCGCTTCGGGCTGGGGTGTCAGCCCGGTGCCGCGCAGCCGCGCGGTCACGAACCGATCGATCGGGCTGGCGAGGCCGTCGACGTCGGCACCGGTCGGCAGCGCCGGCTTGCGCGGCGCCGTGAAGGCCCAGTGCGGCTGCCATTCGGCGCCCTGCTCGATCCAGCGGACGAGCGTCGCCTTCTCGAGTTCCGAGAGCGACAGGTGCGACGCCGGTGCCGGCATCATCACGGCCGGATCGGTGCTCGTGATGCGGCGGACCAGCTCACTCTTCCCGGGCCGGCCGGCGACGATCGCGCGGTGGCCTGTGGCGAGTTCGGCAAAGGCGCCATCGCGGGTGTGCAGCGACAGGCCGCCCTTGCGCGCCCGGTCGTCGGGGCCGTGGCAGGCGAAGCACTTGTCCGACAGGATGGGGCGGACGTGGAAGTTGAAGTCCACCTGCGCCGGCAAGCCGGCCATGTCGGGGACGCGCGATCGACACGCCGCCACCGCGGTCGCGGTGACGACGAGCGCCAACATGGCCATGGTGCGTCTGGCGACGCGCCATCGGCCCGCCGGCGCGGGACAGTGCTCAGGGACCATCGGGCGGACGATTCTCCGGATCCCGTCCAGCCTATGTCATGCCGCACGATGGTGCAATGCTGCCGCGGCCGTTAGAATCCGCGCCGTGGGACCGCGCGTCGTTGCCCTCAGCCTGCTCCTGCTCGGGGTGACCGGAACCGCCGTCTCCGCCACCGCGTCGCAAGCCGTCCCGCCTCGCCAGCTGCAGGCCGGCCGGGCCGTCGATCCGCCCGTCGTCGACGGCCGCCTGGACGATGCAATCTGGGCGGTCACCGAGCCCGCGGGCGACTTCCTGCAACGGGATCCGGTCGAAGGCGACCCGGCCAGCGAGCCGTCGCTGGTGCGGATCGCCTACGACGACGAGGCACTGTACGTCGGCGCCCGCCTCTTCGATCGCGAGCCCTCGGCCATCGTCCGTCAGGTCTCCCGCCGCGACGTCGTCGTCGAGGCCGACGCCTTCGTCGTCTACCTGGACCCGCATCACGATCACCTGACGGGGGCGCAGTTCGGCGTCTCGGCGGCGGGCGTGCAGCGCGACGCGCTCATCTACAACGACCAGTTCCTCGACGTCACGTGGGACGCCGTCTGGGCCTCGGCGGTGGAGGTGGACGAGCAGGGCTGGACGGTGGAGATGCGCATTCCGCTCTCCCAGCTCCGCTTTGCCGCGAGCGAGCGATACACGTGGGGCATCAACGTCCAGCGGATCATCCAGCGCCGCAACGAAGCCGACTGGCTGCAGCTGGTGCGCAAGAACGAGTCGGGCCTCGCCTCCCGCATGGCCCATCTCGAAGGGATTCACGGCGTGACGCCGCGCGGCACGCTCGAAGTCATGCCGTACGTGACGTCGCGTGGCGAGTTCATCGCGGCGGCGCCGGGCAACCCCTTCGACGACGGCACGCGCGTGTTCGGCGCCACCGGCATGGACGTCAAGTACGGCGTCACGAGCAACCTCACGCTCGACGCGACGTTCAACCCCGACTTCGGCCAGGTGGAAGTCGATCCGGCGGTGGTCAACCTGACCCAGTTCGAGGTGTTCTTCGAGGAGCGCCGACCGTTCTTCACCGAGGGCGCCAAGGTGTTCGGCAACTTCGGCCGCAGCGGCGCGAGCGAGTACTGGGGCTTCTTCCGGCCCGAGCCGACCCTCTTCTACAGCCGCCGCATCGGCCGCGCGCCGCAGGGGCGGGTCGCGAGCGACTTCGTCGACACGCCCGCCACGACGACGATCCTCGGCGCCGGCAAGCTGGTGGGGCGGACGCGCGGCGGCTGGACGATTGGCGCGCTCGACGCGGTGACCGGACGCGAACAGGCACGCGTGTTCGCGGCGGGACAGACAGATCGCCGCGACGTGGAACCGCTCACGAACTACGCCGTGATTCGCGCGCAGCGCGAGCTCGGGACGCGCGCCGGCATCGGCATCCTCGGCACCTCGGTCATCCGCGAAGGGCGCGACGCGACGCTGGCCTCGACGCTGGCCTCGCGCGCCCACATGCTCGGCGTCGACGGGCACTGGTTCATCGACCGGCGCCGCCTCTGGGTGCTGCACGGCGGCATCGCCGGCAGCTGGCTGCAGGGTGACGCCGCCGCGATCGCGCGGCTGCAGCGGGCCGAGCAGCGCTACTACCAGCGGCCCGACGCGCCGCACGTGTCGCTCGACACCAGCGCGACGAGCCTGTCCGGGTGGACCGGCCAGGCGAACCTCAATCGCAACAGCGGCAACGTCACCGTCAACCTCGGTGTGTGGGGCATGAGCCCGGGGCTCGAGGTCAACGACCTCGGCTTCTCGACTCAGACCGACAGGGCCGGCGGCCACGCGATGGTGCAGTTCCGCAGGCTGATCCCGGATGGCTGGACGCGCGAGCGCTCCGCCTGGATCTCCAAGTGGTGGACCTGGAACTACGGCGCCGAACTGCAGGGCGACGGCTGGCAGGCGGGCAGCAGCATCCAGTACCGCAACTTCTGGCGATCGACGCTGACGGTCACGCACGCGCGACGCGTGTGGGACGACAAGCTGACCCGCGGCGGCCCGACGACGGTCCGTCCCGGCAGCCTCGGCGCGCAGGCGTCGCTGACGACCGACAACCGGCGGACGGCGGTGATCACCCTCGACGCCGGCTACACCGCGCGCCAGTACGACGCGTCGGCGGCGACGGCCGCCGTGAGCGTCGCGCTGCGGCCGCTGCCGTCGGTCGTGGTGAGCGCCGGTCCGGCCATCCGGCGCAACATCGTCGCCGCGCAGTACCTGGCGACGGTGCCCGATCCGGCCGCGACCGCCACCTACGGCAACCGCTACGTGTTCGGCGAGCTCGATCAGACGGAGGTGTCGATGGTCACGCGCCTCAGCGTCGCGACCTCGCCGCGCACGTCGCTGCAGATGTTCCTGCAGCCGCTCGTCTCGGCCGGCGACTACGGCGCGATCAAGGAACTGGCGGCGCCGCGCACGTTCGACTTCCTCCGTTACGGGGAGGCTGGCGGCAGCACCCTCCAGCCGGGCGCGCAGGGGCTGATCGTCGACGCCGACGGGGCCGGGCCGTCGGCTCCGTTCCGGGTCGCGCGGCCCGACTTCAACGTCCGGTCGCTGCGCGTCAACACTGTCTTCCGGTGGGAGTTCCGCCCCGGGTCGTCGCTGTTCGTGGTCTGGACCCAGCAGCGCCGCGACCTCGACGCCACCGGCGACTTCGACTTCGCCGGCGACGCCGGCCGGGTCTTCACCGCGCCGGCCGACGATGTCGTGCTCGTGAAGATGTCGTACTGGTTCGGGGCGCGGTGAGCGTATCGAACGCCGAACGCCGAACGCCGAAC
>CBIHOS010000032.1:0-30010 GCA_966211945.1 uncultured bacterium
TTCGGCGTTCGGCGTTCGGCGTTCGGCGTTCAGCGTTCAGCGTTCAGCGTTCAGCATGTACCCGGCACCCCGCACCCGGTCGATAATCATCGGATGCACGTCTGGCAGCGCCCCTTCGCCCTGTTCCCCACCTTCGCGGCACGGCCGTGGGGCGTGACAGATCTCGCGCCCTACTTCGACACGCCAGCGGGCGGCGAGCGGATCGGTGAGGCGTGGTTCACCGCCGACGGCAACGCGACCAGCGCCGGTCCGGCGCTCGGCGACCTGACGCGGGCGTTTCCCGATGAGATTCTCGGGCCCGACCAGGGCGTCGAGTGTCCGCTGCTGCTGAAGCTGCTGTTCACCTCGGAGCGCCTGTCGGTGCAGGTCCACCCCGACGATGAATATGCGGCGCAGCATCATGGCGGCTCGCGCGGCAAGACCGAGGCATGGCACGTGCTGGCGGCCGCACCGCAGGCCACGGTGGGGCTCGGGCTGACAGCGCCGCTGACCCGCGCACAGGGCGAGGCGGCGGCCCTCTCAGGTGAGATCGAGCGACTGATGGACTGGCGGCCGGCGGCCGCGGGCGACACGTTCCTGGTGCCGGCCGGCACCGTGCACGCGCTCGGACCAGGACTGACGCTCGTCGAAGTGCAGGAGCAGTCCGACGTCACCTACCGCTTGTTCGATTACGGGCGCGGCCGCGAGCTGCACCTGCAGCACGGCTTCGACGTCGCCGACCTCGCGCCCTACACGCTCGGCAACGACTCGCGCCACACGGCCGATGCCGGACGCACCATCCTGACCCACTGCCGCTACTTCACGATGGAGCGCCGCACGATCCGCGGTGGCCTGGCCTTCGCGCCGCTGGCGCCGCACTTCCATCTGGTGATCGTCCTCGACGGCGAGGCCCACCTCGCGGGGCACGCGGTGCGCCCCGGCGAGGTGTGGTGCGTGCCGGCCCGGTCCGAGCCGTTCGCCATCGCGAGCGCCGGCGGCTGCGACGTGCTCATCACCTACCCCTCGGTGACGCCGACACCGTCGTTCTACGCAGCGGGATAGGCAGGAGTCAGGGCGCGACCTTCGCGACCGGCGGCTGTCCGGCGAGGAACTTGTCGATGCGCGCGACGACGTCGGTCAGGTACGCCTTGTCGCCGCCGCTGATCTCGGTGGTGACGTAGCCGTCGTAGCCGATCTCGTGCAGCGCCTTGCGCACTTCCGGCCAGTCGATGTCGCCCTCGCCCAGGTGCACGAACTCGAAGCTGCCCTTGCGGCGATCGAGCTTGAAGTCCTTCAGGTGCACCTTCTTGATGCGCGGCCCCAGCGTGCGGATCCAGTCCTGCGGATAGGCGTAGAAGACGATGTTGCCGACGTCGAAGTAGGCCTGCACCCACTTGGACTTGAAGCTGTCGACGTAGGCGTTCATCTCGAGCGGGCTCAGGAGGAACTTGTTCCAGACCTCCTCGATGCCGATGATGATGCCCTGCTTCTCCGCCTCGGGCAGGATGCGCTCGCGAATCACCTTGTGCGAGCGATCCCATGCGTCCTTGTAGCCGGTCTTGGCGTCGACCACCGCCGGCACCAGCAGCACCGTCTCGGCGCCGAACAGCTTGGCGTTGCGGATCGACGTGAGCATCCCCTGCACGCTCTTGTCGACAACGGCCGGATCGGCCGACGACAGCGGCGAGCGCCAGTGCTCGCTGTTCATCACCGAGTGGATCGGCAGCTTGGCCGCCTGCGCCGCCTTGGCCATCTGCTCGGCCTGGGCCGGGTCCTCGACGGTGTTCACCTCCATGCCTTCGAACCCGACCTCGCGGGCGAGCGCGAACCGTTCCTGGAACGGCAGGGCTCGGGGCAGCATGCCGATGAGCACCGCCTTCTTCGGCGACCCGCCCGGAGCGGCGATGGCCGCCGCGGGAGCCGCGGTGGCGAGAGGAGCGAAAGCCGAAGCCGCAGCCGCCGCCGTGGACACGGCGCCAGCCTGCTTGAGGAACGAACGACGGGAGGAGTCGGTGGTACCCATATGGGCCGGATGATCTGCCACAGCCGCCGGGATTGCAATGGCGCCGGGCCAGCGAATTGCAGAATTGCGGGAATTTCAGAATTTCATCGGCACCGCCAACCTTCGATCGACGAAGGTGGTGGTGAACTTGTGAAAGTGTGAAATTGCCAGGGTTCTACGCCAGGAACCGCTGGTAGGCGTCCTCGCCGGTGTCCTCGGCGTACCGGTAGCCGAGCGCGTCGAGGAAGCCATCGAAGGCCGTGTCGTCGTCGGCCGGGATTTCGAAGCCGGCCAGCACCCGGCCGATGTCGGCGCCGTGGTTGCGATAGTGGAAGAGACTGATGTTCCACCGGCCGCCGAGCGTGTCGAGGAACTGCAGCAGGGCGCCGGGCCGTTCCGGGAACTCGAAGCGGCAGACGCGCTCGCGGGCGACGTCGCGCGAGCGGCCGCCGACCATGTACCGCACGTGCAGCTTGGCGAGCTCCGACTGGGTGAGGTCGGCGACGCGGTAGCCGGCCTCGCGCAGCCGCACGAGCACCTCGTCGGCGTCGGCCCGCGACCGGGTCGCCACCCCGACGAAGATGTGGGCTTCGGCGCGCGTGTTCAATCGGTAGTTGAACTCGGTGACGACGCGGTGGCCGAGGATCGTGCAGAACTCGCGGAACGCGCCCGGCCGCTCGGGAATCGTCACGGCGAAGAGCGCCTCGCGCTGTTCGCCGAGTTCGGCCCGCTCGGCGACGAACCGCAGACGGTCGAAGTTCATGTTGGCGCCGCTCAGCACCGCCACCAGCGGCAGCCGTGGCAGCGACGGCTGCGCCGCCACCCAGGCCTTCAGGCCGGCGACCGCCAACGCGCCGGCCGGCTCCATGATCGTCCGGGTGTCGTCGAACACGTCCTTGATCGCCGCGCAGATCGCGTCGTTGTCGACGCACACGACCTCGTCGACCGCCTCCTGCGCGATCGCGAACGTATGGGCGCCGACCTCGCGCACCGCGACGCCGTCGGCAAACAGGCCGACCCGATCGAGCACGACGCGACGGCCCGCCGCCAGCGAGCGCGCCATGGCGTCGGCATCGACCGGCTCGACGCCAATCACCCGCACCGAGGGGACCACCGCCTTGATGTAGGCGGCGATGCCGGCGATCAGGCCGCCGCCGCCGACCGGCACGAACACCGCCCCGAGTTCGCCGGGACGCTGCCGGACGATCTCGTCGCCGACCGTGCCCTGCCCGGCGATCACCAGCGGATCGTCGAAGGGATGGATGAACGTCGCGCCGGTGCGCGCCGCTTCGTCGCGGGCGAAGGCGTAGGCGTCGGCATACGTGTCGCCGGCCAGCACGACCTCGGCGCCGCGCTCGCGGACGGCGTCCACCTTGATGTCCGGCGTGGTCTGCGGCATCACGATGCGGGCCCGCAGGCCGAGGTGCTGGGCCGACATCGCCACGCCCTGGGCGTGGTTGCCGGCGCTGGCCGCAATCACGCCGTGGGCGCGTTCCTCGGCCGACAATCGCGCCATCCGGTTGTAGGCGCCGCGGATCTTGAAGCTGAAGACCGGCTGCAGGTCCTCGCGCTTGAGCAGCACCGGCACGCCGAGGCGCGCGGAGAGCCGCGGCGCCGGATCGAGGGGCGTTTCGCGGGCCACGTCGTAGACGCGGCTGGTCAGGATGTCGCGGAGCAGCGAATCGAACGGCACGCAGGGACTATACCGGGATCGGCTTCGCTGTCGGCCTTGGGCCTTGGGCCCTGGGCCTTGGGGCTTGGGCCTTGGGCCTTGGGCCTTGGAGCTTGGGGCTTGGCTGCACGGACGGCCGCCTATGCGAGCAGCAGCGCGTGCAACTGGTCGACGGTGTCGACGATGGCGTCTGGCGCCGCGCGGCGCAAGCGTGCATCGTCGTGCACGCCCCACGTCACCGCGCAGGTCCGCAGCCCGGCGGCGCGGCCAGCCTCGATGTCGAAGTCGGTGTCGCCGATCATCCAGCTGCCCGTGCGGCCAACGCCCGCCAGCGCGTGGGTGATGACGTCCGGAGCGGGTTTGTGCGGGAAGCCGTCGGTGCCCTGCACGTGGTCGAGCAGATCGCCCAGCCCCACCTTCCCGACGACCGTGCGTGCCATCCACGTCGACTTCGTGGTCGCCACGGCAAGCGCGTGGCCTTCGGCGCGAAGGGCGCCCAGCAGGCCGACGATGCCGGCAAACGGCTGCGTGCGGTCGGCGCAGCGCTCGGCGTAGTCGCGACGGTACTCGGCAATCAGCGCCGGGATTGCCGCGGCCGTCGCAAAGGGCGCGTACATGTCGGCGAGCGGCGTACCGATCATCGCGCGCACGGTCGGCACGTCCGGCGGGGTGCTGCCGATCACGTGGAAGCTGCGGCGAAAGGCGGCGCTGATGTCGGCGAAGGAGTCGACCAGGGTGCCGTCCAGGTCGAAGACGATTGCAGTCACCAGCACCATTCTAGACGGGCCGGGTGCCGGGTGCCGGGTGCCGGGTTCGGAGCCTCCGGCCGGCCCCGTGGATTCGACATTCCCGCATTTCCGCATTTCCGCATTGTTATGATGCCGTTCATGAAGCCTCCCACCGTTTTCCTCGGCGAGATGACCAACCCGGAACTCGAGGAGTTCCTCACGAAGCACCACACGGTGATCATCCCGGTGGGCGCCACCGAGCAGCACGGCCCGCATTCGCCGCTGGCCACCGACGTGCTCGTGCCCAACGAGATCGCCCGCCGCGTGGCGCCGCAGGTCGGGGCGGTGGTCGCGCCGCCGCTGGCCTATACGCTCAGCTACCCGCACGTCGGCTTCACCGGCGTCATCCACCTCCGGATTCCGACCTTCATGGCCCTGATCGAGGACCTCTGCGTCGGCTTCGCCACGATGGGGATGAAGCGGATCGTCTTCCTCAACGGCCACTACGACAACACGTATGCGATTGCCTACGCGTGCGCGATGGCGGCGGAGAAGATGGGCAAGGACGTCAAGGCCTTCCCGGTCAACTACTGGGACGGCATCCCGCCGGACGTCTCGGCCCAGTGGTCCGGACTGAAGAAGGGCCTGCACGCCCACACCGCCGAGGTGTCGGCGGTCATGGCGATCAACCCGGACCTGGTCGACACGGAGAAGCTGAACGCCGAGTTCCCCAACTTCCCCGAGTACACCATCGCCAACATCGGCGCGGCCCACACGGCGTACTTCTTCAGCGCGCCGGGCTCGGTGTACTGGGCGACAAAGTCGGGTACCTGGGGCGAATCGCGCGACAGCACGCCGGAGAAGGGCGAGGAGTACCTGCAGATCTGCGTCAAGTCGACGATGGCCGTGCTCGAGAACATCGAGATGACGTTCACGGCGATGCCGGTCCGCGAGTGACGGCCTTCGCCGTCACTCACGAATGCGTAATGTCGAATGCGCAATGTCGAGATCTTGGTTTCGACATTCCGCATTGAGCATTGAGCATTGAGCATTGCATGGCGTAGGCGGTACGACGCCGCCAATGACAAAGGCCGCCCGAACAATCGAGCGGCCTTTGTGGTCTCACGCGGAGGCGAGGCCTACGCTTCCCAAGGCAGTCCCGGCCGACCGAAGTGACCGTAGTTGGTCGTCGAGCGGTAGATCGGACGGAGCAGGTTCAGCGTCCGGATGATGCCGGCAGGACGCATGTCGAACGTCGCGCGGACGTAGTCCTCGGCCGCCTGGTTGTCGCCGGTGCCGAACGTCTCGACGAGCAGCGAGGTCGGTTCCGCCACGCCGATGGCGTACGAGAACTGGACTTCGCAGCGGCTCGCGAGGCCGGCCTTCACCACTTCACGCGCCACGTAGCGCCCGAAGTACGCCGCGCTGCGGTCGACCTTGGACGGGTCCTTGCCGCTGAACGCGCCGCCGCCGTGGCGCGCCGCGCCGCCGTACGAGTCGACGATGATCTTGCGGCCGGTGACGCCGGCATCGGCGGACGGGCCGCCGTGCGAGAAGCTGCCCGACGGATTCACGAGGAAGAGGTCGGTCTTCGGGCACCAGTCGCCGAGGACGCGCGGTGCGAGCTCCTCGATGACGTAGCTCTTGATCTCGCACTGTTTGGCGTCGGCCACGTGCTGGGTCGAGACCACGACGCGCTCGATCGCCACCGGCGTGCCGCCCTCGTAGCGCACCGAGACCTGGCTCTTGGCGTCGGGGCGCAGCCAGCGGTAGGCGCCGCCCTTCTTGCGGTCGTCGGCGAGGCCCTTGGTGAGCTTGTGCGCCAGCAGCAGCGGCAGCGGCATCAGCTCGGGGCTCTCGTTTGTCGCATAGCCGAACATCAGGCCCTGGTCGCCCGCGCCCTGTTCCTCGGCCTGCGCCTTGTCGACGACGCTCGCGTTGATTTCCTTGGACTGGGCGGTGATCTTCAGGATCACCTGCACGCCGTCCGCGTTGAACACCTCGTCGGGCCAGTCGTAGCCGATCTCGCGGATCGCCTGACGGGCGACCGCCTCGTAATCGACGTCCTTGGCGCCCGTGGTCACTTCACCGGCGAGGACCACGAGGTCTTCCTTCACGAGCGTTTCCACCGCAACCTTCGAGGTGGGGTCTTGCGACAGGCAGGCGTCGAGCGCCGAATCGGAGATGAGGTCCGCCACCTTGTCCGGGTGGCCCTCCGACACGGACTCCGACGTGAGAACGAAACGGGACATGCGGGACTAATCCTTCGGGTGAGGCAAGTGCGTTGGGGCCGGAGCTTCGTCGTGCCAGCCGTTCACGTTCCGCCCGCCTGCGCGGCCAGCAGGCCGCTTCGGCGAGGCGAGACCAGGTCCAGGCAATCAGCTCACGCGGCGCAACACGCCTTCGGAACTGACGGCGGCCAGGATCTCGTCCCGGCGCACGCGTGCCTCGGTCAGGTCGTCGGTCTTGAGCGAATGACGGATCCGCTCCTGACGCCAGCCGTCAATGATAACCGTGTAGGCAATCCACCAGAAACGGCCATTGCGCCAGAGGTGATGATTCTCGCCCAGGCGCTGGAAGCGACGATCCTGCGGCGAGAGCGCGACCTGCAGCGACGGGCGCCGGGGCGCCGGCTGGGACGAAGGCTCGACGGGGGGCGTTGGAGGCGTCACGGTGTCTTCTCCTGAAGTACCAAGTGAAGACACCCGGAGGCTGCGGGGGGACCGCCGGACACTTGTGTTTGTTCGTCTCGAACCGCATCGCCACGGCCGGTCACCTGCCCCGACCGGGCTGGCACCTTGGGATGTCCGCCCCAGGTTGCCGGGCCCGCGCCTGCCGCGAGCCGCTCCGGATGTCGAAGAAGACTGTAGCATCACATGTGGAGATACACAATCGTGGATTCAACGAATGATTCCATAACGGTCGGTGTGCGGGCCGCCGACGGCACCGCGATCCCGGCCTATCAGACCGCCGGCGCCGCCGCCGTCGACCTCGCCGCCGCCGCCGACCTCCAGGTCGGCCCCGGTCAACTCGCCCTCGTCCCGACCGGACTCGTGTTCGCGGTGCCGGAGGGCCATTTCCTGGCCATCGTCGCCCGCAGCAGCCTGCCCAAACGCGGCCTGATCGTCGCCAACGGGCTCGGCGTGCTCGACAGCGACTACCGCGGCCCGGCCGACGAGGCCAGGGTCCTGGTGCTCAACTACACCCAGGCGCCCGTCAGCATTGCGCGAGGCGACCGCATCGCCCAGGCGTTCGTGCTCAAGGTGCCGCGGGTGACCTTCGTGCCCCTCACGCACGACGATGACGCGTCGTCACGGGGAGGGTTCGGGTCGACGGGCACGTAGCCGAACGCAGTTGGTAGGGGCGCCTCCCCGAGGCGCCCTGTCACGTCGCGCGGCGTCAGGGCCGTTCGGGGAACGGCCCCCACCAAGACCCTTCGTTACTGGCCCGCCCGCGTGGCAGCCGGTTCCGGCAGGTCGATCGGCTCGCTGGTGTGACCGTGGCTGCGCACCTTGTCGCTGCGCCGGAACAGGCCGAGCGTCCAGTCGCGCAGGCCGGCCATGATGTCGTAGAGGGTCGGGATCACGAGCAGCGTCAGCAGCGTCGACGTGATCACGCCGCCGATCACCGCGCGGCCCAGCGGGGCGCGGAAGTCGGCGCCCTCGCCGTGGCCGATCGCCACCGGCATCATGCCGGCCACCAGCGCGAAGCTGGTCATGAGGATCGGCCGCAGGCGCACTCGCCCGGCCTCGATCAGCGCCTCGCGGCGCTCCATCCCCTGCTCCATCGACCACTTGGCGAAGTCGACCAGCAGGATGGCGTTCTTGGCGACGATCCCCATCAGCAGGATCACGCCGATCATGCTCATCAGGTTGATCGTCGTGTTGGTGACCAGCAGCGCCAGCATCACGCCGATCAGCGACAGCGGCAGTGAAATCATGATCGCCAGCGGGTCGAGGAACGACCCGAACTGCAGCACCAGCACGAAGTACATCAGCAGGACCGCCAGCCCCAGCGCCGCCAGGATGCCGCCGAACACCTCGGCCTGGTCGGCCGACTCGCCGCCCGTCGACAGCTCGTACCCGGCTGGCAGCGGCACCTTCGACTCGATGCGCGGCATGATCTCGGCCAGCACCTCGTTGAGCGACCGCACCTCGGTGTTCGCCTCGATCTTGATGACGCGATCGCGATTGAGGTGATCGATGCGGGCCGGGCCGACGCTGTTCTCCAGCCGGGCGACCTGGCCGAGCGGGATGAGCACCGGTCCCTGCGGCCCCTGCACCGAGATCGGCAGCTGCGAGAGGTCCTTCACGCGCGTCCGCGCCTCGGGCGCCAGCCGCACGTACACGTCGCGGGTCTCCCCTTCCGGATCGATCCAGTCGCCGGTGTCGATGCCGGCAAAGGCCGGACGCAGCGCCTGCGCGACCTGGCCGACGGTCACGCCGAGCGATCCGGCGAGGCCGCGATCGAGCACGACGTCGATCTCGGGCTTGCGGCCCTTGGTCGAGAGGCCGACGTCGACCGCGCCCGGCACCTGACGCACCTCGTCGCGGATCCGCTCGGCGTACACCGACAGCTCGTCGGACTTGGGTCCGGTGAGCTGCAGCTGGATCTGTTTGAAGTTGCCGAAGAAGTTCGTGTTGATCCAGGCCTCGACGCCGCCCAGCTGCAGCAGCTTGGCGCGCAGGTCGGCCGCCACGTCCTCCTGCCGGCGGATCCGCTCGGCCCGCGGCTTCAGACGTACGTACACGGTGGCCTCGTCGACCGACTCGGTCTGGCCGCCGATGCTCGTGTACGTGTAGGCGACCTCGGGCAGCGCGCGGGCGATGGTCGACACTTCCTGGGTCTTCAGCTGCGTGTAGGCGATGTTGGACCCCGGCGGCGTCGTCACCACGACGCTGAACTCCGAGTTGTCCATGATCGGCATGAAGGCGCCGCCGATCAGGCCCATCACCGGCAAGGCGATCGCGCCGGCGAACGAGGCGACCGTCAGGACGACCATCGCGATCCGGTGGCGCAGCGCCCAGCCGATCACCGACTTGTAACGCTCGGCCTGCCGGTCGAACCACTTGTTGAAGCGGTCGAGGATCCGCGACACGAAGCTGCGCTCCTCGATCGGGGTGTGCGGGTCGGGCCAGTAGGCCGACAGCATCGGGTCGAGCGAGAACGAGACGAACAGCGAGACCAGCACCGAGCAGGCGATGGTCAGCGCGAACGGCGCGAACCACTGCTGCGCCAGGCCGCCCATGTAGCCGATCGGCACGAACACCACGACGATCGAGAAGGTCGTCGCGGCCACCGCGAGACCGATCTCGGAGGTGCCCTCACGCGCCGCCGTGTAGTGGTCCTTGCCCATCTCGACGTGGCGCACGATGTTCTCGCGCACGACGATGGCATCGTCGATCAGGATGCCGATGGCCAATGAGAGGCCGAGCAGCGACATCGTCTCGAGCTTGAAGCCGAACATCAGGACGGCGATGAACGAGGCGAGCACCGACACCGGCAGCGCCAGGCCGGTGATCACCGTCGAGCGCCACGAATTGAGGAACAGGAACACCGTGAACACGGTGAGCACCGCCCCTTCGATCAGCGCCGACTGGACGCTCTCGACCGACGCCTCGACGCGCGAGCCGGCGTCGCGAATCAATTTCAGCTCGACCCCGGGCGGCAGCGTCTTCTGCACGTCGCGGATCTTCTCGATGACGGCCCGGCTGACCGTGGTGGTCGAGGCGTTCGTCGTCTTCTTGACCTCGATGCCGACCGCCGTGCTGCTGTTGAAGGCGGCGCCGGTGCGCGGCTCCTCGGCGCCGTCGTAGACGCGCGCCACGTCGGACAGCCGGATGACCCCGCCCCCCGACTGACTGACGACGATCTGTCCGAACTCCCTGGCGGCCTGGAGCCGGCCGCGCAGGCGGATGGTGCGCTCGTTGATGTCGCCCTGCAGGCGGCCGACCGGCACCGCGAGGTTCTGCGACTGCAGCGCGCCGACCACCTGGGCGACGCTGACGCCCGCCGTCTGCATCGCGGTCGGGTCGATCTCGACGGTGATCTCGCGTTCGATGGCGCCCGCCACCGTCACCTCGGCGACGTCGCGGATGCCGCGCAGTTCGTTGGTCACGCCCGGGTCGGCGATCTGCGTCAGCTGCGCGCCGGTCAGGTTGTTGGACGTGAGCGCCAGCGTGACGATCGGGAAGTCGTTCGGATCGAACCGCTTGAGGATCGGCTCCTCCATCTCGAGCGGCAGCTCGTTGCGGATCTCCGAGATCTTGTCGCGGACCTCCTGCAGCGCCTCGGCCGGCTCCTTGCCGAACTCGAACTCCGCGATGATCACGCCGAAGCTGTCCAGCGACTGCGAGTCCATCTTCTTCAGACCGCTGATGCTGGAGATCCCTTCCTCGATGGGCTCGATCAGATCGCGCTCCACCTGGTCGGGCGAGGCGCCCGGGAACGGCAGCGACACCGAGATCACCGGCGGGTTGATCTCGGGGAACTCGTCCACCTCGAGCTGGAACAGCGCGAAGGTGCCGAAGACCACGAGCGCCAGCATCGAGACGACGGTCACGATGGGGCGCTTGATGGCGAAATCGGAGATGAACACGTCAATCTCTCCTTACGTTCGTCTCGGAACCGGGAACCGGGTACTGGGTACCGGGTTCGACATTCCGCATTCCGCATTCACGCATTGGGGCTTCCACTCCGGGTACCGGGTACCGGGTACCGGGTTCGACCTGCCGCTACGACTTGGGCGCCGCCTCGGACGCCTGGGCGGCCGTGCCGCCGGCCGTGGCCGGCTGCGACCGATCGATGACCTTGACCTGCGTGCCCGGCGTCACCCCCTGCGCCACACCGGTGAGGAGCACGTCCCCCTCGGCCAGCCCGGCGACGATCTCGACACGCTCGTTCTGCGGATCGAGCAGGCCCGGCTTCACCGAGACCTTCTCGACCTTGCCGTCGCGGATGCGCAGCACCGTCGGCTGCGTCTGCAGGTCGGCGACGACGCTGGACGGGATGACCAGGCCCTTGTGCGACGCCTGCGTCACCCGGCCGTCGGCGTACAGCCCCGCCACCAGCCGGCCGCTGCGGTTGTCCACCGTCACCCAGATCGGCACCTGGCGCGTCGTCGGATCGGCAACCGGACTGATCCGCTCGACCTTGCCGGTGAAGCTCTGGCCCGGATAGCCGCGCACCTCGAAGGCGACCTCCGCGCCGATCTTCACCATCGAGAGCGACTCGCTCGGCACCGAGGCCTGCAGCTGGATGCTCGACGGCACCACGATCGTGTACAGCTCGGCCCCCGCCGCGACGACGTCGCCGGCGTTGACCGTGCGGCTGGCCACCACGCCGCTGATCGGCGCGACCACGGTCGCGTCGCCCAGCGCCTTGCGGGCGGTGATCAACCGGCTCTTCGCGCTGGCCACTTCGGACTCGAGCCGCACGACGTCGTTGCGCGCCGCCTCGACGCTGCGCTCGGCGACCGCGCCGGCCGCGACCAGCTTCTCGGCCCGGGCCAGTTCTCGCCGGGCCAGCTCCAGCGCCTGCTCCTGCGAACGCACCGAGGACTCGGCCGAGGTCACCGCCTCGCCAGCCGTCCTCGCTTCGATGCGCGCGAGCAGTTGGCCGCGGCGCACCGCCTGCCCCTGTTCGAGCGCGACCGAGATCACCGCACCGCCGACCTCGGCCCGCACCGTCGCCTGGTCCTTCGGCGCCAGCGTGCCCGAGACGACCGGCCCCGTGATGATCTCGTCGGTCGCGACCTTCACGGTGTTCTCGACACCGATGTCGAGCACCGTCGGCGCCGCGGCTTTCGCGTCGCCCTGATCCTTCTCCTTGGCCGCGCCGCTCCCCGAGCACGCCGCCGCGAGTGACGCGAGAATCGCCAGCCCCAGGATGCCCATGCGGCCGCGCCGCGTCGTCGATGTCATCGCGTCTCTCATTGCCGTGCTCCCCCCTGCGTCCCGACGCCGCCAGCGGCGCCTCCTGCTCCCGCGCTGGTCCCGCCAGCGCTGGCGGCCGGGTTGCCGGCCTGTCCTGCCTGTCCACTCGCGACACCTGCGCCGCCAGTCGCTGCATTCGCGCTTGCCGTCGCCGCACCGAGCGGCAGATCCGGCAACAGGGCCAGCCGCGCCCGCGCCACCTGCAGGTCGTGTGCGGCCTGGGCCCGGTCTGCCTCGGATCGCTCGAGCGCGAGCCGGGCATCGTTCAGTTCGAGCTGGGTCGAGAGCCCCTCGCGGTATCGGACGTCGGCAATCTGGTAGGCACGCTGCGCCTGTTCGACGGTGCCCGCCGATGCATCCCAGGACGCTCGCGCCGCCTGATAGGTCGCATGCGCGCTGCGTTGATCCAGGTCGGCCAGCTCCTTGACCATCTGCAACTGCTGACGGCTCTCGTCGAGCGTCGCCTCGGCGATCGCGCGGTTGGCCTTGCGGCGCCCGCCGTCGAGCAGCGGCATCGAGACCGCCGCGCCGATCGTCCAGTCGCGCCGGTTGAACTTCGGCAGCGGATCGTAGGCGAAGGCCGTGAAGGCCGACGTCACGTTGATCTGCGGCCGGAAGGCCGACTGTGCGGCATCCACCGCCGCCTCGTTGGCCTGCACGCCGATCTCCGATTGCTTGACGACCGTGCGCTCCACGAGCCGCAGGTTCGCCTCGGCCTCCGCCAGCGGCGCACTCCAGCGCGTCGCGAGCGCGCCGGTCGGCTGCGCCAGGTTGGCGTCGAGCTCGATCGGCTGGTCCGCCGCGACGTTGATCAACTGCTTGAGGCGCAGGTACGCGAGATCGCGCTGGACCTTGATGCGAATCACCGCCGCCCGCTGGTTGTCTCGGCTCACGCGGGCACGCAGCGCCTCGAACTCGGCGATCTGGCCGACCTGCAGCTGCATCTCGACCTGCCGCAACGTCTCGCCCGCCTGCGTCAGCGTCGCCTCGCTGATGGTCACGAGCCGATCACTGAGCGCTGCGTCGTAGTAGGCCGTCGCGACGTCGAGATGGAGCTGGGCGCGGGTCGTGGTCACCGTCAGCGTGGCCGCGTCGCGGCCGGCGCGCGCCTGCCGCTCCTGGGCCCGCAGCAATCCGCCGTCGTAGACCCGCTGCGAGAACTGCAGGTTCGCGGTGTAGGTGTTGAGCTGACCGAACGGCAGGTCGCTGTCGGTGCTGCCGCCAAACGGATTGGCCGGCGGGCACTGCAGGAACCGCTCGAGTTCGGCCACGCGCTGATCGACCGGCAGGCCGGGATTCACCGTGAGGTCCGCGCAGGGCTCCGCGGGCGCCGCGTCGCTGTCGAAGATGCCGTCGAACTGCGTCTGCAGCGTCCGGGTATAGCCCAGCGCGCCGTTCAGTTGCGGATACAACCCACTGCGCGCCAGGTCGATCTGGCCGCCGGCGCGGCGGACGCCTGCCTCGGCCGCGGCGACCTGCTCGCTGCCGCCTTCGGCCAGGCTCAGGGCCTCGTCGAGGGTCAGGCGGCGGGCGCCCGCGGTCGGGGCTGGCGCGGCGGTCGGGGCTTGCGTCGACTGGGCCGGCACGGGGGACGCGGGAGGGGGGGCCTGCCCAACAGCCACAGCGGGCACGAGCAGCAGGGCCCCGGCGCAGACGCGGCGGACCGCGGCCCGGGGGGTCAGGGTGATCGATCTAGGCATGGTGGACAGCAGCCTCTGAAACGGTCCGGGCCGGCACGGCCGGGCGAGCGCCGATGGCCCGGAGAAGGAAGGCCACGTACCGGCGTGGCGCGTCCTCGGCGGAGAACGGATAGCACTGGGGGTGGACGTCGCGGCCCATCGCATCGGCGAAGACCGTGCCGCTCAGCACGTTGCCGGCGACCTCGACGTCGACATCGGGGTCGCAGAACCCGCCGGCGCAGAGCCGGGTCAGGTAGGCCCGCAGGTTCAGCTTGATGGTCTGCCCGAGCCGGTCGCCGACGCACGCCATGTCCGGATGGGTCTGGGTTTCGGCCATCGCCGCCTTGATCAGGCGGCTGTGCTGGCGGAGGAAGTCGAAGTGCCGCTGGGTCCAGGCAAGCAGTTCGGATTCCGGGTCGAGCGGCGTCTGGGGCAGGACGTCTTCGTCCTGCAGCCGTTCGACCGCCCGGATGACGGCTTCGAGGATCAGGCCTTCCTTGGAGCCGAACTGCCGGAAGAGCGTGACCTCGTTGACGCCCGCCTCCTGGGCGATGCGTCGGGTGGTCGCGCCGCGGAAACCGGCGTCGGCGAAGACTTTCAGGGCCGCTTCGAGGAGTTGTTCGCGCACGTCCATGTCGGGAGGGGGCGCGGGGAGAACGCGCCTCTGGCCTTGTATCTGACTTCCACGATGAAAGCAAGTAATTACTTGCTCTCAACACTTGGGCGGCGAGCAGTCCCCGAGTGCGGTCCTGCTGCATGGACGGTCGTGGACGCCGGGGTTCATCGGCGGCGGTTGACGGACGGGCGGCATCGCGAAAGCAGCCTCAGCTGCAAGCGCTTGCTTGCCAGGCCGCCCGATTGGGACGATCACCGCCTAACCAAAGTTCCATTAGCCTTCCGTCCGTGACCCCGCACGGCCTCAATCTCCCCTGGCTCGACTATGGCGGCGACTTCGGCGCCAACGCCTGGCGGCCTGCCGGCGGGCTCAGCACGCGCGACGTCACGCCCCTGCTGCTCGCGCTCGACCAGGCGGCCGCGGCCGGAGCCGAGGTCGTCCGCTGGTTCGTCTGCTGCGACGGCCGGGCCGGCTTCATCACGGACGCGACCGGTCAGCCGGTGGCCCTGCAACCGGTCGTGCTCGACGACATGGACACGGCGCTCCGGATGCTCGCCGCCCGCGGCCTGCGGATGATGCCCGTGCTCTTCGACTTCACGTGGGCGCGGCCGGCTCGCCTCGTGAACGGCGTGCAGATCGGCGGACGCGCGCCGGTCCTGCGCGATCCGGTCGCACGCCACCGCTTGTGGGGCGCGGTCGACACGCTGCTCGTGGCGTTCGGCCGCCATCCGCAGATTGCGTGGTGGGACGTCTGGAACGAACCCGAGTGGATGTGCGCGCTCGCGCCGCGGCCCTGGCAGCGCCTCTCACGCCGCCTCGTGCAGCGCAGCCTGCAGGAACTCGTGCTGCACGTGCGCTGGCACGCACGGCAGCCGGTCACGGTCGGCCTCGCGAGCGCGCGAGGACTGTCGCTCTGTCGCGACCTCGATCTCGACCTGCTGCAGGTGCACTGGTACGACCATCTCGATCGACGCTCACCACTCGCGCCACTGCCGGAGGCGCCATGGAGTCGGGCGCCGCTGCTGCTCGGCGAGTTCCCGACGCGCGGCAGCGCCGTCGCCGTCGAGACCATCGTCGAACGCGCGCATGCGGCCGGCTACGGCGGTGCGTGGCCATGGTCGCTGCTCGCGACCGACGGCGCCACCGATCGCGACGCGGCCTTGCGCGCCGTCGCCTGCGCACGCACGTGCGATCACCAGACGTCGCCACGTCCCACGTGAGCCGCGCCCGCTCGTCGAGCGCTGCCCGGTGGTCGTTCGACGCGATGCCCTGCGACAAGGCCGCGTTGGGACCCGCCTTCACCCGAGGCTACTGCGTGCCTCGCACCAGACCCTACCTCGATGACGGAGTCTGAGTCTTGTCCTCCTGCGTCCTGCCCTCGTGTCTCCTGTTCCCCTGTTCTCCTGTTCTCCTGTTCTCCTGTGATAAGACGCGTCTTACGTTAGACTGCGCGCATGCGTCGCCTGCGCGTGCTGTGCCTCATGCACGACTATCTCGTGCCACCTGAGGACGACACCAAGTACGACATCTCCGTGCCGTGGAAGACCGAGTTCGACGTCAAGAACACGCTCGAGGTGATGGGCCATGAAGTGCGCGCGGTCGGCGTCGCCGACGATCTCGGCGTGGTCCGCAACGGCATCAAGGAGTTCGCGCCGCACATCGTCTTCAACCTGATGGAGAACTTCACCGAGGTCGGCGTGTTCGATCAGAACATCGTCAGCTACCTCGAGCTGCTGAAGGTGCCCTACACCGGGTGCAACCCGCGTGGCCTGATGCTGTCGCGCGACAAGGCCCTGTCCAAGCAGCTGCTCTCCTACCACCGCATCCCGGTGCCCGACTTCGCGGTGTTCCGGGTCGGCCGGCCGGTGCAGCGGCCCAAGCGCCTGACCTTTCCGCTGATCGTCAAGTCGCTGACCCAGGAGGCCTCGATCGGCATCTCGCAGGCCTCGGTGGTGGAAACCGACGAGAAGCTGCGCGAGCGCGTCCAGTTCATCCACCGCAGCGTCGGCACCGACGCGATCGTCGAGCGCTACATCGAGGGCCGCGAGCTGTACGTCGGCATCGTCGGCAACCTGGCGCTCGCGGTCTTCCCGGTCTGGGAGCTCGACCTGGGCAACCTGCCGCGGGAGAGCTGGCGGATCGCCACCGAGCGCGTCAAGTGGAGCGGCTCCTATCAGCGCAAGCACGGCATCATGAGCGGACCGGCGCCGGGCCTCACCGAGGCCATCACCGAACGCATCCGGCGGCTCTGCAAGCGCGTCTACCGCACGCTCGATCTGAGCGGGTACGCCCGCATCGACCTGCGGCTGACCGAGGACGGGCGCGTGTACGTGCTCGAAGCCAACGCCAACCCGCAGATTGCCTACGGCGAGGACTTCGCCGAAGCGGCCGAGGCGGCTGGCCTCGCCTACGATCAACTGCTGCAACGCATCATCAACTACGGCCTCGCGTGGCGCCCCGAGCGCCGCGGCTGACCTGCGCACCGCATGCACATTCCCCGCATCGCCCTCTACCTGTTCGGCCTCTACCTGCTCGTCTACGTCGGCTTCATGGCCGTGAGCGCGTTTGCGCCGGCCGCGATGGCCGCGACACCGCTCGCCGGTCTGCCCGTTTCGCTGCTCTATGGTCTGGCGCTGATCGTCCTGGCCTTCGTCTTCGCCGCGCTCTACGTGCGCGTCGCCCGCTGACACGGCCATGGTCTACACCACCTCACCGCTGGCCGTCGGCGTCTTCGTCACCTTCGTCCTCAGCGTCCTGATCCTCAGCTGGTGGCTCGGCCGCAGCGCCAAATCGGCGAGCGGCTACTACGCTGCGCACGGCCAGATCCCGTGGTTCGTCAACGGCATCGCGTTCGCGGGCGATTACCTGTCGGCGGCGTCGTTCCTCGGCATCTGCGGGATGATCGCCTTCTACGGCTACGACGGCTTCCTCTACTCGATCGGCTATCTCGCCGGCTGGATCGTCGCGTTGTTCGTGGTGGCCGAGCCGCTCAAGCAGATGGGCAAGTTCACCTTCGCCGACGCGCTCGACGCCCGCTTCCACTCGCGCGGCATCAAGCTGGCCGCGGCGATCAGCACGCTGGTCGTCAGCCTGTTCTACCTGATTCCGCAGATGGTCGGGGCCGGCGTGCTGATCAAGCCGCTGCTCGGGTTCTCGCACGCCGCCGGCGTGCTGATCGTCGGCGTCGTCGTGACGATCATCGTCGTCACCGCCGGCATGGTGTCGACGACCTGGGTGCAGTTCATCAAGGGTGGACTGCTGGTCAGCTTCTGCCTGCTGCTCACCGGGATGATCCTGCAGCGCGGCTTCGAGGTGCCGGCACGGCTGGCGGTCACGCCGGTCGCCGCGGAGGTCGTCCAGCAGCAGGGGCGCGTCCTCACCGACCCCGACTGGCCGGCCGACGCCTGGCTGCAGGTGCAGGAACCGTCGGGCGCCGTCCGCACCTACCGGCGCCTGCCGGACGGCGGCCTGCTGCGCACGCAGGTCGTGACGACCGGTCCCGGCGGCACGCGCGTCGACGGCCTGCCGCAGGGACGCGGCCCCGGGCAGCAGGATCTCGACACCGTCGGATCGGTCATCGCGCTGCCGGGCGGCGCCGGCGGCACCGAGGCGGCCGGTGGCGACGCGCCACGACGCACGGGACCGCTCGGGCCGCTCGCCTTCCTGCGTACGTTCAACGAGAGCACGATCGAGACGTGGTCGCCGCAACGGCGCGTGCTGCCCTCGGGCACCGTCGCGACGGTCTACTCGCCACGGGCCCAGAGCGGGGCCGACCTGCTCCAGCCCGGAGCCAGCCCGACCTTCAAGGGCATTCGCGGCAACACGCTGTTCGAGAAGCTCGACTTCCTCTCGCTGATGCTGGCGCTGTTTGCCGGCACCGCGTCGCTGCCGCACATCCTCATCCGCTACTACACGGTCAAGGACGTGATGGCCGTACGCAAGAGCACGGTCGTGGGCATCGGCGCAATCGGCCTGTTCTACGTGCTGACGCTGTACCTCGGACTCGGCGCGATGACCAGCGGCGCGCTCGACGTGACCAACAACAACATGGCCGCGCCGCTGCTGGCCCGCAGCTTCAGCGAGCCGCTGTTCGCGATCATCTCGGCGATCGCGTTCACGACCGTGCTCGGCACCGTGAGCGGCCTCATCCTCGCTGCGAGCGGCGCGGTCGTGCACGACCTCCTCACGAACGTCTTGCGCATGGATCTCTCCGACGCCGCGAAGGTGCGGGCCGGCAAGTGGGTCGCCGTCGCCGTCGGGGTCGTCGCAATGCTGCTGGGCATGGCCTTCGAGCGGCTCAACGTCTCGTTCCTCGTCGGCTGGGCCTTCAACGTCGCGGCCTCGGCCAACCTGCCGTCGCTGGTCATGCTGCTGTTCTGGAAGCACACGACCAAGCAGGGCATCGTCGCCGCGATCCTGGTCGGCATGTGCAGCGCGCTGGGGTGGATCCTGTGCAGCGCGCAGGCCTTCCGCGACGTGTACGGCTGGCCGCCCGAGCAGGCGCCTGTCCCCTTCAGCCAGCCGGGGATCGTCACCATCCCGCTCGGGTTCCTCGTGCTTGTCGTCGTGTCGCTGCTCACCCGTCGCGCCGGAGCGACGTCACGCCCCGCGTGACGACTGGAGAGGCTGCAGGCCTACGGCCTGCAGCCTGCAGGGAGGCTGTCGGGTATCGGGTAGCGGGTATCGGTCGCAGGGTAGCGAGTGACGGGTAGCGGGTGGGCCCGCCGAACGCGTTACTGATCGCTATCGAGTGGCGTGTGCAACGGCCGCAGCACGGTGTCGACAGTCCAATCGGCGACCTGTTCGCCGAGCACGAAGCCGGTCTCGACGGCCGACCGGAAATGGATGCCGGCGAACATGCGCGACGCACCGTTCTCGCGTGCGGCCGAGGACAACGAGTAGAACTGCCGGCGGATACCCGCATGCGGCGCGCCGCTCTCCATCGCGAAGCTCACCAGGTCGGTGCCGAGCGCGCGGGCTATCGCCCGGCCCGCGGCGGCGCCGAGCACCGTGTGCGTCGACGGATGATCGGGCACCGGCGGCGTCGGCAGGTACGTTGCCCACCCCGCATCGCCGGCCGCGCGGATCGCGGTGACCGGCCGCCAGAACCGGTAGTGGTACTTGGCCTCGAAGCCGGCGATGAAACCGTCGGCCATCGCCACATTGACGAGGGCGAAGAACCGCGCTCGCTTCGCCAGATCCATCGGACGGGCCGCAGCGATCTCCCGCGCGATGCGGTTCCACCCGAGCGTGGAGTTCTCGTACCAGTACTTGGCGATCTGGCTCTGGTCGTCGGTGCGGATGACGCTGCCGGCACCGCCGATCCGCCGGATCTCCGCGACCTCCGCCCGGGCCCGGGCGCTGTCGGGCGCTGGCGGCGGCGCCGGCCGGAACTGCTGCGGCGAGGTCAGCGCGAACGGCGTCACCGCGCCCCAGTGCGCGAACATCGCCGGCGTCAGATCCGGTGGCGTCGGCTGGTAGTCGCCGGGGATGGTGCGCGGGGTGTACGCGACCGGGCGGCCGGCGCCGTCATTGGCGCGGCGCGCGAGGATCGCCTGTGCCGCGCGCCGGCCGACGCCGATGCCCCGGACACGGGCCTGCGCATCGGCGTCGATGCGGTCCAGCGCCGCCGTGTAGGCGTCCTCGTACGTGGCCGCCTGCGCCGGCAGCAACGCCACGAGCACGTCGCGGGCCGCCGCAGCCGCCGCCGCCTCGGCGGACGCCGCGGCCGGGGCCGTCTCGGCCAGCGCGTACGGCTGGTAGCACCCGACGATCGCGTTCACGGCGTCGTGCATCGCCAGGTGCAGCATCGCCAGCACCCGCGATTCGGTGAGCGGGTCCATCTGGGCCGCGGCGGTCGCCGCCGTGGCCACCTCGTTCCAATGGACGATCTGGTCGGTGGCGGCCTCGGCGTGAACCGCGGTGGGCGCCAGCAGGGCGGTGACGGCAAGCGCCGCCATCAGGGTCTGAGCAGACAGGTACGACATGAAGCACCTCCAGGATGAAAGGCGCCGGGCGGGCCTGGAATGGACCTGCAAGGCCCGCGGGACCGGCACACTGGAGACAACGCTGGCGCCGGCCCCGTCGATGTGAAGCGGCCCTGAAACGTGGCTGAGGCGGCGCTGAATTCGCGCTTGCTGCTACACTTTGCCCGACGCCTCCGTTCCGCGCCCGCTTCGTTCCTGCCGGCGGCGGTGGCGACATTCGCCTGGAAAGGACCAGTTCGTTTTGTCGGAAACCCGCCTCAAGATCGCCCTCTTCATCGACTTCGACAACATCGAGATCGGCGTCAAGACCACCCTCGGTGGCCACTTCGACGTCGGCGCCGTACTCGAAGCGATGAAGGAACGCGGCGAGGTGGTCACCAAGGTGGCGTACGGGGATTGGACCCGCGCCGGTGACTACAGCCGCTCACTCACGCAGCACGCCATCCAGATGGTGCAGCGCAACTTGACGCCCGGTGGCGACAAGAACGGCGCCGACATCAACCTCGCGCTCGATGCGCTGGAGATGGCCTTCACCCACAGCCACATCAACGCCTTCGTGATCGTCGGCGGCGACAGCGACTTCATGGCGCTGGTCGAGAAACTGAAGCTCTACGACCGGCAGGTGTTCGTGGTCGGCGGCCGCGCCTTCACGAGCGTCATCCTGCAGAAGAACTGCACCGAGTTCATCGCCTACGAGAACCTGATCGGACGGCGTGGCAGCAGCAGCCGCGGCGGCGCCAGCAAGGACGTCAAGGACGCGATGCCGCTCGTCAAGCGCGCCCTGAAGGTGCTCGCGGACCGCGAGGTGACGCCGCAGCTCGGCGTCCTCAAGAGCACCCTGCTGCAGCTGGACTCGACATTCTCGGAGCGCGAGTACGGCGTCAGCACGTTCCGCGATTTCGTGCAGAAGCTCGAACGCGCACAGCTGGTGACGCTGCGCGGCGACGAACGCAGCCTGCTGGTCGAACCGCGTGAAGGGCTCGACGGGCTCGGCGCCGATCCGGCACCAACGCCAGCGCCAGCGCCGGCGACCCCGGCTGCCGCGCCCGCCCCTGTCGCTGCCGCTCCGGCTGCGCCACGCCAGGCCGCCGCCCCGGCCGAGACCGCAGTGGAACGTGGCAACGAGGCCGCCAGCGGCCAGCTCGCCGAGGGCTACGCGCTCATCCGCGACATCTTCATGCGCCCTGGCGTCGTGAGCCGGTGGCCGCTGTACGTCCGTCAGGCCAAGCAGGTGATTCGCGCCGCCAACGAGCAGTTCGACGAGCGCCGCTACGGCTTCAACGGCATCGTCGATGCGTTGCGCCACTCGCAGCGCGAAGGGTTGTTCCGGCTCGACCGCGATCGGCAGGGCGTCATCCGCATCTACCCCGGCCCGCTCCTCGAGGCGCCAGGCAGCGAAGCCGCCCTCGCACGGGCTGCCGAAGCCGACCACGACGGCGACGAGGACACGACGGCCGACCCGGTGCTGCCCGAGATGTTCGAGACGCTGGCGTCAGGCGGCGACGGCGACGATGCGATTGCGACGAGCGGGAACGTCGGCGCTGACGGCGACGCTCAGGGTGATGCGGCCGCCGGCACACGTGGGCGCCGCCGCGGACGAGGCGGACGCGGACGAGGCCGTGGACGCGAGGCCAGCACGGAGGCCGCGACCGAGGCCGAGCCGCTGCCGGTCGTCGAAGCCGAAGTCGTCGAGCTCGACTCGCGGCCCCAGGACGGCGAGTTGTTCGCGGAAGCGCCAGCCGATGAGGCACCGGCGCCGGTCGAGCCCGCTGCCGACGCGCCCGCAGGGAAGGCGCCAGCCGGCACGCGCAAGACCACTCGCAAGCGCGCCGCCGCTGCCGCACCGAAGAAGAAGGCCGCTCCAGTGAAGAAGACCGCCCGCAAGACCAGTCGCTGAACGCGGGACACAAAGGAGGGACGCCTCGGTGAGGCGTCCCTTCCTGCTTCAGCGCACCTACATGGTGGCGGCGCCGCCGGCGCGGACCGTGACGGTCTGCCGCCGCTCGGTCCCGTCGGGCCGCCTGACGAGCACGTCGTGCGTGCCGAGCGGCACCGTCAGCACGCCGGGCAGCGTGCCGACACGATCGCCGTCCACGAACACTTCCGATCCGGCCTCGTCCTGCACCTGGAGCGGCGCCGGCGGCACGCTCACCGCCACCCGCTTCACCTCACCGGGTTCGATCGTCACCGTCACCGTGCGACGGAAGCCGAGCGAGTCGCTCACCGCCTCGATCTGGTGCCGGCCCGGGCTCAGCAGGATCTGCCCGTCCATCGTCGAGCCGATCTTCGCGCCGCGCAGCAGCAGGCTCATCTCGACCGGCGCATCGACGATCACCCAGCCGGCAAAGATCGGCACTTCCAGCGGCGTCGTCTCGCCGCCGACCACCGTTGCCGACACCGTCACCGTGCCGGCGTCTCCCCTGAGCGTCAGCTCCTGCTTACCTGCCGGCAGGTCGTCCAGGAGCAGCGGCGCCTCGCCGCGCAGCTGCCCGTTGACGTAGACCTTCGCGCCGGTCGGCGTCGATGTCACCTGCAGGCTGCCGCGCGCCCCACCCTCGGGCAGCGGCCACTCGAGGGCCTGCGTCGTGACCACGCCGAGCGAGATCTCGACCGGCATCTCGCGCTTCTGTCCGTTGTGGCGCAGCGTCAGCGCGTGCCGGCCTGGCGCGACCTCCTCGCGGAACGGCGTCTTGCCGATCACCTGGCCATCGAGCACGACTTCGACGCCCGACTGCGCCGTCTGCACCACCAGCGTGCCGTAGGCGCCCGGCTGCACCCACCACCACGCCGCGAATGCGACGCCGTTGAAGAGCGCGAAGAACATCGCGGCGGCGGCCACTTTCCGCCAGTTCCAGATCCGGCGTGCGGCTGGTGCCGTCGGGACGTGCGACCACTCGGACGGCGCCGGCCTCGCCGGACTGGTGGTGGTCGATCCGATGGCGTCGGCCATCGAGGTCACCGATGCACTACGCCCCTTCGGCAGGACCTCGTCGAGGTCGGGCATGCCCACCGCGCGTATCTCGGGCTCGATCATCAGCACCGGCTCGATCGGCGGCGGCATGGCACCGCCGTGCACCGGCGATGCCGCTGCGACCCACGGCGGCATGACCACGGGCAGCTGGTCGGCGCCACCCGCTCCATGCGCCGGCTCCGGCGCGAGCGGCTCGGATCGAGGCAGCAGCGGCCGGACACGCATCTCGATGTGCTCGGACGGCGTCCAGGTCGGCACCTCGCGGTCGAGCAGCGAGCGTCCACGCTGCGGCAGCCCGGCGTTCTCTGCCATGGCGGCAGGCTCCACGGGCAGCGCCGCCGTGACCTGGACCGGCTCCACGGATGCCGGCGCAACGGCCTCGATGGCCACGGACGGCATCGCGGCCGGCTCTGACACGCGGAGTCGGAGAGGCGCAGCGACGGGTGCCGCGACAGCGGGCTGGCTCTTCTTGCGACGCGACCGCCGCCGCTTCTTCTTCGATGGGTGCGCGGCCGCCGACTCGGAATCCGCGTCGCCGCTCTCCGTTGATTCCAGTCGCCCTTCTTCGGCGACCGCTCCGTCAGCCGCCGGCAGTTCCGACGGCAGGTCGTCCCACGCGTTGCCGTCGTGACCACCGTCGACGATCACGACCTCGGGGACGACGTCGGGCACGACCTCCGGCAGGAGCGCAGGTAGCGGGTCCGGCTGCGGCTCGAGCGGCTGCGCCTCGACAGGCGGTGGCGCGTCCGACGTGCCCGGCTCGGCGGGCACGACCGGCTCGGCGGCTGGCGGCGCTTCCGCCGCGGGCGCGTCGGCTGCGTCGACGGCTTCAGGTGCTTCGGCGGTGGGGACGGCTTCAGGGGCTTCGGGTGTGTCGGTGACCGCGGCCTCGGGCTCGGGCTCGACCTCGTGGGTCAGGAGCGTGGTGCTCGCGGCAACCTCGACGGCGACGGCGATGTCGTCATCGTCGTCCGCGGATTCGATGGCGACAGCCTCGATGACCGTCGTCTCGACGACGACAGGCGCGGCCAGGTCCATCGACGGCAACGCGAGACACGCGTCGTCCACCAGCGGCGTGCGCTCGTCGCCTGCAGCGGCGTCCGTGGTCGGCTCGGCCTGAAGCCATGGCGACGCGTCACCACTCGCTGACGCATCGTCAACAGCATGGGCGACGTCCGCGACGGGATCGACGACCGGTAGCGGCGCTTCCGCGGCCGGTTCGAAGCCGAAGTGCGAGACCGTGGACCGCGGCGCTTCGACGGCATCCGGGAAGACGAACGCCGTGCGCATCGCCGGCCCATCGTCGGCGATGCCGATGACGTCGTCGTTCGCGGAGCGCTCGGCGAACGCCTGGAAGCCGCCCGTCGCGAGGGGGACGTCCGCGGATGCGCCGGCATCGAACGGCTGGGCGTCGACGACGAACCAGCTGGAGGTCGAGGGCGCGAGCTCCTCGTCCGGCGCGTCGATGGGCTCGAGCGTTGCGACGATGGGCTCGTCGGACAGCAGGACGGCGGTCGTCGATCCATCGTCGGAGCGCTCGGCGTCGATCGACGCGCTCTCGACGCTCTCGACGCTCTCGACGCTCTCGTCGCTCCCCTCGGTCTCGTCGGTCCCGCTCGAGGCCGCAGCGACCTCGAACGGCAGGCCGCTCCAACCGTCGAAGATCGGAGCCTCGTCGACGGCCACGACCGGCGTGACGACGTCGGTCTCGTCGGACTCGTCAGCCGCCGGTGACGCGTGAGCCGTGACCGGGGACGTCTGTGAGTAGGGCTCGTTGTCCTCGACGCGGCCCACCGCGGCGGGCATCTGTGTATCGATGACGTCGACGGCGAGGTCGACTTCCGCGAGGACGATGTCGTCGGGCGCCGGCGCCAGGGGCTCGCTGGCGAGGGACGTCTGTGGGTCGGGCCCGTTGTCGTCCACGCGGCCCACCGCGGCGGGCATCTGTGTATCGATGACGTCGACGGCGAGATCGACATCCGCGAGTACGTCCTCGGCAGGCGTGTCGTCGGCAAGCGACAGGCAGGGACCGCTCGCCGGGCGATCCGACATCTCTTCCTCGCCCTCAGCCGACGCGACGATGGCCGCGGCGTCATCATCTGGGGTGTCGACCGCGACGGCGGCCTCGGCAAGGTCTTCAGCCTCGCCCATCTCGACCACATCGACCAGTGCCACCGCGTCGGCCGTCTCGACCCGCGCGGTCTCGTCGACGATCGCTTCGATCGCTTCGATCGGCTCGATTGCTTCGATCGGCTCGATCAGCTCGATCGGCTCGGCCTGCTCCACGATGGGTTCAGCGGGCGCGTTTCGCCAGGGCAGCGCCTCGCGCCACCAGTCGGCCGACACGTTGTCCATGGCGGCCGCCGGCGCGGATTCTTCCGGCACGCGGATGGCGATGGGCTCGAACGCGAAGATCGGCCCAGGTTCGTCGGCGGCGACGGCCGGTTCGATCGCCGCCACATGGTCGGTCGATTCGCCGGTCGCCCGAGCGGCCTCCATGTTGGCCTCGACAGGCATCGAGGACCAGCGCACGCGCTCGTCGACGAGGGGCTCGGCGGTGTCGGGCGTCTCGTGCGTCAGCCGCACCATGGCCTCGGGCCCGGCAACGATCGCCGCCGGTTCCTCGATGGCGATGGCCTCGGCGACGGGCTCGGTCGCCGTCGTCGCCGTCGCCGGCACGTCGACAGCGGTGGGGTCGGGTGCCACGGCCGCGACGATCTCCGCGAGTTGCCGTTCGAGGTCGAGGCGCTCCTGCGCCAGGGTGTCGAGCGGAACGTCGTCGGCCACTGGCGCGTCCACGATGGGAGTGGTGGCCGGAATCGGCAGCGCTGCGTCGGGGGCAGGCACGGCCGACGATGCCGACGAT
Organism: uncultured bacterium; assembly: GCA_966211945.1. GTDB lineage: Bacteria > Acidobacteriota > Vicinamibacteria > Vicinamibacterales > Vicinamibacteraceae > Luteitalea. The sequence goes on from CBIHOS010000032.1 coordinate 26,435, forward strand.
GTCGCCGCCGTGGCAGACGAAGCTGCGGCCGCGACCGTGTCGGCAACAGGGAGGGCTGCCACCGGCGCCGTCCCGCCTTCGAGTTCAGCCTCGAGGCGGAGCAGCGCTTCGATGTCGATGTCGTCGCTGGCCGGGGCCGCGGGGCTGGCAGCGGCGGATGCGTTCGCGCCCTGCGCGACCGCCACTACGGGCGAGGCAGCCTCGGCGGATGGCGTCGCCGCCGGCTCGGGCTGCGGCGAGAGCGCCGCCACGGCCGTGAGGATGCCCTTCACGCGAGCCTGGGCGATGCCCATGCCGGACGCCTTGGGCGATACCAGGGTTTCGAAGGCCTGCTGCGCCTCGCGCACGGTCTTGAAGGCGCGGCGGCTCTCGATCGGCATCAGCCGTTCGACCCAGGCCACGACGTCGGCGGCCAGCGGCGCGGCCCCCGACCGGGCCAGACGGTCCTGGGCCGGAATGAGCAGGCCTCGCAGGCGATGCGGATACTCCTCTTCGTCGATCTGGCGGCCCAGCAGAGCCGCCAGCGCGAGCAGTCCGAGTTGCCCGAGGTCGGTCTTGATGTCGAACCGCGCCTGGCCGGGGCCGGGCGGGGTGGCGATGCGCCAGTCCCGCCAGAGCTGATGACGAGGCACCTGCAGGCGGTCGAGCGCCTGCGCCAGCACGTGCTCGACCATCACGACACGGCCGGTCGCCGTCAGGATGATGCGTTCGGGCGCCAGGGCGCCGTGGGTGACGTTGCGGGAATCGTGCAGGACGGCGAGCGCGCCGAGCACGTCGCGCACGATCTGGAGCGCGGCGCCCGGGTCGAAGTTCACCAGTCCATGCCCGGCCATCTCCAGCACCTCGGCGAAGCGGGTGCCGGGGACATGGTTCGAGACGAGGATCGGCCCCTTGTGCCTGGTCGAGGGTTCGAGCCCGAAGATCCGGGCGAACTTGACGTGCTGGAACTTCGTGAGGCGGGAGACGCGCTCGCGCAGCGGGATCTCGGCCGCGCTGAACGCCTGATCGAGATGACACCACTCGACCCGCTCACCGGTACCCGTGTCGCGCCATTCGCGCACACCGAGGCCGTCACGAAACACCACGCGTTCTTCCGCGGGTTCCGAGAGGTGTGCTACTTTCACCGCGCGCGTCCTTTCCGGGTGTCGAAAGCCGCAGCGATCACACGCATCGCCGTACTGGTGCTGCAACGGCCACACCAGCCCTCCTGGACCTCTCGAAAGTTGCCAAGCGGTCGAATTCCGGGCGGATCCTGAATCGGCATCGTGACGCGTGTGCTCCACAGGGCGCGCCCCATACGCAACCGTGCAATGGGCGGCACACTTTTGTAATCGGCTGATATGTACCGCGCTTCATTCCGCTGCATCGCCGGGTGCCATGGCACCCACCCGCTGTTCTCGCCCCTCTACCGCTGCCCGGTGTGCGGCGACCTGCTGGAGGTCGCCCACGACATCGAGGCGCTCTCGGACCGGTCCGCCGGCGCCTGGATGCGGCTGTTCGACGACCGCTACAAGCGGACGCAGTGGCCATACGGATCGGCCGTCTGGGGCAAGAAGGAGTGGGTGTGCCCCGACATCCGGGACGACCAGATCGTCTCGATGGACGAAGGCGGGACCAACCTGCTGTGGGCCGAGCGCTATGGCACCAGCCTCGGCATCCCGGACCTGTGGATCAAGCAGTGCGGCAACTCGCACACCGGGTCGTTCAAGGACCTCGGGATGACGGTGCTCGTCTCGGCCGTGCGCCAGATGATCACCGATGGCCAGCACGTGCGCGCCATCGCCTGTGCCTCGACCGGCGACACGTCGGCGGCGCTGGCCGCCTACGCGGCGGCGGCCGGCATCCCTGCCATCGTGCTGCTGCCCAAGGGCAAGGTGTCGGTCGCCCAGTTGCTGCAGCCGATCGCCAACGGCGCGCTGGTGCTGTCGCTGGACACCGACTTCGACGGCTGCATGGCGATCGTCCAGCGGCTGGCGGCCGAGGAGGGCGTCTACCTCGCCAACTCGATGAACAGCCTGAGGCTCGAGGGACAGAAGACCGTCGCGATCGAGATCGTCCAGCAGTGGGACTGGCAGGTGCCCGACGTCATCGTGATCCCGGGCGGCAACCTGGGGAACGTGAGTGCGCTCGGGGCCGGGTTCGACATGATGCGCGCCGTCGGCGTCGTGGCCAAGCGGCCGCGGATCGTCGTCGCCCAGGCGGCGCGCGCCAATCCGCTCTACCGGGCTTACCAGCGGAACTGGGCGTTCGAACCGGTGCAGGCGCAGTCGACGCTGGCCTCGGCGATCCAGATCGGCAATCCCGTCTCGATCCGCAAGGCCATCCGCACGCTGCAGGCCTACGACGGCATCGTCGAGCAGGCCACCGAGACCGAGCTGGCCGATGCGGCGGCGCGGGCCGACCGGACCGGCATGTTCAACTGCCCGCACACCGGCGTGGCGCTGGCAGTGCTGGAGAAGCTGGCGGCCCGCGGCGACGTCACGCGCGACCAGCGCGTGGTGGTGATCTCGACGGCCAACGGTCTGAAGTTCAGCGACTTCAAGCTGCAGTACCACACCGGCCAGCTCGAGGGCATCGACACCGGCCTGGGCAACGCGCCGGTCGAACTCCCGAACGACTACGACGCCGTGCGCCGCGCGATCGACGCGCGCACGGCACGCTGATCCCGGCCAGACGCACTGCCACTCTTCTGCCGCCCGTCACACTTGTGATACAAGGGCGGCATGCAACAACCCCCGGGCACGCCCGGCGGTCCTCTCGGGGCCGCGGGCGAGACACCCGTGCGCGGCATGTCCGGCCAATCGGCCCGCGACCGCGCCTGGCGTCATACGAGTCGGCCCGCCACCAGCGCGGCCGAAACCATCGTCGAATACGTCCGCGAACAGCTCGAGCGCGGCGAACTGAAACCGGGCGACCGGCTCCCTCCTGAACGATCCCTGGCGCTGCAGACCGGTGTCAGCCGCTCGTCGGTGCGCGTCGGCCTGCGTGCGCTCTCAACGATGGGGATCATCCAGTCGCGGCACGGGTCGGGAACGTTCGTGGCCGACGGGCCGCCGACCCTGGAAACCGAGCCGCTGCATTTCCTGGCGGCGCTCCATGGCTTCACGCGCGACGAGATGTTCGAGGCGCGGCGCCTGCTCGAAGTCGGTGTCGTGGGCCTGAGCGCCAGGCGGGCGAGCGGTGAGCAGGTGGCGGCGATTGCCGAGGAGGTGACGAGCATGTTCGCGTCACTGGACAGTCCACAGGACTTCCTGCGACACGACATCCGTTTCCACCGCGCGGTGGCCGCGGCCAGTGGCAATCCGATCCTCGGCTCGCTCGTCGAGATGTTGTCGGCCGTGTTCTACGAGAACCGCCGCGAGACGGTCGGGCGGGCGCGGGACCTCCGCGAGTCGGCGGAGATGCATCGGCGCATCTACATGGCGATCCGCCAGCACGATCCGGCCGCAGCCAGTGACGCGATGGACCGCCACCTGCAGCTGTCGTACGAAGCGCAGATGATCGAGGAGAAGAACGCCGCGACCGCGGCCAACGTCATCGCCGAAGCCGCGAGCTGAACGATCCGCGGGGCGTTCG
>CBIHOS010000033.1:0-29556 GCA_966211945.1 uncultured bacterium
CTTTTGACTTTGTCGCTACACTGGTGGATATGCTCCGCCTCTCGAAAAAGACCGACTACGCCCTGATGGCCATGAAGCACCTGGCACTGCACGGCGACCGCGGAGCCTCGAGTGCGCGTGAGATCGCCGAGCAGTACGACATCCCGGCCGAACTGATGGCCAAGGTGCTGCAGCGGCTCGTCCGCCGCAACCTGCTCGTGTCGCACCAGGGCACCCGCGGCGGCTACCTGCTCGCCCGGCCGGCGACGCAGATCTCGGTGGCCGACGTGATCCAGGCCGTGGACGGTCCGTTGACCGTCACCGCCTGCTCGACCGACGACCACGCCTGCGAGCAGTTCACCAAGTGCAACGTCCGCGATCCGCTGTGGCGGATCAAGGACCGCATCCTCACCGCGCTGGCCGGCTGCACGCTCGCGGAGATCGTCGACGAAGGCGCCGTGCCGACGATGCCGGTCACGCTGTCGCGCCGCACGCCGGCGCCGGTCTAAGTCCCGCCGCGAGGCGTCTGCCGTGCCTCGCCTCTATTTCGACGCGCACGCCACGACGCCCTGCGACCCGCTGGTCGTCGAGGCGATGCTGCCGTACTTTGCCGACCGGTTCGGCAATGCCGCCAGCCAGCAGCATGCATTCGGCTGGGACGCGCAGACGGCGGTCGAAGCGGCGCGTCAGCACGTGGCTGATCTCGTTGGCGGCCGCTTACGTGACGTCGTCTTCACGAGCGGCGCGACCGAGGCCAACAACCTGGCGCTGCGCGGCGTCGTCGAAGCCGCGGTGGCGGCCGCGCCGGACGTCACGCCGCACGTCGTGACCGTCGTCACCGAGCATCCGGCCGTGCTCGATCCCTGCGCGTGGCTGGAGGCGCACGGCGCCCGCGTCACGCGCGTGCCGGTACGCGCGGACGGCCTCGTCGACCTCGACACGATCGCCGCCGCGATCACCCCAGGCACGACGCTCGTCTCGGTGATGGCCGCCAACAACGAGATCGGCGTGCTGCAGCCCGTGACCGGCATCGCGCGCCTCGCGCACGCGGCCGGCGCGCTCATGCACTGCGACGCGTCGCAGGCGGCGGGCTACGTCCCGATCGACATGGCCGCTCAGGACCTCGATCTGGTGTCGTACACGGCGCACAAGCTGTACGGGCCCAAGGGGGTCGGCGCGCTCGTCGTCCGCCGGGCGTCGAAGGCGCCGCTGGCCGCCCAGCACCTCGGCGGCGGCCACGAACGCGGCCTCAGGTCCGGCACCCTCAACGTGCCGGGCATCGTCGGATTCGGCGAGGCGGCCGGTCTCGCGCGGGTCAGGCGCGCCGCCGACGCGGCGCGCGTCGCGGCGCTGCGTGACCGCCTGTGGGCGCGACTGCAGGCGCTTCCGGGCGTCCACCTGCGAGGTGCCGCGACGCCACGCCTGCCGCACAACCTCAACGTCGGGTTCGACGGGCTGAGCGGGCGCGATCTCATGCTCGGTCTGACCGACGTGGCCGTGTCGTCGGGCGCTGCGTGCGCCTCGACGTCCGCGGCGCCGTCGCACGTCCTGCTCGCGCTCGGGCTCAGCGAGGCCGAGGCCCGCGGCTCCCTGCGGTTCGGCCTGCTCCGCACCACCACCGAGGCCGACGTGGACGCCCTGGCCGAACGGCTGATCGCGCTGGTCGCGGCGCTCCGCCAGCAGAAGGTCCTGGCGCGCTAGAATCGATCCGAGGACGTTGCGGGCCAAGAGATGTCGATGCCCGAGGGCTCGACATTCCCGCATTCCGCATTCCGCATTACGAGATGCCACCCATGTACATCACGCTCGATGCCGGCCGTCAGATTCGCAAGCTTCTCGAGAAACAGGACATGCCCGGGGGCGGGCTCCGCGTCGGCGTCAAGGCCGGCGGCTGCAGCGGGCTGAGCTATGTGTTCGGGTGGGAGGCGGCGCCCCGCGAGCAGGACCAGGTGTTCGACGGCCCCGAGGATTCGAAGATCTACGTCGATCCGAAGAGCTTCAAGTTCCTCGAAGGCACCCAGCTGGACTACGACACGAGCCTGCTCAGCAAGGGCTTCGTCATCAACAACCCGAAGGCCAAGGCGACTTGCGGTTGCGGCACCTCGTTCTCGCTCAGCTGAAGGCTTCCTGCCGGGCCGGCGCGTGCTCCTGCACGTCCATGCGGCCGATTTCCCCGGCCCGCGTCAGCGCCGAACGGAACAGGATCGGGCCAATCGCCTCGTGTAGCGTGATCATCGACACGATCAACGCATAGAGCCTGGCGCCCCAGTCGGGGAACTCGGCGTTGATCAGGATCGCGAGGCCGAGCGTGACGCCGGCTTGCGACACCAGGCCCATCCAGGCCAGTGACGGGGGCGTTCCCTCCAGCCGCGCGACGCGCGCGCCAATCCGCGCGGTGACCCGGATCAGCAGCAGGCGCAGCCCCGCGATGCCGACGGCCAGCAGCCCGACCTGCCGGAGCGCGCCCAGGTGCAGGTTGGCGCCAGCCGCCGCGAAGAACAGCACGAGCACCGGCAGCGCCCCGCGCTCGACCGCCAGCCGCAAGGCGTCGCCTTCCGGCGGCGCGATGTTCTCGACGACGAGACCGGCGCCGAGTGCCGCCAGCAGCGGCTCGAAGTGCAGCGCCGCTCCGACCTGGCTCAGGAGGACGGCGAGCCCCAGCATCATGACGGTGACTTCGCGTCCGACGTGCCGCAGGTAGAACGCAAACGCCGCACCGACGATGCCGCCGAAGGCAAAGGATCCGAAGATCTCCCACGCGAGACCGGAGAGGATGCCGTGTCCGGCCTGACCGCTGCCCAACGCGAACCGCACGCTCTCCATCGACAGCGTGAACAGCAGGATCAGGCTCAGATCGGCGAGCACCACCAGCGCGAGCACGAGCTCGGCCAGCGGGCCGCGGGCCCGGCTCTCGGTGATCACCGCAATGCTCACCGTCGGCGAGAAGCTCACGGTGACGGTCGCCAGCAGCGTCGCCATCGCCGCCCGCGGCACCATCGCGACATCGGGCGCGATCGGCAGCCACGGCCAGGCCGCGAAGAAGATCGCCGAGAGGGTGAACCACATCAGCCCGATCATCACGCCTCCCATCGTCAGCATCGCCTTCAGCTGCGGCCGCAACCGCGCGAAGTTGATCTCCAGCCCGGCGATGAAGGCGATCAACGCAATCGCCACGCCGTTGATCACCTGGAGCTCGCGCGCCATCGACGGCGTGAGGATGGCGCTCGCATAGGGCCCGCACACGATGCCGAAGAACAGGTAGCCGGAGATGCGCGGCAGGCGGAAGCGCTCGAACAGCTCGCCGGTGAGCGACGCCGCGATCAGCGCAAAGCCGATGGCCAGCGCCGTACCGGGACCGCCGCCGCGCAGGGCCCCATCGGCCTGCGTGACGACTGCGGCAGTCGCGACGATGACGCCGAGCGCGAGCAGGCGCATCAGGCCACCGGCTCCGGCGACATGCTGTCGTCCTCGTCGTCCGAGTGATCGGGGCGCAGCACCAGCGTCAACGCCTCCGACGCCAGCGTGGCGACGACCACCGCCGTGAGCAGCGCCGACAGGCCGACGCTGGGCACCACCTGCAGCACGTGCAGCGCGATGGCGATGCCGAGCAGGCCCGGCGCAATCAGGTGGCCGCCGAGGTCGCCGGCGCTCACGCGTCCCTGCAACCGCGTTGCGATCCAGCCGCCGGTCAACTTGCCGGTGAGCCGGAAGAGCACCAGCGGTCCGCTCAGCCAGACGGCCTGTCGGGAGAACTCGCACGACGCGCCCGCGACGAGCAGCAGGACGACGATCAGCGGATGCTGTACGCGCTGCAGGTCCTCGCGGACGACGCGATCGGCATGCCCGGGCAGCCACACCCACAACAGACCGGCCATCAGTCCGGCGAGCAGCGGCGACAGGCCGAGGTAGGCGGAGGTTCCGCCGATCAGCGCCACCGTGCCGGCGATGAACACGTTGCGCTCGGACCTCGAGTGCGCGCGCTCGAACAGCAGCCAGCCCGCCGTGCCGATCGAGATGCCGAGCACCAGCGTGCGGAACAACCACCCGACCGCCTGCCACAGCGGCATCGACTCCGGCGAACCGAGCATGACGACGACAAGGCCGCTCAGCACGACCGGCAGCACGTCGTCGAGATCGGCGATACGCGCCGCGACGGCGTGCATCTCCGAGTGATCCTCGGCGCTGGTGGCCGACGACGCGGCCGCGCACAGGCCGAGCGTGAGCGCGGTCAGGGCGACGGGCAGGCCGAGCGGCATCTGCCATGCGAAGAGCAGCACCAGGAAGGCGCCGGTCACGAGCACGATGGTGACCGCGGCCTCGGCGCCGGCCGCGACGAACAGGCGCCGATCGCGCGCGGTGCGCAGGTCGAGCGCCAGCCCGACGAACACGCCGAGCACGGCCAGTGCGACGGCCACCACGGCTTCGAGATAACCGAGCACCGCGGGCGAGAGGACGTTGGAGACGGCCGGTCCGAGCGCGATGCCGATCGGCACGAAGAGCACGGCCGGCGCGACGACGGGCGAGAGGCCCAGCGCGGCCCGCGTGCGCAATGGCTGCAGCCAGCCGCCGCCCGTCGATGGGCGCGGCGGGATGGCGACGTCGAGCGCGTCGACGCCGCCGATCTCGCGCCAGTCGTCCCGGGTGCTCATCGTGTGAGGCTCACCAGCCGTGGGCGGCCCTCGCGCTCGATCGAGAGGAACACCGCGCCGCCACGCGACAGCGCCGCGTACGCCGCGGCGATCTGGTCGGCAGTGGGAGCGCGCTGCCGGCCGGCGGCAATCACGACGTCGCCCACCCGCAAGCCCGCGGCGCTCGCGACACTGTCCGGCTGCACGCGCACGACCTCGCTGCCGCGTCCCTCGACGACCCGCAGCGACACACCCAGCGGCCTGGCCTCGTCGGCGCTGTCGGCGGTCGTGGCTGCCGCCCGCGCGGCGGCAGGCCGGGCCCGCACGGTGACCGGCAGGGTCTCGAAGGCGCGGTTGCGGCGGACGGTCAGCGACAGCGATCGGCCCGGTGCGCTCCGCGCGACACGTAAGTGGAAGGCTGCGGGTGAGCGCACCGGCTGGCCGTCGATCGCCGTGACGACGTCGCCCGGTGCGAGCACGGCGGCGGCGGGGCCATCGTCGTCGACGGCGACGACCACCGCGCCCGTCACGGCGCCGGTGGCTGCCGACAGCGCGTCGTCGAGCGCCTGGGTCGCGACGCCGAGGTCGCCGCGCGCGGGGTTCTCGCCGCGCAGCAGCGGTTCGATCGACGCGATCACGGCCTGCGCCGGAATCATCGCCGGGGCGCCCTCGCTGGCGGTGAGGAGACCCGCCAGCCGGCCGTCGAGCATGAAGACGGGCGCGCCGATGTCGCCGGCAACGCCGCGGCCCATCGTGAACAGCGGCACGTCCCAGCGTGGATCGCCAGCGCCATCGCTGCGGCCGACGAACACGGGCCGGAGCGCCGGGCCGGTTGCCGTCGCTTCGGCGACCGCGACGTAGCCGGGGGCGACCGGCGGCTGTACGCCCTCGCGCACGCTCAGCACCGGCGCGGCCGCGGCCGGCACCCGGAGGACCGCGAGGCCGCGGACGGGATCGCGTCCGACCACGGTGGGCAGGCCGGGGAAGCCGATGACGCCTTCGATCGTCGTGGACGGGCCGGCGGCCACGAGCGCGATGTCGTCACGGATCCGGAGGGCCGGCACGAGGCGCCGGGTACGGCCGGTGCCGCCGGCGGCATCGGCGACGTCGGCCAGGCTCGAGAACACCTCGACGGCGCTGGCGGGTCTGGTCGCGGTCCGGATCACGAGCAGCGACGCCTCGACACGCGCGGTCAACTCCCGGACGGCGAGCGAGAGGTCGTCGAAGGCCGCCCGCGCGGCCAGTCGGGCCAACGGTTGGGCTGCCGCGCCGTCGACGTCGGGCCCGGCAACGGCCGGGAATCTGAAGCGTGACAGGACCAGCAGGACGACCACCGATACCGCGATGGTCGCCGCCAGGAGCCGCGTCTCGCGCGAGATGCCGGGGCGACCCCGAGTCGACATGGCGAGAGTATGTCACCGCCACTACTGCAGTGATGAGCTCGACTCGTCGAATGTCGTAGGTCATGATCGCCCTCATGCAGCGTTCGACGCGGCTGGGCCTGCTGGCCCTGGGGTGCGTCGTCGTCGCCATCGCGGCGTACGACGTGCGCGCCCGCAGTCGCGCCCAGGCGCAGCCGGCCATCGTACAGGGCACCACGGCACCGGCCGAGCCGGCCGCTCCCGAGGTCCAGCGTGGCCTCGACAAGACGCCGCTGGTCTACCCCGCCAAGTTCATCGACCACCTCGTGCAGGGCCGGCGTGCCGCTTTCGTGCTGGCCCGCCCGGCGTCTGGCGGGCCCCCGGTTGCGGGCGTGCTGGTCGGCGCGCGTGACGTCCTCGTCGCCGACCCGGGTCCGGCCAGCGCGTGGACCGTGGCGCGGGCGGGGGCCTCCGACGCGCGGGCGACGCGACGTGCGGTGGACCCGGTGCATGGCATCGCCCTGCTCAGGCTCGAGGCCGATGCGGCCGATGTGCTGCCGTTCGGATCCGCTGCGCAGACGCCCGGGTCGCCTGTCGTCGCGGTGCGTCCGACCGTTGCCGCCCTGGTCACGCAGTTGATACCGGCGCCCGGCACGGAGGCCTCGCTTGCCGCGCGGCTGGCGGCCAGCGATCTGCCGCCTGGCACCGCGGTGGTCGACCTGGACGGCAGGCTCGTGGCGTTCTTCGGCGCGGGGGTGTCGGGGGGCGTGCCCGTCCTGGCGTCCGATCTGGACGGGCGGCTGCTGCCGGCGCTGCGTGACGGGCGGGCCCCGGCGGTCGCGTGGCTCGGCGCCGACCTGCAGGCGATGGACGCGCCGCTGCGCCAGAAATTCGGCGGCGGCATCGCGATAGTGACGCACGTCGAGGCGGAGTCGCCGGCGACGTCGGCTGGACTGCATCCGCGCGACGTCCTCGTGAGCGCGCGCGTGGGCGGTCGCCTGGTCGCCGACCTCGACACGCTCGTCGACGCACTGCGGCCGGACGCCCGGCTCGATCTCGAGGTGCGGCGCGACGGCCGGACGCGGACGCTCGCGGTGGACGTCGGCCGGCGGCGGTTTCCTGGCGGCGTGAGCGCGTCCAGCGGCGTGGCCGTGCAATCGGGCGATCGGCCGGTGCTGCGGGTGGCGCCGGCGTCGCCGCTGGCCGCCGCCGGGTTGCGGACCGGAGACGTCGTCGAGCGCGTCGACGGCCGCGTGGTGGCAGCCGACATGATCGAGCGGTCGCTGGCGCGGTCGAAGGGGGCGGTCGTCACGGTGATGCGCGACGGCGAGCGGCGCTTCGTGGTCCTGCCGGACGCAGGGCCCGCGGAGCGGCGCACCCCATGACGGCCTGGGGCGCCAACCGCGAGGAGAACACCATCCTGCTCGCCGCGATCGCGGTGGGCATCCTGGCCGGCCTCGGATCGGCGGCCTTCATGCACAGCCTGGCGCTGGTCCATCGGACCTTCTTCGTGACGCTGCCGTCGTGGGTGCCGTGGCTCGGGCCGTCGGCGCTGATCCTGCTGCCGGCGCTCGGCGGGCTGCTCGTCGGTCCCTTCATCGCCCGGTTCGCACCCGAGGCGCGCGGCCACGGCGTGCCCGAGGTGATGACCGCGGTGGCGACCCGCGGCGGCCGGATCGCGGGGCGCGTCGCCGTCGTCAAGATCATCGCCTCGGCGATCTCGATCGGCTCGGGCGGATCGGCGGGGCAGGAGGGGCCGATGGTGCAGATCGGCGCGGCCACGGCCTCGGCGGCGGCGCAGCGCATCGGCATCGCGGCCCGGCACATGCGCACGTTCATCGCGTGTGGCGCGGCCGGTGGCCTGGCGGCGGTCTTCAACGCGCCGATTGGCGGCGCCATCTTCGCGCTCGAGGTCATCACCGGTGAACTGACGCCGGCGTTCGGCGCCGTCATCCTGTCGTCGGTCGGCGCGACCGTCGTCTCGCGCAGCCTGTTCGGCGACTTCCCGTCGTTCGTCGTGCCGCGCTACGACGTCGTGTCCAATGCGGAACTGTTCGCCTACATGTTGCTCGGCCTGCTGGCCGGACTGGCGTCGGTGGCGTTCATCCGCATGCTCTACGCGTTCGAGGACCGCTTCGACGAATGGGAGTTCCCCGGCCAGTACAAGGCGGCAGTGGGCGGGTTGATGCTCGGCGTCATCGGCCGCTTCTTCCCGGAGGTCTTCGGGACCGGCGCCGCCGTCATCCAGGCGGCGACCTGGGGCACGCTCGGCCCGCTGCTGCTGTTGTCGCTGGTGCCGCTGAAGATGGTCGCCACGTCGTTGACGCTCGCGTCGGGCGGATCGGGCGGCGTCTTCGGGCCGTCGATGTACGTCGGCGCGATGCTCGGCGGCGCCTTCGGCACCGCCGTCCACGCGCTGTTCCCGGCCTCGACGGCCGGCAGCGGTGCCTACGCGCTGGTCGGCATCGGCGGTGTCGTCGGCGGCACCGCGCTGGCGCCGCTCACGGCGATCATCCTGCTGTTCGAGATGACCGACGACTACCGGATCATCCTGCCCGTGATGATCGTCACGGCGCTGTCGGTGGTGGTGACCAGGACGCTGGTCGGCGAGTCGATCTACACGCTGAAGCTGCGCCGCCAGGACATCGGGTACTACGCGGGCGCCGAGCTGGCGCGGACGCACGGCGCGACCGTCGTCACGGCGATGCGTCACGACCTGCCGACCCTGCCGGCGTCGAGCTCGGTGCTGGCCGGGCTGGCGGCGGCCGTCCAGGCACGCACGCTCGCCCTGCCGGTGGAGGACGAGCACGGCGTGCTGGTGGGCGCGGTGACCGTGGAGCAGCTCGCCGGGGCGGCGGTCCGGGACGACCGGCCAGAGACGATCGCCCCCCTGCTGGTTCCGCTGGCGACGGTACGGGTGGCGCCGGCGACGCGGCTGGACGCCGCCCTGACCCGCCTGTCGGGCGCCGAGCACGACGTGCTGCTGGTGGCCGCGGCCGAGGAACCGCTCGTCCTCCAGGGCGTGCTGACCCGCCGCGACGTCCTCCAGGCCTACGAGCGCGTCATCCGCGGATCGGCGTAGGCAGGCCCACGTCCGGGTTCCGGTTCGCGGTCCCCGACGCTATGATCGCAAGGCCATGCGAATCACCGTAGCCCACAGTCCCGACTCCGACGATGCCTTCATGTTCTACGGGCTGGCGTCCGGCGCCGTGCCGACCGGCGACATCGAGGTCGACCAGGTCCTCTCGGACATCGAGACGCTGAACCAGGAAGCCTTCAAGGGGCGGTACGAGGTGAGCGCCGTGTCGTTCCACGCCTACGCCCACCTTGCCGACAAGTACGCGCTGCTGCCGCATGGCGCCAGCATGGGCGACAACTACGGCCCGATGGTCGTGGTCCGCCAGGATGGACCGCGCGCACTGGACGGCGTGACCGTCGCCATTCCGGGCCTCCTCACGTCCGCGTGGCTGGCGCTCCAGCTGTACCAGCCGGGACTGTCCTATGTCGTGATGCCGTTCGACGAGATTCTCGAAGCGGTGCGCGACGGCAAGGTCGAGGCCGGCCTGCTGATCCACGAAGGGCAGCTGACATACGCGGACGAGGGACTGCACAAGCTCGTCGATCTGGGCGAATGGTGGTTCGAGCGCACCGGCGGCCTGCCGCTGCCGCTCGGCGGCAACGTCATTCGGCGCGATCTCGGTCCCGAGACCATGCTGCGCGTGTCGGCGATGCTTCACGGCAGCATCGCCCACGCGCTGAACAACCGCGAGGATGCCGTCGCGTATGCGATCACTTACGGACGCGGCCTGGACGAGGAGCGCACCGACACGTTCGTCGGCATGTACGTGAACCAGCTGACGCTCGACTACGGCGAGCGCGGCCGCGAGGCGGTGCGCCGCTTCATGGGGGAAGCGTTCGAGAAGGGCCTCATCCCGGCTCCCGTCGACGTCGTCTTCGTCGGCGAAGAGACCCCCGCGACGTAGGCCGTCACCTCGAGTCGGCGTCCAGCCCGGCGGCCGCGGTCCCGCCGGCGCGTCCGAGAATCATCACTGAAACGCGTCAGGATGCAGTGCCCGGGCGAGCGCTTCGGCAGCCTCGCCCAGGCGCGGGCCCGGCACCACGAACTGGTCGCCCGGCAGCGTCACGATCCGTCCCGTCCTGACGGCAGGAATGCCCGGCAGCGTCAGCCACGGCGACGGCGATTCGACCGGGCGCACGATCGTCTGGAGTTCGACGATCACCTCCGGCGCCCTGGTCAGCAGGAGTTCGGTGGGGGCCTGGACGTTCTCCTGTTCGACGTCGGCAAAGACGTTGTCGGCTCCCGCCACGTCGAGCATCTCGTGCAGGAAGCCGACGCCGCCGCTGGCCCACACCTGACGCACCGTCCCCGCTTCACGGCCGAACACCAGCAGGACTTTCGGACGCGGCAGGCCATCGACGCGCATCCGCACGCCGGTCAACTGCGCCCGCAGCGCCTGCGCGGCCTCGCGCCCGCGGGCCTCGTGCCCGGTGCGCTCGCCCACCATCTCCAGCATGTCCAGCGTGTCGCCGATGCCGCCGTGGCGGTAGGTGATGAGTCCGATCCCGACCCTGGACAACTGCTCGTGCAGCGCCGTCTGCGAGCCGTAGGTCACGACCAGGTCCGGCTTCAACGTCAGGATGCGCTCGACGTCGGGATCGAGCAGCGCGCCGACTTTCGGCAGCGTCGCGACCTCCGCAGGCACCTTGTCGAAGGTGCTGACGCCCACCACCTGCGGCCCGGCGCCGACCGCAAACAGCATCTCGGTGACCGCCGGCACGAGCGAGACGACGCGCGGTCCCTGCGTCGCGGGAGCCTTGTTCTCCTCGTCGCGCCGTCCGCATGCGATCGACAGGGACGACGGGATGACGATGGCCAGGAGCGCGAGGCGTGTGATCGTTCGTCGAGACAGGTTGCGCATGATGCGATGTCGCTCCGGCGCCGGGACCGTCGGCCCTACCTGTGAAGTCCTCAAGGTTTCCGAATCAACAGCCACAGGAAGAACGGACCGCCCAGGACTGCGGTGACGACGCCGACCGGCAGTTCGACGGGCGCCATGAGCGTGCGTGCGATGGCGTCGCAGCCGATCAGGAACGCTGCCCCGAACAGCGCCGATGCCGGCAGCACGATCCGGTGGTCGGCGCCGACCAGCAGCCGGACGAGGTGCGGCACGATGATGCCGACAAAGCCAATCGGCCCGGCGAGCGACACCGCGACGCCGGTCGCCAGCGACGAGGCGAAGAACGCGAGACGCTGCACCGTCACGACCGGCACGCCGCGCGATCCGGCCTGCTCGGCCCCCAGCGCGAGCGCATCCAGGCTGCGCGGCAGCCAGGCGAAGACGGCGAGGGCCGGCAGCAGCAGGCCGACCGCGACCGCGAGCGGCGCGTAGCCTCCGACGTCGAGGTCGCCCATCAGCCACCGCAGCGTCCGCATCGTCTGCGTGAAGTCCGACAGGTACTGCACGAGCAGGATCAGGGCCGAGAAGAACGCGTTGAGCGTGACGCCGGCCAGCAGCAGCACGTCGGTCGAGAACCCGCGATGGCGCACCTGGGCCAGCGCGTAGACGATGGCGACGGCGCCGAGCGAGCCGGCCAGGCTTGCGATCGGCACCGAGGTCACGGCACCCGACGACCACTCCGGCAACAGCGTGATGGCCAGCATCGCGCCCAGCGCCGAGCCCGCCGACACGCCGAGCGTGAACGGCGTTGCGAGCGGGTTGCGCAGCAGCGCCTGCATCACGACGCCGGCGATGGCGAGGGTGGCGCCGACGATCGCCGCGGCGATCACGCGAGGCAGCCGCGCGATGAAGAAGATCTGCGCGTCGAGGTTGTCGGCGAACGGCCGGGTGCGATCGAGGACGGCGGCCGGATCGAGCCGCGTCGACCCGACGAGCGGCGCGGCTACGAGCGCCGCCACGAGCAGGCCGCCGAACACGACATAGGTGCGCCACACGCGGCGGCGGCGACGGGCCGCGGCGCGAGCCGCCTGCGCCAGCGCCTGCGCCAGCGCCGCGCCGGCATCGGCGCCGGCACTGCCCGGCGTGCCTGTCGCGCGCACGGCCCGCGTGCTCACCGTACCGCCTCGCGGCCTGACCGGTTCACGAGCGGTACCGGCACCAGCGAGATGGTGCCGTCGGCATGCGTGATCGGGTCGACCTGGACGCCGTACAGCGTGCGCAGGTGCGCCGGCGTCAGTGTGTCGGCGGTCGGGCCGTCGGCGAGGACGCGCCCGTCCTGCAGGAGCACGACGCGGTCGCACACCTGCCACGCCAGCTGCAGGTCGTGGGTGCAGACGAGCAGCGTCAGGCCGCGGTCGTCGGCGAGATGCCGCAGCAGCTGGGCGACCTCGAGCTGGTAGTGGAGGTCGAGCGCCGCTGTCGGCTCGTCGAGGATCAGCAGCCGCGCGCCGTCGGTGGCCTCGTCCTCGAACTGCGCGAGCGCGCTGGCGATCACCACGCGCTGCTTCTCGCCGCCGCTCAAGGTGTCGAAGTGACGGTCCTCGAGGTCGGCCGTGCCGGTGGCCGCGAGGGCGTTCCGGACGGCGAGCAGGTCGCTGGCGGTCTCGAACCCGAACGGGCCGAGGTGCGCGTAGCGGCCCATCAGCGCGAGGTCGAGCACCGTGTAGTCGAAGACCGGGTGGATCTCCTGCGCGACCACCGCGAGCCGCCGCGCCAGGCGGCGTTTCGCGATGGACAGGATCGGCTCGTCGTCGAGCGTCACCCTTCCGGTGGCCGGGGCGAGCGCGCCGGCCAGGATGCGCAGCAGCGTCGTCTTGCCCGAGCCGTTCGGCCCGAGCACACCGGTGATGCCGCCGCGCGGCACGCGCAGCGTCACGCCATCGAGCACGGTGGCGCGCCCGAAGCGGCAGCTGACGTCAGCGGCCCGCAGCAACCCGCACTCCCACGACGACGCTCCGGCCGAGGGCCGGGAAGCCGAAGATCTCTTCGAAGTCGCGATCGAACAGGTTCGTCACCCGTCCGAAGACGTCGAGGTGACGGAAGACGCGCACCGTCCCGCCGAGATCGGCGGTCGTGAAGCCCGGATTGTCGAGGATGCCGAGGCTGGCGCCGAACGACGGGTCGATGTCGCGCGTCTCGCCGCGCCCGTCGATGCGGAAGAATCCGCTCACGCGACCAGCGGACACGACGAGGTCGGCAAAGCCGGCGAGCTCCGGGCGGCGCAGCAGCGCGTCGCCGACCTCGAACGGCGCCGGCGCGTCGGGCCGGCCGTCGTTGGCGAGGATGCGCGTGCGCTGGCTGGTGAGGCCGCCGCGCAGCGTGATCGCAGCCGTCGGCCGCACCGCGACCGACGCCTCGAGGCCCTGGGCGCGCGCGTTCGAGATGTTGTCGCTGCGGTACGAGGTCGTCCCCGGGATGCGGTTCACGGTGACGATCAGGTCGTCGTAGGCGTTGCGGAAGTACAGCGCGTCCACGACCAGGCGGCCGTCGAAGAACCCGGCCTCGGCGCCGGCGTCGAGGCTCAGCGTGCGTTCCGGTTTCAGCCCCGGGTTGTCGGTGAACGCGATCTCGAAGGCGTCCGGGGCGCGCATGCCGGTGCCGGCGTTGCCGTGGACGCGCAGCCACCGGGAGGCGTCGCCGAGCAGGCGCAGGCTCGCGGACACGCGCGGGTTGACGGCCGACACCGAGTCCTCCGCGAACGACGGCCGCGGGCTGAACTCGGAGCGGTTGCCGTCGATGGCGGCGCGCACGACCTGCTCGAAGCGCAGCCCGCCCTGCAGCGACAGTCGTCCGAGTTCGACGCGGGCCTCGCCGAAGGCGCCGAGCTGCCGCCGCTCGACCGGAATGGCCTCGTCGGCGAGCCCGGTGATGAACGACGACGAGGCGCGCTCGCCCTTCCATTCGCCGCCGGCGGAGAACGACACCCTGGACCACGCGGCGTCGATCTGGCCGCGGCCAGCCAGCATGCGGTTCCCTGAGCGTGAGGGATCGTCGGGCGCGTAGAGGCTCAGGAACGTGCTGTCGCGGTCCGCCCACGACACACTGCCGCGCACCTGCGTCGTCGGCCGCAGCGTGTAGCTCACGGAAGCGCCGGCGGCCGCCGTGTCGTTGTCGCCGCGCGAGACGAGGTCGACGCCGCTGAACGTGCCGTTCGGGTCGCTGCCGTACGGGCCAGGCACGCCGCGGTCGTTGCGGCCGACGCGCACGAGCCCGCTCAACTGGAGGCGGGCGGTCTGGTAGCCGAGACTGGCCGTGCCGTCGGTGCGCGTGTAGTCGTCGTTGCCGACGATCTCGCCGGTGCCCGGGGCCGTGCCGGTGAAGCCGTCGCTCGTCAGCCGCTCGACGCCGCCGCCCCAGCGCAGCGCGCCGGTGGTGCCGGCGGCCGACGCGTTGGCGCGCCGGGTGCCGAACGAGCCGACCTCGAACTGGCCGGTGGCGCGAAGAGGTCCGCCGCGGCGGGTCACGAGCTGCACGACGCCGCCGACCGCGTCGGTGCCGTACAGCGCGCTCTGCGGTCCGCGCACGACCTCGACGCGATCGAGGTCGAACGTCGGCAGGTGCGCCGCGTCGAAGCTGCCACCCATGTCGTTGAGGCGGATGCCGTCGACCAGCAGCAGCGTGAAATCGCTCTCGCCGCCGCGCGGGAAGATCGACGTCACTGCGCCGCGGCCGCCGCTGCGCGACAGCGTGAAGCCCGGCACCGAGCGCAGCGCGTCGAGCGTCGACTCGAGCTGGCGGGCGCGGATTTCGGTCTCGTCGACCACGGTGACCGCGGCCCCGGTCCCCGAACGGGTGACGGGCACGAAGCCGGCCGACACCACCACCGATTCGGTCAGTGCGGCGAGCTCGGCAGTGATGCGGGCGGTCGACTCGCGTGCCGCGGCGAGCGTCACAGTCTGCGGCGCCGCCGTGAACCCGTCGGCCACGACGCGCAGCGTGTAGTCGCCGTCGGGCGCGTCCAGGGCGAACGTACCGCTGGCGGTCGTCCGGGTCGTGGCGACGGGCCCGGTCGGGCCGTGAAGGACGATCCGGGCATCCGCGACGGGCTGGCCGGAGGGTGTGCTGACGGTGCCGCTGAGGCGTGCAGCCGACACGGGCGTCGACAGCAGGGCCAGCAGCAGCCCGGCCAGCGGCAGGGCATGACTGCGAATCATTCGACCTCCTCGGCGTTTCCGCGCGCCGACCCTGCGGCGCGACATGCGCCGACAGGCGAGAGGACTGACCCGACGGAAGGTTTCCTGACTTGGCGGCGATTGGAGCGGCTCGGCACCTTCCCACAGCCTGAACGGCTGCAGTGGCGGGACGTACCTGGCGATACGTCCGAGTCGAGACCGGCTCACCGCGTCACAGTGGCGGGACCGTGTGGGTTTTGCACCCAGCTTCCCTTCGACAACGTCGGGTTGTCGGCTCGAGCATAGCACGCGCCCCTGGCGGGGCTGCCTCGTTTTGGCCATGATCTGCCCGAATTGATCGGGCTGCCGCCATCACCGCGCCCTCGCCGGGCGGTGTACTGGCAGGGCCGGGCCGCCACGGCACCGCATCGTGGCCCGGCGATCTGCGTCATATTCTGGAAGGGACCGCCGATGTCACGGGCACGGGCCGCAGAGCCCATCAGTTGCGACCGATCGGGCATTTCGCATAACATTCCCGATTCGTGCGTCCGGCGGCACTCGGCTGCGGGACGTTCTTACGCCGTCAACGAGGAGCGCATGAGCAAGAGTTCCACGGTGACCGTCCGCGAGACGCCAGTCGCGGAGGTGACGACCGTTTCCGCCGGTGCATTGAAGATTCACGGCGAGACGTTCGTCATCGAAACCGACGACCGCGTCGACGTGGTCGACCTTACCGAGCGCATCATGGAGCTCGTCCGGGGACTGAATGTCCGCGAAGGCATCGTGAGCCTGTGGTCGCTGCACACGACGTGCACCGTGTTCATCAACGAGTTCCAGACGGCGCTGCTGTCCGACATCAAGCGGTTCCTCGAGAAGATGGTCGCTCGCGACGAGAACTGGGTGCACAACGACCCGGATCACAGCGATTGCGACCGGATGAACGCCGACAGTCATCTGCGCGCCCTGCTGCTGGGCCACAGCCTCACGCTGCAGATCAGCGGCGGCGACGTGGTGCTCGGGCAATGGCAGCGGATCCTGATGGGCGAGCTCGACGGTCCCCGTTCGCGCACGCTCCGGGTCCAGGTCTGGGGCATCGCCTAGCTGCTGGGGCCGGCCCTCCGGGGCCCGGCTACGCTCGCCCATGCGCACCCGCCTTCGCGCATCCGGACTGCTCGACATTGCAGACGCGCTCGACGCCCGGCAGCGGCTGACTGCCGAGCATGGACTTCGTCTGTTCGAGCATCCCGATCTCCGCCTGATCGGCTGGCTCGCCAACCGCGAGCGTGAACGCCGGCACGGCGACCGCACGTTCTACAACTACAACCTGCGGCTCGAGGTCACCAACGTCTGCCAGGCGTCGTGCCTGTTCTGTTCGTTCGCGCGCCTGCAGGAAGGGCAGCCGGGCGCTTACACGATGTCGCTCGAGCAGGCCTGGGACAAGGTCCGCCAGCGCGATGGCCAGGCCCTCACCGAGGTCCACATCGTCAACGGGCTGCACCCGCACCTGCCGTTCTCGTACTACAAGGAGCTGCTGGCCGGCTTCAAGCGGATCCGCCCGGACATCACGCTGAAGGCGTTCACGGCCGTCGAGATCGCGTTCTTCGCCGATCTCTACGGGATGACCGACGAGCAGGTGCTGCGCGAGCTGATCGCGGTGGGGCTGGAGTCGATTCCCGGCGGCGGCGCCGAGATCTTCGCCGACCGCGTGCGCCGCAAGATCGCCCACGACAAGGCCGATGCGGATCGCTACCTGTCGATCCATCGCACCGCGCACCGGCTCGGCATGAAGACCAACGTCACGATGCTGTTCGGGCACATCGAGCGGCTCGACGAGCGCGTCGACCACATGGTCCGGGTGCGCGCGGTGCAGGACGAGACCGGCGGCTTCCAGGCGTTCATTCCGCTGACGTTCCATCCCGACAACAACCAGATGCGCAAGCTGCCGCCGCCGACCGCCGCCGACACGCTGCGGACGATCGCGGTGTCGCGGCTGCTGCTCGACAACGTCGAGCACATCAAGGCGTTCTGGATTGCCACCGGCGTGTCGGTGGCGCAGGCCGCGCTGTGGTTCGGCGCCGACGACCTGGATGGCACCGTCCAGGAAGAGCGCATCTACCACATGGCCGGATCTGACACGCCCGACATCCTCACGACCCGGCAGCTCCGTCACCTGGTGGAAGCCGCCGGCCGCACTCCGCTCGAACGCGACACGCTCTACAACCTCGTCGACGCGTAAGCAGGGCGCGCCTCGCTGAAGCACTCACGACGACCGGACACGTCCGGCCGCTACGCTTGTCCCGCGGCGGCCATCTGCGCGCCTGTCCAGGTAGGCTGTAGGCTGTAGGCTAGGCGGCACGTCCGATTGGGGAGAGCGCATGGATCGACGCAGGTTCCTGCAGGCGACGATGACGGTGGGAGCGGCTGGGGTGATGGAGTCCCGTGCCGCAGGGCAGGTCCAGGCCGCCACCGGCGCGACCGCGGCACCGCAGGGACCGCCCCTGCAGCAGTTCGACGCGCATGCGCCGCTCGTCGTCGAACGGCGTCGCGAGGGCAAGCCGCGCGCGGCGCAGGTGGTGGTCGCCATCCAGCCGCACTCCGACGACATCCCGCTGTTTGCCGCCGGCACCGTCCTCAAACTGATCGACGAGGGAGCCAAGGCTTACGTCATTCGCGTGACCAACGACGACATGGCCGGACCGGGCTCGCACGCCGAGACGGTGATGGCCAACTGGCGCGACTCCGAGGCCGTGGGCAAGGCGCTCGGCGTCGAACGCACGTTCGACCTGAACTACAACAACCACATGATGGACAACATCGCGTGGGCGGAACTGCGCCAGCGGTTCATCTTCCTCTTCCGCCTGCTGAAGGCCGACATCGTCGTGACCTACGACCCGTGGAGCGCGTACGAGGAGAACCCGGATCATGCCGTCACGAGCCGCTGTGTCGAGGCTGCCGCGTGGATGGCTGGCGGGTCGAAGGACTACCCGGAGCACTTCGCTGCCGGCCTCGCGCCGCATGCCGTGCAGGAGAAGTACTACTTCGCGCGCTTCCAGCAGCGCGTCAACCGGGTGGTGGACATCGCGCCGTGGGTCGAGCGGAAGATCGACGTCAACCTCGAGAACCGCGCGCAGGGGCCGGCCGGCGAGAACGGCCAGCGGCTGCGGGCGCGGCTGGCCGCACAGGGGCGGAAGCTGCCGCTGCTCGGCGACGACGATCGCACCGCCAACCGCGAGTACATCCGCCAGTTCGTGCTCGATCGCGACCGCGCCGCCGCCGCACCACATGGCTTGACCTACGCCGAGGCCTTCCACCACATCGTCGTGCCTCCCGACGCCGTCGGCGAATACCTGCGCCAGCACGCCGTCGACAGGTAAGGACGCGGCACCCGACCTCGCCGTCGATCTCCGACGAGATTCGCGGCCGTCCTCACGGCCACCGTTCTAGGACACGCCGGTGAGCCTGGCGCTCAACTCGCGGAGCTTGCGCCGCGCCTCGGGGTCGCCGGCCTGCGCATGGGGCGTGCCGACCTTCAGGCCATCGAAGTACGTGCCGCTCGGCTCGGTGGTCGTCGAGATCGCGTGCATCGTCGCGTCGGCGCCTTCGTCCACCGTACTGCGCGGCGTCATCCCGCCCGATCGGACCATGGTCGTGTCCATGTACGTCGCCGGGTGCAGCGCGTAGGCGACGATGCCCCTGGGCTTCAGGGACTCGGCGAGATCCTTCGTGAACAGCACCTGCGACAGCTTGCTCTGGCCGTAGCCGCGATTGCCGCTGTATCCCTTCGTGATCATCACGTCGTCGAAGTCGATCGGCGCCGCCGAGAGCGACGAGACGTTGACGATGCGAGGCGAGCGACCCTTCTCGAGGCGCGGCAGGAGGCGGTGTGTCAGGAGGAACCCGGCCAGGTAGTTCACGGCGAAGTGCATCTCGTGGCCGTCGGCGCTGACCTTGCGTTCGGCGTCGCGCACGAACACGCCGGCGTTGTTCACGAGCAGGTCGAGCCGCCCGTAGTCGGCCAGGATCTGATCGGCGAACCGGCGGACCTCCGCGAGCGACGCGAAGTCGGCGGCATAGAAGCGCGCCGATCCCTTGCCCGCCTTCGCGATCTCGTCGACCACGGCCTTGCCGCGCTCGGCGTTGCGTCCGTGGACGATGACGTGGGCGCCTTCCGCAGCCAGCCGCCGCGCCACCTCGCGGCCGAGGCCGTCGGTCGATCCGGTGACGAGCGCGATCCGCTGGCTGGCGTCGGGTCGCGCCGGCGCCTGCGCGAACGCGCTGCCGGCCACGACGACGACACCCACGGCGGCGGCCAGTGCCCCGAGTCCGCAGAGCTGAATCATGGCGGCATGATACGTCGTACCATCCACGGCATGCGCCATCTCGTCATCGCGCTCGCGGCGGCCATGGTCTGCACGACGTACGCCGAGGGTCAGCCCCGCGCCGGGACAACTCGGGAGCCGGCCGCGCATTCGTTGACCGGCAAGCCGTTGTATCCGCCCGATCCGATTCCCAATCGCGACCAACTGCAGGCACGGCTCGAGCGGGCGACCTCGGTGTATTCGACGACGCAGCCGGAAGCCATGATCACGATCGGCCGCAGCTACGCCTATCTGTGGCGCTACGCCGAGGCGATCGACTGGTTCACGAAGGGCATCGCGAAGTACCCCGACGACTCGCGCATGTACCGGCACCGTGGCCACCGGTACATCACGACGCGCAAGTTCGACCTGGCGCGCGAAGATCTCGAGCGCGCCGCGGCCTTGATGGACGGGCGGCCCGATCAGGTCGAGCCCGATCTCGCCATCGGTTCGCCGCCGTCGCCGCGGACCACCAACCAGTTCAACGTCTGGTATCACCTCGGGCTCGCGTACTACCTGCAGGGCAGCTACGAACGCGCCGCCGACGCCTGGCGGGACTGCCTGCGCGTGTCGAAGAACGACGATGCGGTCGTCGCGGCGACCGACTGGTTGTGGATGACGATGATGCGGCTGGGCCGGCGTGGCGAAGCGGCGCAACTGCTCGAGCGGATCACGGCCAGGATGGACATCCAGGAGAACACGGCGTATCACCGCCGCCTGCTGATGTACAAGGGGCTCGAGAAGCCGGAAGCACTGCTCGCGCCTGGCACGAACGATCCGACGACGATCGCCACGCAAGGCTATGGCGTGGCCAACTACTACCTGGTCACCGGCGACACGGATCGCGCGAAGGCGCTGTTCGAGCAGATCACGACGGGCAGCGGCTGGAATGCGTTCGGGTACATTGCCGCGGAGGCCGATCTGGCGCGCATGCTCCGCCCGTGACGTCGATCGAACACCGCGGCCTCATGGCGCTCCCGTCAGACGCTGGCTGACCTCGCGCAGCTGGCGACGGGCTTCGACGTCTCCCGCCTGCGCGTGTGGCGCCGCCACCGTCTGCTGCATGAAATAGCTGCCGGACGGCGCGTCGGTGCCGATCACGTGCATGACTGCGTCCGCGCCTTCGTCAACGCCCGTCCTGGCCGAGAGGCCGGCCGTCTTGATCAGGGTGGTGTCCATCCCCGTGGCCGGGTGTACGGCCAGCACGACGATGCCCCTGGGTTTCAGTGAGGCGGCGAGATCGATCGTGAACATGACCTGCGCCAGCTTGCTCTGGCTGTAGGCGCGATAGCCGGTGTAGCCGCGCTCCATCATCACGTCGGTGAAGTCGATGGGCGCGGCGCTCCGCGACGACACGTTGACGATGCGGGCAGCCCGGCCCTTCTCCAGCAGAGGCACCAGCCGATAGGTGAGCAGGTATCCCGCGAGATAGTTCACCGCGAAGGTCAGTTCATGTCCATCGGCACTCACCTGGCGGTCGTCGCGCAAGAAGATGCCGGCGTTGTTCACGAGCAGGTCGAGACGCGGGTAGTCGCGGGCGATCGCGTCTGCGAACCGACGGACCTCGGCCAGCGACGCGAAGTCGGCTTTGTAGAAGCGTGCCGACCCCTTGCCGGCCGCCGCGATCTCGTCGACGACGGCCTTGCCGCGCCCGGCGTTGCGGCCATGCACGATGACGTGGGCGCCTTCACTCGCGAGGCGGCGGGCCAGTTCGCGGCCCAGTCCGTCGGTCGACCCCGTGACGAGCGCGATCCGGTTGGTGGTCTCCGGCGCGCTGGCAGGCGTGGCGACGACCTGCGCGTCAGCCGGCACCCAACCGATTACGAGGGAGAGAAGAACACCCAGCAGCGTCCGCATGGCGGAAATCATACGCGCTGGTACTTGGAGGCGGGGGCGTCGCCTCGTCACCGACGTGGAACCGGCAGGTGGGCGGCGGGCTCGATGCGTCGTTCCGAAACTCGGCTGAATTCGAGGCATATACTCGCGCGGTGAGCGCACCTCTCCCCGACAACCCGTTCCCGGTGGTGGGGATTGGCGCGTCCGCTGGCGGCCTCGACGCCCTCACCCGGCTCATGTCGGCGCTGCCGGCCGATCCGGGACTGGCACTGGTCATCATCCAGCATCTCGATCCGCATGCGGAGAGCCAGCTCACCTCCATCCTCCGCAGCAAATCGCCTATCCGCGTCGTCGACGCCACGCACGGCACGAAGGTGCAGCCAGATGTCGCCTACGTGATCCAGCCGAATACGAACGTGGCGCTGGCCGATGGCGTGCTGTCGGTCACGGCGCGGCCCGACGCTCGACGTCCCCACTATCCCGTCGACCATTTCCTGCGCACGCTCGCGGCAGTACAGGGGCCGCACAGCGTCGGCGTCATCCTGTCGGGTACCGGCAGCGATGGCACGCTCGGCATGGGCGAGATCAAGGCGGCCGGCGGCGTCACCTTCGCCCAGGACGATGCCACGGCGCAGCACGGCGGCATGCCGCAGAGCGCGATTGCCAGCGGCGCCATCGACCTCGTGCTCTCGCCGGAGGAGATCGGCCGCCGGCTCGGGCGGCTGCCGGAGCATCCGTATCTCGCGCCGGAGGGACCGGCGCCGGCGCGCGAAGAGGCCGACGACTTCCCGCGGGTGCTCACCGCGCTTCGGACGGCGACCGGCGTCGATTTCAGCCAGTACCGGGATACGACGCTGCGGCGCCGCACCGCTCGACGCATGCTGCTGCGGGGCTTCCACTCGGGCCGCCAGTACGCGCAACTGCTCGAGCAGGATCCCGCCGAGGCCGAGGCGTTGTACCGCGACGTGCTGATCAACGTCACGAGTTTCTTCCGCGAGCCGGAGATGTTCGAGGAGTTGAAGGCCGTCGTGCTGCCGGAGATCGTCAAGAGCAAGACGGAGATGCAGCCGGTTCGCATCTGGGTACCCGGCTGCTCGACGGGGCAGGAGCCCTACTCGCTGGCGATGTCGCTGCTCGAGTACCTCCAGGCCTCGGGCATCAAGCGCGAGATCCAGATCTTCGCCACCGATCTCGGATCGCCGGCCTCACTGGAGTTCGCGCGCGCCGGCGTCTATCCCGAGAGCATCGAGGCCGAAGTCAGTCCCGAGCGGCTCCGACGGTTCTTCACGAAGGAGGATCGCTCCTACCGGATCCAGAAGGCCGTGCGCGACCTCTGCGTGTTCGCGCGACAGAACGTCACCGTCGATCCGCCGTTCTCGCGCGTCGATCTGGTCAGCTGCCGCAACGTCCTGATCTACATGTCGCCGATGCTGCAGGAACGCCTGCTGCCGATGTTCCACTTCTCGCTCAATCGCGGCGGCTTCCTCGTGCTGGGCGTGGCAGAAACGGTCGGGTCGTCCAGCGACCTGTTCGAGGCCGTGAGCCGCGGGCAGAAGATCTACCGGCGCAAGGACTCGCTGCACCGCACACCGTTGACGTTCATGTCCGACGACTGGCTGCCCGCCCATGCGGCCCGCTCGGTCGGCACGCCGGCACCGGCGCCGGATTTCCAGCGCGAGGCAGACCGCCTGACGCTCGGCCGCTACGCACCGCCGGCCGTGCTCATCGACGAGAACTTCGACGTCCAGCAGTATCGCGGCCGCACGGCGCCGTTCCTCGAGCCGCCCGCCGGGCAACCCAGCGCCAACATCCTGCGCATGGTCCGTGAAGGGCTGTTCCAGGAGCTGCGCAGCGCCCTCACCGAGGCCAAGGCGTCGAAGTCCCCGGTCGTGCGTGAGGGCCTGCACCTGGTGAAGGGTGGCGATGCGATCGACTTCACGCTGCGCATCCTGCCCGTGACGAGTGCCGGTCTCGGCGGGCCGTGCTTCCTGGTGCTCTTCGAGACGCACGACTGGCCGGCCTGGTCGGCCACCCTGGCGCGCGTCCCCGACGGTACGCCCGGCGAGCGCGACGCCGCCTGGCTTCGTCAGGAACTGGACGCCAGCAAGCAGTACCTGGAGTCGATGCTCGACGCGCAGGATGCCGCCAACCAGGAGCTTCGCGCCGCCCACGAGGAAGTGCTCTCCAGCAACGAGGAACTGCAGAGCACCAATGAGGAGCTCGAGACCACCAAGGAGGAACTGCAGTCGGCCAACGAGGAGTTGACGACGGTCAACGAGCAGTTCCAGACGCGCAACCGCGAGTTGAGCGCGCTGTCGGACGACCTCGCCAACTTCATCGCCAGCGCCGACGTGCCGATGGTGACGGTCGCCCGCGATCTCGTCATCCGCCGTCTGACTCCGGCGGCGCAACGGGCCTTCAACCTGCTGCCGTCCGACATCGGGCGCTCGATCGAGCACATCAAGTTCGCGCTCGACTTCGACGGCATCGCCGACGTGATCGAGTCGGTGATCGTGTCGGTGCGGCCGTGGGAGCGCGAGCTCACCGATCGGCAGGGCCGCTGGTGGCTGCTGCGGGTGCGTCCGTTCCTCACCGGCGACAGCCGCATCGACGGCGCCACGCTGGTCGCCATCGACATCGACTCGATCAAGCGCCATCAGGACCTCGTGGAGGCGCGCGACTATGCGTTGGCGGTCGTGCAGACGGTGCGGGAACCGATGGTCGTCCTCGACGGCTCGTGCACGGTCGGCCTCGCCAACGCGGCGTTCTACGACCTGTTCGGCGAGACGCCCTCCCAGGCCGAGGGCAAGCCGCTGTGGGAGACGTGGCGCGGCGTGTGGAGCGAGCCCGGCCTGCGGCGCACGCTCACGGCGGCCTGTGAAGGCCGCGAGAGCATCACCAATCTCGAAGTCCAGCGCGTGCTGGTCTCGCGCGGCCTGCGCACGCTCGTCCTCAACGCCCGCACGATTGCCCGGGCCGGACGTGCAGGGCTGCTCCTGCTGTCGGTGGACGACGTCACCGATGCGCGGCAGGCGGAGCGCCTGCGGATCGACGCCGAGACGCTGCGCCAGGTCGATCGCCGGAAGGACGAGTTCCTCGGCATCCTCGCGCACGAACTGCGCAATCCGCTGGCACCGATGCGCTACGCGGTCGAGATGCTGCGCCGGACGACCGATAGCTCGCCCGACGGCTTGCGCGCCCGCGCCGTGCTGGAGCGTCAGGTGCAGCACATGGTGCGCATCGTCGACGACTTGATCGACGTCTCGCGGATCACGCAAGGGAAGGTCGAGCTGAGGGTCGAGACGCTGTCGGTCGCCGACGTCATCCGGTCGGCCGTGGAGTTGGCACGGCCGGCGATCGACACGGCCGGACACTCGCTCACCGTCTCACTGCCGGGCGACTCGCTCCTCGTCGACGCCGACCCGATCCGCCTGACCCAGGTGTTCGTCAACCTGCTGAACAACGCCGTCAAGTTCACGCCGGGCGGCGGCCAGATCTGGGTGATCGGCGAGCACGTCGGGGAGACACCCGGCGAACCCGATCATGTGCGCATCCGCCTGCGCGACACCGGCATCGGCATCGCGTCCGACCAGCGGCAGGCCGTCTTCGACATGTTCATGCAGGGCGATCGATCGCTCGAACGCACCCGAGGCGGCCTGGGCGTGGGCCTGACGCTCGTCCGCAACCTCGTCGCGTTGCACGGCGGCAGCATCGACGTCTGGAGTGAAGGCCCTGGGCTCGGCAGCGAGTTCATCGTCTCGCTGCCGCTCGTCGAGCATGCGTCCGCGGAGCCGGCGGCGTCCACGGACGCCACGCCGCGCGGGCCCGCCCGCGCGCTCCGTGTGCTTGTCGCCGACGACAACGACGACGGCCGCGACCTGCTGACCTACCTCCTCACCCGGGAAGGGCATGAGGTCAAGAGTGCGATCGACGGCGCCGACGCGCTGGAGCAGATGCTGGCGTTCGCGCCGGACGTGGCCATCCTCGACATCGGCATGCCGGGCATGAACGGCTACGACCTGGCATGCCGCATCCGCGAACGGGCGCCGACGCCGGCGCCGCTGTTGATCGCGCTGTCGGGGCTGGGCCAGTCCGAGGACAAGGCACGCGCCGCGGCCGCCGGCTTCGACCAGCACTTCACCAAGCCGCTCGAGATCGGCATGCTGCTCGGCGTGCTCGCCGAGCGCTTCGGCTGACGGGCCTGCCTACGATCCTCCAGGCGTACGGACCAGCACAGGCGCGTCCATCGTCGAGAAGAAGTCCGCGAGAATCGCCTCGCGTTCGAAATGGGTCCAGACCGTCACCCGCCGCGCGTTGGCCGGACGCGGTACGTACGCCCCGTCGACGAGATCAGGAGCGGCGATGACCTCCGACTGCGCCCACGCCGGGTTCTTCAGGATGGCCGCCGCGGCCATGTCGTAGAGCGCCCGCGACGGCGGATTGCCGTCCAGCTCGATGTGCTCGAAGAGGTCGATCGAGTAGTCGCCGAACGTCGAGAACGTGCCGCCGTGCCGCCCCGTGACCGGTGAGCCGGCCCGCGGTCCCTTCCCAGGCATCCGCCTGCCAATCTCGTCGCGTGTCACCCGCACGGCGTCGGTGCCCGTGCCCTTCGCGTAGCGCACGGTCGCGATCTCGAACGGCACGTCGACCGACAACACGTAGCGGACCGCGTCCAGGTCGTTCTCCTGGTTGTACTCGCCGGGGTCCGGGTAGTTCGAGCCGAGCCACACGATGCGGACCTTCGAGGCGATGCTCGGGTCCTTGACCAGCGCCAGCGCGACGTTGGTCAGCTTGCCGATCGGCAGGAGCACCAGCCTCGACTCGGCGGCCGCGTGTGCGCGCTCGATGATGAAGTTCACCGCCTCGACGCCGTCGAACGATGGCTCGCCCAGGTGAGGCCTGATCTGCGTGAACGATCCGTCTGCGCCGGCCTTCAGCGGCACCTTGCCCTCGAGCGTGCACAGGGCGAGGACGCGGCGTGCCTCGGCCACCTGCTGGTTGATGTCGCCGCCACCCCGCGTCGTGTTGACCGTGATGCCGTCGACGATGAACGTGTTGCCGTTGAAGAGCACGTACGCGAGTGCGTGCTGGTCGTCGAGCTCGTTGTTGGCGTCGGTGTCGACGAGCACGCGGATCTTCGACGTCGTGGCTGAAGGTAGGGCCGGCTGCCCGTCCGCCGAAGCCGGTGGGGCGGCGGGCCTGCCGGTCGCCGCAGCCGGTGGCTCGGCGGGTGAGCGGGAACAGCCGGCGGCGAGCAGCGACACCGTCGCGAGCGCGATCGTCATTGTCCGGAATGCCTGCACGGCATCGCCTCCCTGGGCCGCGAGACCCGTGTGGATTGAGCCGCACCATCCTGCCGTCATAGGATGACGCGGTCAATCCCATGTGGGCGAGGCTCCCGGTCGAGATGGGTGTCGACATTCCCGCATTCGACATTTCCGCATTGCGTGTCTTTCGAGTGGAGGACGAGTGCGCACCAGGCTGCTCATCGTCACGATCGCGTTGATGGTTCAGGGACTCGCCGCACAGACCGAACGCATCCTCATCGACCACCACAGGGCGATCCGGCTGCGCGACGGCGTGACCGTGTTCGCGGACGTCTACCGTCCATCCGCCGAGGGCAAGTACCCGACCATCGTCGTGCGCACGCCGTACGGCGTGCAGCGCGAGGCGGTCGGTGTGCACGACCGGATGATCGCGCTGGCCCGCAGCGGTTACGCCGTGGTCAACACGGACGTCCGCGGCCGGTACGAGAGCGAAGGCGCCTGGGACCCGTTCCGTTCGGAAGGCAAGGACGGCTACGACGTCGTGGAGTGGGCGGCCAGGCAGCCGTGGTCGTCGGGCAAGGTCGCCACGCAGGGCGGCAGCTATCTGGGGCACGTCCAGTGGGCGACGCTCGGCGAGCAGCCGCCGAGCCTGGTCGCGGCGTTCCCGGCCGTGGCATCGACAAATCTCTACGCCAACTGGATCACGCACGGCGGCGCGTTCCGTCTCGCGTTCAACTTCGGCTGGGGCGTCGTCCGCATGCCGTTCCGGATCATGCAGCCGCAGCTGTACTTCACCGGGCCGGATGCCGCACCGGAACTGCGCTACGAGGAGATCCTGAAGCACCTGCCGCTCGAGACGATGGACGAACGCGCCCTCAATCATGCGGTGGGGCACTGGCGCGACTGGCTGGCGCACGAGAGCTACGACGAGTACTGGAAGGCGGTCAGTGACGAGGAGCGCTTCGCGCGCGTCCAGGTGCCGGTGATGACCCAGGGCGGCTGGTTCGACGTCTTCCTCGCCGGCACGATCAACGGCTACGTCGGGGCGCGCAACATGGGCGCCAACGATCGCGTCAAGCGGTACTCACGCATGGTGATCGGCCCGTGGGGCCACGGCCCGTCGCGCAAGTACGGCGACCTCGATTTCGGTCCCGACGCGGACCGCTCGCTGTTCCAGTACGAGCAGCGCTGGCACGCCTATCACCTCCGGGGCGTTGCCAATGGCGTCGAGTCGGAAGCGCCGGTGCAGATCTTCTACATGGGCGTCAACAAGTGGCGGGGCGAGGCGGATTGGCCGGTGCCGGGAACGAAGAACACGCCGTGGTACCTGCAGGCCAATGGCAGGC
Source organism: uncultured bacterium (assembly GCA_966211945.1). GTDB lineage: Bacteria > Acidobacteriota > Vicinamibacteria > Vicinamibacterales > Vicinamibacteraceae > Luteitalea. The sequence goes on from CBIHOS010000033.1 coordinate 27,867, forward strand.
TCGCCGCCACCGCGCCCACCGGCGAGACGTCCACCTCGTACCGCTACGACCCGAACGATCCGGTGCCGACGACGGGGGGCAACAACTGCTGCGGCGCGCCGACGATCGCCGGCCCGGTCAATCAGGCGCCGCTCGACGCCCGCTCAGACATCGTCCGCTTCACGAGCGATCCGCTGACCGGACCCGTGACGATTGGCGGCGCCGTGAAGATGGATCTGCACGCGACGACGGACGGCCGGGACACCGACTGGATGGTCAAGCTGATCGACGTCTACCCTGACGGCAAGGCGTACCCGATGGCGGAAGGCATTCTGCGTGCGCGGTTCCGCGACGGCCTCGACAAGCCGTCGCTGCTCACGCCAGGCCAGCCGTATCGCTACAGCATCGACATGGGCGGCACGGCGCTCGTCTTCCAGCCCGGGCATCGCATCCGCGTCGACATCTCGTCGAGCAATTTCCCGCAGTTCGACCGCAACCTGAACACGGGCGATCCGCTCGGCAAGGGCACGCAGCCGCGCGTCGCGCAGCAGACGATCCACCACTCGGCAAGCAGGCCGAGCGCGATCATCCTGCCGGTCGTCAAGGGATTCTGACGGCTTCGCTGTGGGCCTTGGGCCTTGGGCCATCGGCCTTCGCGTAGCTTGTGCAGGCTGGTAGGGGCGGCTCCCCGAGCCGCCCTTCACGCGTCGGCCTTGGCTCACGACCGGGCGATGCGGCGATGCGCAATGAGGGAATGGCGAGGTCACCTGAGAGGAGGCCACAGTCATGGCGATTTCCGGCATCACGCCGCAGCTGCGGACGACAGACCTCGACGCAACGATTCGCTTCTACGTCGAGAAGGTCGGGCTGACCCTCGAGTTCCGCTACTCGGACTTCTACGCGGGGCTTCGTGCCGGGCAGCATGGGGTCCATCTCAAGCTGTCCGACGAGCGCGATCCGTCCATCCCGTTCGTACGGGCGGAGAAGCACTTCCACCTCTATCTCAATACGCACGATCTCGACGCCGTCGCGGCACGGCTCCGAACGCACGGTGTCGCGCTGTTGCAGGAGCCGGCCGACACCGAGTGGCGTACGCGGGAACTTGTGTTCGAGGACGACCAGGGCCACACGATCTACGTGGGGCAATCCTCGTGAATGCGGGAATGCGGGAATGGCGAAATCATCCCTACCGACGGACGATGGCGCGGTTGGCGATGCCTGATCGCGCTGGTCGTAGCAGCGCCTCCCCGAGGCGCCCTGACGCCGTGGCGCAATGGCCGTCGACCTGATCGGATGGACATCCTTCGCGGGACGCGTAGCCGCGAACGGCGATGACTGTGGGTCGGGCGCCACGTACGTGGTCCGATCCCACGCCGGAGTGGCGGATTTCCGGATGGCGGAGCAGGAGCGAGCCCCGTGGCGCGGGCGCCATGTCGGACGCCTCGGCGACGCGTCCCTGCCTTACAAGGACACGGCAGGACCCGCGGTTCTGGCAGGCATGACCAAGAAGTCGCCGTGGCGGAGCGGGCCCTCGAACGGGCGGCCGCACAACGGGGACGGCGCCGCGGAGGCGGAGCGACGTGTGGAGCCATCCGTCGCGGCGCACGAAATCCGTCACGCAGGTGAGTGAGAGGCGTGGGGTTGGGGGCCCCACGCACGTGGTCCGATCCCACGCCGGAGTGGCGGATTTCCGGATGGCGGAGCAGGAGCG
>CBIHOS010000034.1:0-28086 GCA_966211945.1 uncultured bacterium
GCCAGGCGTGCAGCACGCCCGGGAAGCGCGCGAGCAGGTCGTCGGTGTCGCGCGCCTCGCCGGTGACGTGCGCGGACGCGCTCTCGTGCGCCACCGCCGCGCCGACGTGCCGCGACGCCGGGCCGGGCACACTCGTGTTCACGCGCGGCACTCCTGGGCGAACTTCCCGATCAGCGCGCAGGACATCCGCCGGCGGTACTCCGCCGAGCCGCGATGGTCCGACAGCGGCCGCAGGGCCATCGACACCGCGTGCTGCGCGCGTTCGAGCGCCGCCTCGTCCCAGGCCGCGCCAAGGAGAACGTCCTCGGCCGTCGTCACGCGCACGGGCGTCGCCGCCACGCCGCCGTACGCCAGCCGCACGTGGGTGATCCGCCCGTCGACCTCGTCGAGCGCGAACGCCGCGGCCACCGTGCTGATGTCGTCGAGCCGCCGCTTGGCCACCTTGTAGAAGCGCAGGCAGCGCGGCAGCGGCAGCGGCACGACGATCGCCGCGATGAGCTCGCCGGGCTGCAGCACCGTCTGGCGGTAGCCGGTGAAGAACCCGGCGATCGGCACCGCGCGCCGGCCGGAGCGGCCGTGCGGTGTGGCGATCTCGATGCGCGCATCGAGCGCGAGCAGCAGCGGCGCCGCGTCGCCGATCGGCGAGGCCGTGGCGAGGTTGCCGCCGAGGGTCGCGCGATTGCGGATCAACGGCGAGGCGAACAGCTCGAGCCACTCGTGCACCGCGGCGGGCGCCGTCGTCCACCGGCGCCCGATCTCGGCCAGCGTCAGCGCCGCACCGATGCGAACCGCGTCGGCGGTCTCCACGTACTCGCGCAGCTCACCGACGGCATCGAGACTCACGAGGTGCGGCCAGCGACGCCCCTTCAGATTGGCCTCCACCGTCAGATCGGTGCCGCCGGCGATCACCGTCGCGTCCGGGCGATCGTGCAGTACTTGCAGGCAGTGGGCGAGCGAAGTCGGTCGCGAGAAACCGTCCGTGCGGACGTCGGGCAGCGGCGCAACGGCTGCCTCCAGGCGCGCGCTGAACCCATCGACGGGCGCGGCGCCCAGTGCGCGTGCCGCGTCGGCAATCGGGCGGTACCCCGTACACCGGCACAGGTTGCCGGCGAGCGCGCGCGTGTCGCACGGGCCGTGTCGCCCCGGCCGGTAGTACTCCGCGAAGAGGCTCATGACGAACCCGGGCGTGCAGTACCCGCACTGCGAGCCGCCGCCGGCCGCCATCGCCTGCTGCACGGCCGACAGCACGCCGCCCTGCGCCAGCGCCTCGACGGTGTAGATCTCGCGCCCCGCTGCCATCGGCAGCAGCATCAGGCAGCTGTTGATCGAGCGATACGCACTGCCGGTCCCGTCCGCCTCGCGGACGACGATGGCGCAGGCGCCGCACTCGCCCTCAGCGCACCCTTCCTTGGCGCCGGTGAAGCCCTGGTCCCGGAGGAAGTCGAGCAGCGTCTGGCCGGGGCCGGCCGCGGCGACTTGGGCCGGGCGGCCGTTCACCATCAGCTCGAACATGGCGCGCATTCTAGCGCGATGACGAGCGGCGGACTCAGGGCTGCGTCGACGCCGGACGCGAGCCCTTCATGAACGCCTCGACCTCGTCGATCGTCCGCGGCACCGAGGCCGACAACCGCACGAGTCCGGTGTCGGTGAGCAGGAACGAGTCCTCGACGCGCACGCCGATCTGCGCGTACTTCTGCACGGCCGGGGCGACGGCTGTCTTGAAGGCGCGATGCTCCGGCGTGTCGGGCAGTGCGTCGAGCGCCTGCGGACGGATGTAGAGGCCGGGCTCCACGACGAACGTCATGCCGGCGGCGAGCGGCCGCTTGTAGTCGCCGACGTCGTGGACGTCGAGGCCGATCCAGTGACAGATGCCGTGCGTGTACCAGGTGCGGAACTGGTCGCCGGCCGCGTCGGTGATGAGGCCCAGCTTCAGCAGGCCGGCCTTGACGACCTCCTCGGCCGCCTTCTCGACGTCGCGCGTCGTGTTGCCGATCCGCGCGGCGCGCATCCCCGCTTCCTGCGCGTCGAGCACGAGGCGGTAGAGATCCTTCTGCGCGGGCGTGAAGCTGCCGCTCACCGGATAGCTGCGCGTGATGTCGACGGTGTAGCCCTTGTAGCTGCCGGCCGCGTCCACGAGCAGGATGTCGCCGGCCTGCATCTGCCGGTTCGACGCGTTGTAGTGGAGGATCGTCGCGTTCGGCCCGCTGCCGACGATCGATGGATAGCCCCAGCTCATCGCGCCGTTGGCGAGGTATGCGTGCTCGATCGCGGCCTCGACCTGGTACTCGAAGACGCCGGGCCGCGCCGCCGCCATGCCGGCCATGTGCGCCTTGCCGGAAATCGTTGCGCTCTCCTGCATCAGCGTCTGTTCGAACGGCGTCTTGACCTGCCGCAACGCGGCGATCAGCGGCGCGCTGTCCACGAACGAGACGCCGAGGAAGCGGTCGCGCGCCTTGGCTGCGAACTCGTAGGCGGGCGGCAGCGGCGCCGACGGTGCGGGACGCGGCCCGAACGGCAGCGCGAGGCTGGCGCGGCCGCCGGCGATGGCGTCGAACAGCGCGTCGAACTCGGTCGAGACTTCGTTGCGACGCGCGCCCCAGGGCGTGCGGTTGAACAGCGACGTGACGAACGGCTCGAACTGGGGCACGAAGTACACGTGTCCGATGCCGGTCTCGGCCGTCACTTCCTCCTTCGTCAGGACATGACCGTTCCAGTGTTCGCGGCGGGCGTTCGGCTCGCGCACGAACAGCACCTCGCGCATCGTCTTCGCGCCGGGCACCAGCACGAGGATGCTCTCCTCCTGCGTCAGGCCGGTGAGATAGAACAGGTCGCTGTCCTGCCGGTACTCGTAGTCGACGTCGAGCGAGAAGACGCGGGGCGGGGCGCTCCAGACGACGGCGACCGTGCCCGGGGAGAGTTGCGCGAGCAGCCGCGACCGGCGGGCCGCGAGGTCGTCCTGCAACGGACCGGCGTGAACGGTGGTGGCAGCCGCCGCGACGGCGGCGACGGCCGCGAGCCGCAGGAACATTCGGGGAATCTCCATGGAGTTCGGTCCTCGGCGGCTATGGTACCGGACCGGCGATTCCTGAGCAGGCGACGGACGTACCGGCGGGCGAGCCCCGCCGGTGACCTGGATCGTGTCGCGAACTGGCGGCGGCCCAACGGCCAGACAGCTGCCTCGGGGGATGACATCCGTCCCGCCGCCGGCCGCCAGTGTGTGGGATCAAACGTCGCGAGGCACGGGCACGAACGCCGGCTCGGCCCTTCGGTCACTCAATCGTGACGTGGCATGGCCCATCGCTGCCGTTCGATAGCGACGGCCTTTCAGAACCTCGACGCCCGGACCCACGTGTCCGACCGCGCCCAGCTCTGGATCAGCGCCGCGTCGACGGCGGGATCGGGGCGGCCGAGTCCGGCCAGCGCCTGCTGGAGGCCGAGCAGTGACCAGCCATTGCGGGGGTGCTGCTCGAGATCCTTGCGGTACACCTGCTCGGCGTCGGCGAAGCGCCTGGCCTCGAGCAGCGCGGCGCCGAGCCAGTGACGGGCCGGAAACGGCAGCGGCTCCGGCTCGTCGTACTGCAGCCCATCGTCTTTGGCGACGGCGCGCTCGAAGCTGGCGATGGCGGCGTCGATCTGCTCGTCCTCGCGCAGGATCTCGCCTTCGAGCAGATCGGCGACGAGGCCGAGCAGCCGATCGGCCGGATGGTCGCGGAAGGCGGCCTTCGGCGCCTCGGCGCCCTTGCGGACACGGGCCAGATACAGCTTCGCCATGTCCGCCTGGCCGGTGCGCAGGTGCGCGTAACCCTGCGCGAAGTCCCAGAGGCCGCCGGGAACCGGGCGGTCGGGCCGCGCAGTCACCGCGAGCACCTCGTCGAAGCGACCGAAGCGCAGCAGCGTGAGCACCTGGTACATCGTGTCGCCGCGCCGGCGCTTGCCGTAGTCGCGTCCGGCTGTCGTCGCGATCGCCCCCTGCCCGTCCATCGATGCCGCATACAGCAGCATGTGGAGGTTGTGCTCCGGATAGATCGCAAACCCCTCGCCGACCTCCGCCTTCTGATCGGAGCGGACGGCATCGAGGTTGGCGCGCACCGAGTCGCCCCAGCGGCCCACCTCGTTCCAGGTGTGCGAGGGCATGTGATTGATGTGGCTGGCGCCGGGAATCGAGGCCCCGAGAAACTCGGCGCAGGCTTCGGCCTTGCCGGGCCGCACGGTCGATTCGGTGGCGTGGACGTAGAGATGGCACGCGCCGGGGTGCTTCGGGTTGCGCGCCAGGATGCCCTCGAGCACGCCGTGCAGCCGCTTGATCGCCGGCGCCTCGACGTCGCGGCGGCCCTGGCGCGGCTCGAGCAGGAAGAGCGCGTCGGCATGCAGCGTGCCCGCATCGAGATCGTCCGGGTAGCGCAGGGCCAGCTGGCGCGTGGACTCGGCGTACGCCTCGTCCTGCACGCGACGCGTGCCGGCGTCGAAGGACTCGACGTAGCGCACGGCCATCGCGTCGATGTAGGCCCGCTCGCGCTCACTGGCCTTGTCGCGCAGCGCCAGGGCCCGGCGCGATGCCGCGTAGGCAAACGGCGCGTCCTCGGCCGGCATCTTCTCGTTCAGGTACGAGCCCCATGCCCAGGCCTCGCCCCAGTGGCAGATCGCACAGTCCGGATCGCGCTTCCACGCTTCGCGAAACGATCGGATCGCGTCGGTCCGGGCAAACGCGAACATCATCTGGTAGCCCTGGTCGAAGAACTGCTGCGCCCCGGGCTGGCGGCTGGAGATTGGATGGCTGAACGGGCCGAGCGCCTTGGTCAGCAGGCCGATCGGCTCGCGCACCGCCTCGGGCAGCTCCCCCGGCGGGGCAGCCGCTGCCGCGGGATCTCCCGTCGCGGCCTGCCCGGCGGGCGTCTGGCCAAGGGCGTGCTCGAAGAACGCGACCAGCTGCGCGTTGGACAACGCCGTCGGATCGTGCGTGGCGCGATTGGACATGCCGACCCGCTCGGTTGCGCCGAGCAGCGCGTTCACGGCGACGGCATGATTGAGCGCCACCCAACGCTCCGGTGGATCCTCGGCGCCGCCGCTCACGAAGAACGGCCGCGGCGCGATCAGCGCGTGCAGTTCGTGCAGATCGCGCCCCTCGGCGATCATCCGCGCGTACGGGCCGGTGCGTGGATTGTCCGCCGCCGGCGGGCCGCGGCGCCTCGACTGCGCCGCGTCGAAACCGAGGTACCACGGCTCCCAGTAGTTGACGTTCGGACGCGTCTCGTCGAAGACGATGCCGGGATCGCTGGTGGCGACCGCAGCGAACTTGTCCCACAGCGCGCCGGCGAACATCGACCACTTGCCGCCGTAGCTGTGCCCGACCACGCCGATGCGGGCCGGGTCGACGTAGGGCAACGCCGCCAGCGCGGTCCAGGCGTTGGCCGCGACGTACGCGTAGTACGAGAGCGGCTGCGCCGTGACGCTGCCGCGGTCCGGACGCCAGGCATCACCGGCCGGCGTGCCGATGGACAGGGTGACGAAGCCGGCCAGCGTCAACTGGCGCGCGAAATCGCGCAAGGGCCGCCCGCCCAGCCCGACGCTGGTCTCGGGTTCGTAGAACGGCACGAGGACGGCCGGCGCGCGGCGCGGCGCGCCGTCGGGCACCAGCAGCCAGCCTTCGACGACCTGCCCGGGCGCCACGGCGAGACGCACGCGCCGCTGCGTGAACGTCTCGCGGTGCGATTGGGCGATCACCTCGATGGGCACGCGCTCGAGCAGCGGTGGCCAGGCGCCCATCAGCCGGTGCCAGGCCGCGAGGATCTCGGCCCGCCGCCGCGGCCATTCCGCCGCCGTCCGCACCGGCGAACCATCGTCGAACGTCAGCGGCGACCGGTAGGACCCGAGCTTGCCCTGGAACTCCGCCGGCGGGCGGAAGAGCGGCGCCATCTCCGCCCACGTCACCAAGGTAGCGTCGGCTGTCGAGAAGGGAGGGCCGGCTGTCCCAGCCCGGCCTGGTTCGCGCGCCGACGGCGTCGCCAGCGCCACGACGGCCGCGAGCGCGGCCGCCAGCCCCGTCACACGTCGATCCATGTCAGCGCGGCGGCGCCGGCGGTGGGGCCGGCGACGCGGGAGGCGGCGGCGCGGGAGACGGCGTCTGTGGCGTGCCTGGGCGCTGCGGCTGCGACTGCGGCGTCCACGGTGCCCGGGCGCGCACGGCCGTGACCTCGTCCTTCAGTACGCCCTGGCCGAAATTGCCGAAGTTCTGGCGCAGGTACGTGAGCAGCTGCGCGATCTGCTCGTCGGTCAGGAAGGGGTGGGCCGGCATCACGTCGTTGTAGCGGCGCCCTTCGACCTCGATCTCGCCGTTCAATCCGTGCACGACGATCGAGATCAGCCGCTGCTTGTTGCCGGACACCCAGTTGGTGCGGGCCAGCGGCGGGAAGCGCGCGCCATCGCCCTTGGCGTCGCGCTGGTGGCACGACGCGCAGTAGGTGTCGTAGATCTTCGCGCCGGCCACGAAGATCTCCTTGCCGATCACGTCGTCGGTCTCGTGCGGATTTCGGATGTGCTGCTGTTGGGCCTTGCGCCGGGCCATCGTGGCCAGCTGCCGGGTGCCGAACGTCGTCCGGTCGCCCGTGTAGGTGACGCGCCAGACCTTGCCGTTGACGCTCTCGGTGACGTAGAGAGCGCCGTCGGCGCCCTGCGCCAGGCCCATCGGCCGGGCCGCCGCGTCGCCGGTGTTCGGAATCGGATCGATGCCGGCGAATCCGTCAGCGAACACTTCCCAGTCTCCGGTCGGCTTGCCGTCCTTCAGCGGCACGAAGGCGACGATGTAGCCGGCCTGCGAGTACGGCATGCGGATGGTCGAGCCGTGGAAGGCGATGAAGGCGCCCTGGCGGTAGCGCTCGGGAAACAGCGTGCCGTCGTAGAAGAGCAGGTCGTTCGGCGCGTAGTGTCCGGGGAATCCAACCAGCGGCCGCGCCAGCGAGGCGCCCTTGCCTTCCTTCCTGCCGTCGCCGCCGTACTCGGGATTGAGCAGCTTCTTCCCCTGCATCCAGTCGTAGTAGTAGTACGGCCAGCCGCCGTCGAAGCCCTCGGTCACGCGGAAGAACTCCTCGGCGGGCAGGACCGCGCTCTGCCAGCGCGAGAAGTACTGCGGCCACGAGCGATAGAGATCGTCGCGGCCGTGCTGCAGCGCGTACAGGTCCTTCACGAACGGGTTCCAGGTCATTGCCACGAGGCTGCGGATGCCGGTCGCGTAGCGCTTGCCGTCCTTCTCCGTCTGTCCGACCTTGCGCGCATCGAACTGCCACACGCCGCCATGCATCTCGAGCTGGCCGCACGGGTCGGCGCCGGGCGCCCCTGGCTGGCGGTTGCGGTCCTGGCAGGCGTCGCCGGGCGCGCCGAACGGCACGTACAGGTGCCCCGCGTCGTCGAACGCGATCGGCTTGGCGATGTGCTCGTACGACCGGCCGGGTTGCCGGTAGTTGTGCTTCAGGATCATCTCGACCGGCGTCGTCGGCACGAGCGTGCCGGCCTGCAGCTTCTGCCGGTACACCTCGCCCGCCGTCGCGAAGTACAGGTGGTCTTCGAAGATCCGCAGCCCGGTGCCGTAGTCGCCGGTGTCCTGGTAGTCGCCGAAGTACTCGGTCTGGTCGGCCCGACCGTCACCGCCGGTGTCGCGCAGCGCCACCAGGCCCTTGAACTGCTCCGGCGTCTGCCCGCGGGCCGGGCCCCGCAGCTTGATGTAGACGATGCCGTCGGGGGTCACGGCCATGTGCCGCGCCCGCCCGACCCCCGGATGGAAGACGGTGGCCTCGAACCCGTCCGGCAGCACGAGCCCGCCGTTGCGGGACGATGCCGCAGAGGAGGGCGCCGAGGCCGGCGGCGTGGACGAGGGGCGGCAGCCGGCGGCGAGGCCGAGCACGAGCAGCGACAGGACCAGTTGGCGCATCGACGTGACTTGTACACAAACGGCGCGAAGGTGTCGAGTCGGACCGACGCGTATGACTTGCGGCCATGGTTCGGGCCGTTCATCGGCGGACCGGGTCATCGACCGGGCCGGCGCCACGCGACGATGGCCGCCGGGATGGGCGGATCGCACGACAATGCGCAATGCTCAATACGAAATGTCGGAACCTCGCGAGGATGTCGGCACGCGTCTCGGGGAGAGCATCGTTCAGCCGGGCGATCGCCGCACAGGTGCCTCGAACCCGTGGGAGATCAGGAGGCTGGCAATGACGCAGGTACTGAGACGATGGGCCGGACCGCTGCTGGTGGCGGCCACGATCGCGGCAGGTGCGACCGGAGCGGCGCAGGCGCCGACGAAGCCCCGGCCGGCCATGACGGCCGCGAAGGCCAGCAGCTTCGTGAACCGGGTCTGGGTCGTCGTCGCGTCCAGCGGCGTCGCCCCGGGCACGCTGTACGTGTTCCTGTCGGACGGCGCCCTGGTGATCTCGTCGAAGGGCAACCCGCCTGGCGTCGGGCGCTGGAGCGGGTCGGCGGCCGGACTGGTGATGACCGAAGAGGGCCGCGACTACAAGGCCGACGTCGTCGAGCTCACCGTCGATCGGTTCCGCCTGCGCGTGCACAATCCAGGCGAGCCCACCGACATCACGTTCGCGCCCGCCGCACAGCGCGCCGAGGGTCCTGGCGACCCCGGCCCTGGCGCCATCTCGCCGCTGCCGACGACGTATCGCTGTGGTGACGAGACCTACCGGCTGGCGTTCGAGGAGGGCATGGCTTACGTGACCCTTCCCGACGGCACCGCGGTCAGCCTCGCGCGCCTGAAACAGAATGACGAGGCGGCGACGCGCCGCACGTACACGAACGGCCGGATGACGTTCATCGAGGTGAAGCAGGGGGCGGTGCCCGAGGTGCTCTTCGCACGCGGACGGATGGCGCTGCAGCGCTGCGCGACGCCAGCGACGCCATAGCAACAGGTAGGGACGTCTCGGCGAGCGGTCCCTCCCTATCGCACGTCGCCGGGCGTCAGCCGGCGCGGCGGGCCGAATCGGTCGTCCGCGGCGGACGCTGGGCGAGCGCCCGCGCGAGCGCGGCGGCGAGCACCGCCGGCTTGATCGGCTTGCTCACGAAGTCGTCCATGCCGGCGGCGAGACACGCCTCGCGATCGCCGCCAATGGCGTTGGCGGTGACCGCGATCATCCAGGGCCGGCTGGCCGGGTCGGTGCGCTGGGCGACAACGCGCCGCGCCACTTCGAGGCCGTCCACCTCGGGCATCTGCACGTCCAGCAGCAGCACGTCGTAGTCGACCTCTGCGAGCCGTGCGAGGGCTTCGCGGCCATCGGTCGCCGAGTCCACCTGCCAGCCGAGGCGATCCAGCATCAGGAGCGCCACCTTGCGGTTGACGGGATTGTCCTCGGCGAGCAGCGCCGTGCCGCGCGTGCGGTCCGCCCCGGCGGCGTCCGCGGCCGCCGCCTCCTTCGTCTCATCGAGCACGGTGACGGCCACCGGCAAGGGTACGGTCGCCGTGAATGTCGACCCGACGCCGGGGACGCTGTCGACGGCGATGCCGCCGCCCATCAGTTCGAGCAGCCGCCGGGTGATCGCGAGGCCGAGTCCGGTGCCGCCGAAGCGGCGCGAGATCGAGGCATCGCCCTGGGTGAACGGCTCGAACAGGCGTGTGCGGGCCTCGGCGTCGATGCCGATGCCGGTGTCGCGCACCTGGAACTGCACATCGCCGGCGCCGCCGCCGGCCGCCATCCGCACGTTCAGCACGACGTCGCCGACCTCGGTGAACTTGACCGCGTTGCCCACCAGGTTGACGAGCACCTGGCGCAGGCGGTTGGCGTCGCCGACCAGCCGCACGGGCACGTCGCCGGCCACCTCGACGCGCAGCGTGATGCCCTTCTCGCTGGCCCGGTCCGCCAGCATGCTGGTGGCACCGCGCACGCAGTCGCGCAGGTCGAAGGGCTCCGGCGTGAGATGGAAGCGTCCCGATTCCACCTTCGTGAAGTCCAGGATGTCGTCGATGATCGCCATCAGGGCGTCGCCACTCGCCCGGATGGTGTCGGCGTAGTCGCGCTGCGCGCTCGACAGCGGCGAATCGAGCAACAGGCTCGTCATGCCGATCACGCCGTTCATCGGCGTGCGGATCTCGTGGCTGATCATCGCGAGGAACCGGCTCTTGGCCTGGCTGGCCTCGGTTGCTTCCCGGGCGAGCTGCCGCGACTGCTCCGCGGCGCTGGCCAGGTCGGCGTTGGTCTGCACCAGGCGCCTGGTCATCGTCTCGGCGAGCCCTTCGGCGCGGCGCCGGGCGCTGGCCATGGTGACGCCGAGGAGGCCGACGAGCACGGTGCCGACCAGCCCGCCGCCGAGCACGGCCTTGGGCAGGAGGATGCTGGCGTCGACGCCGGAGCCGGGGTGCGACCGGAACTCGATGTGCCAGGTCTCGCCGTCGACGTCGAGGTCGACCGTGCGCCGCAGTCCGCCGGTGGCCCCGGCGACGCCACTGTCGTAGAGCGGCGGCGCCGTGCCCGCCTGCGACGCCTCGCGGATCACGAACGCCAGGTCCTGGCCGGCGGCGTCGAGCAGTCCGAGCGTCAGCTCGTGGATGCGCAGCGACGCGTAGACCCACCCGACGAGCGCAGCGCGGCGCTGCTCCGTCGTCTCGATCGGAGCGCCGCTGGCATAGCGCGGCAGGAACAGCAGGAAGCCCGGCACTTCCTGCGCCCCCTCGATGATCCGGATTTGACGCGACAGCGCCGCCTTACCTGTATCCATGGCCCGATCGGCGGCGCGTCGGCGGGTGGTGCCCGAGCCGACGTCGAGGCCGAGCGCACCGGCATTGCGGGCGGCCGGCTCGATGCGCGTGACGACGTAGAGCACCGGACGGGTGCCGGTGCGTTCGACGCGGAAGTCGCGCAGCCCCTGCGCGCGCACCCGCGGTCCCCGGCCCCCGCCGGGGGCGGGGGCGAGCGGCTCGACGTGGCCGCGGCCGACGACGCCTGCGTTCTTTAACGGCGCTATCGACGCCACGAACGACACCCAGTCGGATGGTGTCGCCGAACTGCTGGCATCGAGGAGGGCACGGGCGCCGTACACCGCCTGCCTGGCCGAGGCCAGGCGCCCGCGGAGGGTGCTCACCACCCGATCGACGCGCTGTTGGAAATCGTGGGCGGCGGTGCGCTGGACCTGATCGGCCACCGCGCGCCAGGCCACCACGGTCAGCGTCAGCGCAACGGCGACCATGACCGCGGCCAGTTGCCAATCGCCGCGCCGTCCGATGACTCCGCCCCCCGGCGACGCCGGCCCCTCGTGCACGCCACAAGTATCGGCACCGGAGCAGCCAGTCGCCACCCCGGGACGTCACGGATGCACGGAGCTCTTCCGCTGGCTGGGAAAGAAATTCAGCGAGTCGTTCCCCAGTCGATGGCGACGTCCGCGATGTCGCGAGCGCGGACCAGCGTGCCCACCACCTTCCCCGTCGAGGCGTTCACGAAGAGCACGCCCTTGGCTCCGTGGACGACGGCAAGCCGAGCGTCAGGAGACAGTTCGACATGATCGAACCCGGCGTCCGTGTCGGCGAGGATGTCGGCGGCCCTCTGGTGACTCGCGAGATCGATGGCATGCACCGCCGTGGCCGACGGCACCAACGCGACCGACGCGGGCGGCATGAACCGTATACCGAAACCGCCGGCCGCCACCTTCTCGATGACCTGCCCCGTGGCCGTGTCCACGATTGTCACATCGTCGGTCTGACTGTTGAGGGCATAGACCGCCTTGCCGTCGGGACGTTCGGCGATGTCGCCGTGCGGTGCGACGACGCTGTATTCGGTGTACGAGTAGTAACTGCGACCGCTCTCAGCCGCCTCTCGCCGTCCACTCGACTCCGAGGCCGCGGTCTTGATCGCCGCCTTGAAGGCGAGCCACGTCTTCTTGCCCATTCGGCCGGTGCGCGCTTCCGCGACGTGCTCGCCCTTGGCCAGGTCGTAGGTCTGCAGGTACTCGCCCAGGAGGATCACCCACAGACGACGACCGTCGGCACTGATGGCCGCTGGCGCGTCGCCAATGATCGTGCTGGTCTTGAACGTCTGCGGAGTCAGCGCCGGCGACGAGAGCGTCGTCACGCCAGCGTATCCCAGCACGTGGAGCGTCGTGTCGTCGGCGCCGGCAAGGATTCGCTCGGGAGACGCCGCCACGTCGATGGCGGCGCCGGCCTTGCCCGCCCGCAGCACGCGGAGCTCGCCGGGAAGGTCCTGTGCGCCTGCGCCCTTCCGCGGCGTTCCGTTGCTGAGCATCAGCAACTGGCCGCGAGCTTCATCCAGCACCAGCCCGCGCGGATTGGACCCGGCATCGGCCGACGTGATTTCGTGGGCCGCCAACGAGACGATATGCAGCCGGCCGTTCCGGTTCTTGTCCGGATTGTCGTGTGGCTTGCCCCGATCGAGCAGGTAGACATGGGCGCCGTCGGGCGAAAGCACGGGCCCGTGGGGGTCACCCTCGATCGCCAGCGTCGTGACGGTCTTGCCCGAACGGGCGTCGATGAACCGAAGTTCGGCCGGCGACAGCGCTGCTGCCTTCTTCGGCGCCTCGCGCGACGACAGCACCACAATCGTCTGGCCATCCGGCGTCGCGAGGATCTCGTTGGAGGCGCGCGTCAGCTCGACCCGACTCAGGATCCTGCCCGCTGCCACGTCCACCGTGATCAGTTCTCGCGGCTGGCTCTCGGCAGGTGTCTTGCCCCGGAAGCCGGGACAGACGACCGACAGCAGGTCGCCCTTCGCCGAAAGCATCACGACATCGTCGAGCCCGGTACCGAGTTCGATCTGGGACTGCGTGGCGAGCGACTGGCCGTCGAGGACGGTGACCGAGGCCTTCGTCGTCGCGCGGAAGCCGTTGTTGCCCTTGTCCTCGCCCTTCCCCCGATCGAGGACGAGCAGGCGACGTCCGTCGGCTGCGCGGAGCAGCCTTCTGCCGGAGACGGCCGCCGTCCGCTCACTCCTGCCGGTGGCGACGTCGTAGGCCGTCACCGTCTGTGCCGCCTGATCGAGCACGAATACGCGGGGCGCCTGCCCATGCGCGGCAACGGGGCCGGTTGCCAGGAGCACGGCGGCCGTGGCGGCCGTCCGCAAGATGCAGAGTCCCGAGCCTGAGCGAACACTCGTCATGAAGAACCTCCCTGATGACCGGGAAGGCGTCGTCTGGCGGCAGAAGTGCCAATCCTCCCTGCTACTGGATCTTCGTCGCCAGCGCATTGGTGCCCGCGGCCCACGTCACGCCGCCGGCGTTGCTGTACATCGCGCGCTCGACGACGATCTGCGCGGGCACGCCGCCGCCTGCGCGCGGCAGGCTCTCCACGATCACGCCGAAGCGCTGCCCGTGCACGGCCGCACCGAACCCGTCGGCGGTGCCTGGCGAGCCGATCGGCACGTTGAACCGACTGTTGGGCAGGATGCGCGTCTCGTCGAAGATGCGCTCGACGACCGACCCGTCCTCCTTGTGCACAGTCACCTTCACCCGGCCGGCATGCGCCGACGTGTTCGCGATGAGCACATAGGTCTCGGAGCCGTCGGTGCCCCCGACTTCGCCCTCCGCGAGCGCCCATTTCGTGCCCGTCGTCGTGGCGCCGAACGTGTTGTGCGCTTCCTGCCAACTCGGGCCCGGCCACCACATGGCTCGCTCCACCAGCACCGGCACGTCGGAGGTGACCGTCGTCGACACGGCGGTGTTCTCGAGGCCCGGGACTTCCACATCGACCCAGATGTTCGACCGCGACTTCGCGGGCACGACGCGTGACTGCTCGATGACCTGGCCGCCCGGCGTGAGAAAGCGGGCCGTGATGTGCGCGTCGCTCGTCGACGGATTGGCGATCAGCACGAACAGGTCGAAGTACGGCCCGGTGGCGCCTTCGGCCAGGAACCACGACGTCGCCGGCGCCGTGACGGCCGCGCTCTCGTGCCCGGCCGCAAACGCCTGGCCCGGTCGGTCGAGATACATCGCGCGCTCGACGATGATCGGCAGCGTGCTCGTGAAGGTGGCCGAGACGTCGGTGCTGGCGAGGTCGGCATCGACGTTCACCCAGACGTTCGTGCGCGAGTGCCTGGCAACCGGATAGGTGCGCGTCACGGGTGCGCCGGCCGGCCGCAGGTACTCGATCGTCACGCTCGCGTCGGCGTCGTTGGCGTTCTGCAGCAGGTAGAACAGCTGGAAGCCGGAGTGCGTCGCGCCTTCGGCGAGATACCACTGCGTCGACGGTGCGACGACGCTCGTCTCCGCATGGCTGCCGTAGCCGCCGCCCCAGCCCATCGTGCGATCGGCGACGAAGGGCTGGTCGGACTCGATCACCGTCGAGAACTCCGCGCGCTCCATGCCGGCGATCGCCTTGGGCACGACCGTCGCGCGCGCACCGGGTGCCATCCCGACAACGTGATTGACACCGGCGCCGGCGCCCGGCAGGAAGCGCAGCAGCGTGTGCGCGGTACCGCTGCCGATGCTCAGCAGCGCGAATCGTGTGTCGAAGAACGTGCTCGTGGCGCCCTCGGCGAAGTAGCGCGTGTGGAGCCCCCGCGGGTGGGTTCCGGCTGCCAGTTCCTGCGCGTTGGTCCTGCCGTCGCCATCGAGATCGGCGTACGGGCCGTCGTGGCCTGCAGCCGAACCGGGGTTCAAGCCGAATTGCTGCTCCCAGCCGTCCGGCAACGTGTCGCCGTCCACGTCGTCGGTCGTCGCGGCCAGTTCACCGGTGTCGAGCACGAGCGACCACTGCTCGACAGTACCCGTCAGGCCACTGTGGCGATCGACGACCGTGAGCTGCCAGGTGCCGTTCGGATCCTCGCCCATGAAGGCCGCCATCGCCTCTTCGGGTACGGCGTACTGCACGACGCCGGCCGCGGACATGTCGCTGATCGGGCCAGTGATCCTGTCATCCGTCCACGTCGTGCCGTTGAACGCATTGGCGCCGATGCCGTCGCTCCCGGTGACGATGGTCGCCGTTGTGCCGCGGGGCGACGTGAGGAAGATCTCCAGGTCGTCGGCCGCCATGTGGGGAATCGTCGTCAGCAGGCGGACCGCGGCCAGGAACGTGCCGGGCGTATCGACCTGCAGCATCGACACGGCGCCGGCCTGGGCGGCCAGGCGTCCCTGTTCGGGATCCGGGATTGCCGCGGGCGTGTCGTTGGTGAACGTCACCGTGTGCCGGCGGGGCGGCACGGGCAGCGCGTCGAGCACCACGGACCAGGAGACCAGGCCGCCGCTGTCGGGCAGCGTCCCTGCCGCCGTGGTGTCGTACAGCGTCAGCGTCCAGGAGCCGTTCGGATCCTCGCCGACCAACGCACCGAGTGCGCCCTCCGGCACCAGGGCAACGCCGCCGACACCAATATCGGTGACGGGCCGATCGCCCTGGTCGCTCCACCGTGTCGTCGCGACCCACCCTTCGTTGCCGGTCGAGAGCACGACGGTAGTGCCCCGCGGCGACGTCAACGTCACCCCGAGCGCCTGAGGCCTGGTGTGCGAGATGGTGGTGACGACGTCGAGATCCCAGAGGTACGGCGATGCGCCAGCCACGTCGATCGTGCTGGTCACCACGGCGAGGTCGGGCACGCTCATGGCCGTCGTGTTGCTCTTCGTGATCGTCGCAGGTGCCGTGAATCCAGGCGGGGCGCCAGGCGCACGGTTGCACGAGCCGGTGAACACTTCGAGCAGCCATCCGGCGAGCTGCCCCGTCTCGCCTGCCGTGTCGTCGACGATATGGAGTCTCCACTGGCCATTCGCGGCATCGCCGATGAATCTGGCCAGTGGTTGCTCGGGCGACAGGGCCATGGGCGTGTGGTCGACGTAGGTCGCGTCGGTCGCCATCGTGGCCGCCTTGTCCTGGAACCACGAGCGGAACACGTTGTCGGCATCCCCGCCGTTGTCCGTGGTCAGGTCGATCGATCGTCCGGAGGGCGAGATGAGCGAAACGTCGAGATCGGCGGCCCTCGTGTGAAAGATGTCGGTCACCAGCTGGACTCGCGTGACATAGGCCCCGGCGCCGGCGATGTGCTGCATGCTGACAAGGGAGCCCGGATCCGACAGCGAATCGGGAGCGGCCCATTGCCGCGAACTCAACACCTCGGATGGCAGTTCAGGAACGCTGGTGACCCCGAGGTGCGCGCTGTACAGCCTGCCGAGGACCTCGGCGTCCGCCGTGTCGTCGGTGATCGCCAGCGTCCACGTGCCGTTGGGGTTCTCGCCCCGGAGCCGCGACAGCGGCTGCTCGGGTGCTGCGGTGCGCACGATCGTCGCGAAGGCGGCGGCGGTGGTCACAGGGACGTCCGCCTGGTCGTCGAAGACCGTGCCCGCGAAGGTGTTCGAGATCGCACCGTTGTCGGTGGTCAGCCAGACCACGGTGCCGGACGGGGACGTGAGCTTGATGTCGAGATCGCGCGGCCTCGGGTGCGCCACGTCGACCGTGACGTCGACGTCCCACACGTGGGGCCCCATCCCCTGCACCGTGAACGTCCGCGTGACCGTCCCTGGGTTGGAGATGTTGGCGGCGACGATCTGGTCGAGCGCGAACGACTGTGTCGTCGACGGCGCGCAGTTGGGCGCCACCGGCGGCGTACTGGCCTGGACGACCGCTGGCACGGCCGACAGGAGCACACCGACGGCGCAGCACAGATTCCATGAACGACTTCCCAATTGGCACCTCCCCATTCAGGTAGGCGCCGTTTGGGTGTCGACGTGCCAACGGCACGGCCGGCCGCTATGTCGTGTGCGGAGCGATGTTCCTGTTGGCGCGGAACACGTTGTCGGGATCCCAGGTTGCCTTCAGACCGGCGAGGCGAGCGTGGTTGCCACGGTAGGCCGCACGGGTGCGGTCGGCACCCTCGTCCTCGGTCATGAAGTTGACGTACGCACCACCGGTCGAGAACCGCCGCATGTCCTGCCAGGCGGTGCGCGCCCACGCGATGTTGGCCGCATCGTCGTCGACACGATCCCAGGCACTCGCGATGTTGATCACGGCACGTGCGTCGCGGTTGCCCACCGCTGAATGATCGTCCGGCGGCACATTGAGAGGCCCGTCCAGCGGGAAGAGGACGATGGCGGAGTGGGGCGAGATGATGCGCGACGCGTGCGCAATGGCTTGCGCACAGATCTCCTCGCCCACACCGGGCAGGTATTCGGACTTCCAGTAGTACCGGCGCCCTTTGGGTTGGGTGGGATCGAGCATGTTCTGCTGCGACAGGTACGGGCGCGCCTGCACGGTGTCGCCGACCGGCGTGTCGAAGGTCCTGAGTGGCGCGAGCACGCGTTCGGCGTCGGCGGCGGGCCCCGTATAGCAGACAAACAGCGCCACGATGGGCTTGCCGTGCACCGCCGTGGCAATCCACGGCGCGGGCGGCGCGATGCGCAACGCCGCCACGCACGTCAACTCGGGCGGCGCCGTGGCGAGAACCTCACGGTAGAGCGCCAGGACGCGATCGGCTTCCTCGCCGCGCCACGCGATGGCCCCGCCGATGATCTCCGGCCCGACGGGATGGAGCGCGTACTCGAAGTGCGTCGCGACGCCGAAGTTGCCGCCCCCGCCGCGCAGCCCCCAGAACAGATCGGGGTTCTCGGTGTCGGAGGCGCGCACCACGTCGCCCGACGCGGTGACCAGCTCGATCGCCGTGACGTTGTCGGTGGTCCAGCCGAACCGCCGCGTGAGGTAACCGAACCCGCCGCCCAGCGTCAGCCCGGCGATTCCGGTCGCCGAGACGAACCCCAGTACGGTGGCGAGGCCGTGCGCCTGCGTGGCGGCATCGACGTCCGACAGCAGGCATCCCGCCTCGGCGCGAGCGCGGCGGCTGCCGGGATCCACCGACACGGCCCGCATGAGCGACATGTCGAGCAGCAGGCCGCCCTCGTTGACGGCAAGCCCGGCGATGTTGTGACCGCCGCCCTTGATCGAGAGCGCCAGGCCGCGCTCGCGGGCGACGCCCACGCTCGCCACGACGTCGGCGACGGTGCGGCAACGGACGATCATCGCGGGCCGCCGGTCGATCATCGCGTTCCAGACCGATCGCGCCTCGTCGTATTCCGCGTCGCCGGGCCGCAGCACTGGCCCCTGCACCCGGGCCTGCAGGTCGCTGGCAATCGCCAGTCGAAGATCGATGGACTCGTTCACGTGAGCCTCCTGGCGCCCCACCGCATCAGAGGAGGGCATGTGGCGCCGAGTATATGCCGCCCTTTCGCCGGCAACCGGGGGCGAGAACCGCGACGATGCCCCTGCCCTTAGAAGCGCCGTGGCGGCTCGAGAGTGTCAACGGACCTCGCCGCCGGACCTGGAGGCTCGTGGCGACTGACGGGCCCTGCCCGGTCGCGGGCACTGGCCAACGGCACGGCTGCACGATAGCCTTGTCGCCTCGTAGCCACGCATCGATGACTGCTGCTGCCAACGTCACGCAGTTGCTCGTGTCCTGGAGTGGGGGCGACCCCGCTGCCCTCGACAGCCTGATGCCGCTCGTCCACGACGAGCTGCGGCGGGTGGCCGTTCGTTGCATGGCAGGCGAGCGCCAGGGCCACCTGCTGCAGGCCACCGCGCTCGTCAACGAGGCGTACCTCCGCCTGGTGGACGTCGATCGCGTGCAGTGGCAGAACCGTGCGCACTTCTTCGCCGTCGCGTCGCAAATCATGCGGAGGGTGCTCGTCGACCTCGCTCGGGCCCGCGACCGTGCCAAGCGCGGACGCGGCCAGGTGCACGTCACGCTGTCCGAGGCGCACCACGTGCCGGCCCCGGCGGGCCCCTCGGTCGACCTTGTCGCGCTCGACGATGCATTGATCCGGCTGGCGGCGCTGCACGCCCGTCAGAGCCGCGTGATCGAACTGCGGTTCTTCGGCGGCCTCACCCTGGAAGAGACGGCCCACGTGCTCAGGGTGTCGGTCGGCACGGTGCGACGGGACTGGACGCTTGCGCAGGCATGGCTCTATCGGGAACTGGGGACCGACACATGACGCCGGATCGATATGCCCTCGTCGGGCAGGTGTTCCACGAGACGCTCGCCCAGCCGCCGGAGCGCCGTACCGAGTTCCTGGCACGTTGCTGCGGCGCCGACCGCGCGCTGCGCCGCGAAGTCGAGTCGCTGCTCGCATCGCACGAGCGGGCCGGCAACTTCGTGGCGGGCGCGACGATGAACGTCGCGGCCACCTGGCTCGGTCTGCCGGCCGCCGACGACGATCACCTGCTGAGCGGAACGGTCGGCACTTACGAGATCGAGTCCCTGCTCGGGCGCGGCGGCATGGGCGAGGTGTATCTCGCGCGGGATCCGCGCCTGGGGCGCCCCGTGGCGGTGAAGGTTCTGCAGGCCGAGCACACCGCGAACAGCGATGCCGTCCGGCGCTTCGAGCAGGAAGCGCGCGCGGCCTCGTCGCTCAATCATCCGAACATCGTCACGATCTACGACATCGGCGAGTTCCGGACGCGGCGCTTCATCGCCATGGAGTACGTGGAGGGCGACTCGCTGGGCCTGCTGATCGGACGCCCGCTGGCGATCGGCACGCTGGCGCGCCTCGGCGAGCAACTCGCCACGGCGCTCGCCGTGGCCCATGCCGCCGGCATCGTGCACCGCGACATCAAGCCGGACAACGTCGTCGTCCGCGACGATGGCTATGTCAAGGTGCTCGATTTCGGACTGGCACGCCTGGCGACCGCGTCGTCGACCGGCCCGGACACGAGCCGGACCAACGCCGGCGTGGTCCTCGGGACGCCCCGGTACATGTCACCCGAACAGGCCCGCGGCGATGCCGCGTCGGGCGCGAGCGACGTCTTCTCGCTTGGCGTGGTGCTCTACGAGCTGGTCACGGCGCACCACCCCTTCGACGGGACATCGGTGCTTGCCGTGCTGCACGCGATTCAGTCGGTGACGCCGCCCGCCCCGAGCCAGTTGGCTGCCGGCGTCCCGAAGGGTCTCGAGCAGCTGCTGCTCGCGATGCTCGACAAGTCACCTGCCGCCCGCCCGACGGCCGGCGAGGTCGCCGCGCAGCTGGCGGCCTTCGCCAGCGCGCTCGGCACGCCAGCGACGGCTGCAGCAGGCCGGGGCCCGGCCGCGCCGCGGGTCCGCGAGCCAGCCGGTCTGCCGTCGGCGCTGACCACGCTGGTCGGACGAAGCGCGGAGCTCGCGACGCTGACGCGGATGCTGCGGGACGAGGGCGTCCGCCTGCTCACGCTGACCGGCCCGGGCGGCACGGGCAAGACTCGGCTCGCCATTCAGGTGGCCGAGCGGCTGATCTCGGTCTTCGACGGCGGCGTGACGTTCACCAACCTCGCACCGGTCGGCGATCCGCGGCTGCTGGCGGCCACCGTGGCGCGGACGCTGGGCGTGCGCGAGAGCGGCGACGTGCCCCTGATGGACTCGATCGCGCAGCACCTGCGCGGGCTCGGGCGCACCTTGCTGATCTTCGACAACTTCGAGCAGATCACCGAAGCCGCGCCCGTCGTGCGGGCGCTCCTCGACGCCTGCCCCGCCCTGCAGATCTTTGCGACCAGCCGCGTCGCGCTGCACGTCTCGGGCGAACACGAGTACCCGGTACCGACGCTCCCGTTGCCAGCGCCCGGGGCGCTGTTCTCGCCTTCGACGCTCGTCGACTACCCCTCGGTCGCGCTCTTCGTGCAGCGCGCCATGGCCGTCCGGCCGGACTTTGCCATCACGGCGCGCAACGCCGAAGCGATCGTGGAGATCTGCCGCAAGGTCGATGGCCTGCCCCTCGCGATCGAACTCGCCGCCGCCCGGGTGAAGATCCTTTCGCCTCAGGACCTGCTGTCGCGCATCGCGCGGCCGCTGGACCTGCTGACCGGCGGCGCCCGCGACCTGCCGGCGCGCCAGCAGACGCTCCGCGAAGCGATCAAGTGGAGTTACGACCTGCTGTCGCCTCCAGAGCAGACGCTGTTCCGCCGGCTCTCCGTCTTCGCGGGTGGCTGCACGCTCGAAGCGGCCGAAGCGGTCTGCAACGCGCCCGAGGACCTCGCCGACGTGCTCGACGGCGTTGGCGCGCTGGTGGACAGCAGCCTGCTCGGCCAGCGCACGGGCGATGGCGACGAACCCCGGTTCGAGATGCTGGAGACCTTCCGCGAGTTCGGCCGCGAGCAGATGGCTGCGCAGGGCGAGGCGCCACTCATCGAGCGCGCGCACGCCGCGTACATGCTCGTGCTCGCCGAGGAAGAGTCACCTCAGATGAGCCCGGCCGAGCGCGAGGCGTGGCTGCGGCGCTGCGACGTCGACCACGGCAACTTCGGCAAGGCCATCGATACGCTGGTGAAGACCGGCGACGCGGAATGGGCGACGCGGCTGGCGACGGGACTGTTCCGGTTCTGGGAGCAACGCGACCTGCTCACCGAAGGCCTCGAGGCCTTCCAGCGCGTGCTGGCCATTCCAGACGAGCGCGGGCACACATCGATGCGGGCGCGGACCCTGCACGGGGCGGGCCTGCTGGCCGACATCCAGGGCAACGTCGACGCAGCGGGCGCCCTGAGCCGCGAAGCCGCGGACATCTACCGGCGCCTCGGAGATCGTCAGGGCCTCGTCGCGAGCCTGGCCGCCCTCGGCACCAACGCGCAGCGGCGCGGCCGTCATGCCGAGGCCGTGGCCCGCTTCTCGGAGGCCGTGGCGGTCTGGGAGGAGCTGGGCGACGCGCGATCTGTCGACCTCGCACGGACGAACCTGGCCAACGCGGCAAAGGCCGGCCAGGACTTCGAGCTGGCCGAGCGATTGTTCCGCCAGACGGTCGAGGCCGCCGAGTCACGCGGCGATGCGCACGCGGCCGCCTTCGCGTTGAACAGCTTCGCCGACCTCCAGGCCGTTCGCGGCCATCGCGTTGCCGCCCGGCAGATGCACGAGGAGAGCCTGGCCCGCTACCGGTCGATCGGCGACCGCTGGGGTATCGCGCGGGTGCTCGAGGATCTGGCGGAACTCGACCTGCTGTCGGGCGAATGCACCGACGCGAGCACCGCCATCCGGTTGGCGCTCGCGTCGTTCATCGACCTCGGGCATCAGCGAGGCATTGCGCGGCAGCTCGAAGCGCTGGCGCGCTGCCACATGGGCCATGGCAAGGACGAAGATGCCGTGACCGCCCTGGGAGCGGCCGCGGCGATCCGCCAGCGCACCGGCACGCCCGGCCGCGCCGCCGACCGCGAGCGCGTCGAGGCCACGCTCGAACGCGCACGGGCGCGGATCGGAGCGGACGCCTGCGCAGCGGCCTGGGAGAAGGGCAAGAGCGCGCCAGGCGATCAGGTCCGCTGGCTCTGAGCACCGAGCGTCAGTTGTACTTCGTCGGATCGATGAGCCGGCGCACCGCCGACACGCGATTGGCCGGTACTCCCAGCTTCCGGGCGTGCTCGCGGACCAGGGCCTCATCGGGCGCCAGATAGACGCAGTAGAGCCGATCGTCGGTCACGTAACTGTGCAGCCACTGGATCTGCGGACCCAGGCTGGCCAGCACGCCGAGTGATTTGACCGATACGTCTCGAATCTGCTCCTCGGTCATCGACTGGATGCCCGGGATGTCGCGCTCGATCACGAACTCCGGCAACGGTCACCTCCCACTCTGGTGTGCTGGAACCCTATCACGCTCGACAGGGCGTCTGGCGGGAAACGGCCGAGCGCGACGGGTCAGGGCTCGCTGAGCAACTGCGCGCGCGCCTCGGCGAGCACCTGGAGTTGCGCCTCGGAGACGCGCCGCGGCTTCAGCCCCAGGCCGTCGATCGCATCGGTCAGGATGGCCGACACCAGCGCCCGTGACACCCACTTGTTGTCGGACGGAATCACCCACCACGGCGCCCAGTCGGTGCTGGTATGACTCAGCGTGTCCTCGAACGCCGACTGGTAGTCGTCCCAGAACGCCCGCTCGTGCAGGTCGCCCATCTCGAACTTCCAGTGCTTGTCCGGATCGTCGAGGCGGGCCATGAAGCGCTTCTTCTGTTCCTTCCGCGAGATGTTGAGGAAGAACTTCAGGATGAGCGTGCCGTTGCGCGCCATGTGCTTCTCGAAGGCGTTGATGTCCTCGTAGCGCGCCGCCCAGAAGCTCTTGCTGCGCGGGCCGGGCGGCAGCCGCTGCCGTTCGAGGACCTCCGGGTGCACGCGCACCACCAGCGTCTCCTCGTAGTAGGACCGGTTGAAGATGCCGATGCGGCCGCGCTCGGGCAACGCCCGCGAGTAGCGCCAGAGATAGTTGTGATCGAGTTCTTCTTCCGACGGCCGCTTGAAGCTGAAGACCTGGCAGCCCTGCGGATTGAGGCCGGACATGACGTGCTTGACCATGCCGTCCTTGCCGGCCGCGTCGATCGCCTGCAGCACGACCAGCACCGAGTACACGTCGTTGGCCGCCAGCCGTTCCTGCGCCTCGGCCAGGCGCACGAGATTGTGTTCGACGAAGCCGCGCGCCTTCTCCTTCAGCGCGTCGGTGGTCAGCCGGCGAAGATCCTTGTCGCCGGCCCAACCCGTGTCATGTCGCTTGAGCTTGAGGACCGAACCCGGGTCCACGCGGAACAACCGCGTGATTTCCTTCATCGTCAGCATGCGCGGTGATCTCCGCGGCGATGGTAGCGCACGCGGGTCCGGCGCCAGCCGCCGGTGCTGATAGCCGGCGCTGATAGGCGGTACTTACGCGTGGCCGCGGGTGGGCCTGGCGTCCAGCAGCGCACGGACGCGCGCCGCCAGCGCCGTCGGGCTGAACGGCTTCGTGATCAGCGACTCGTCGCTGGAGAGCAGCCCCTGTTCGGCCACGACGTCGCTGCTGTAGCCGGACATGAACAGCACGCGCAGGTGCGGCAGCATGCCGCGCAGGTGGGTGGCGAGATCACGCCCGCTCATGCCCGGCATGACCACGTCGGTCAGCAGCAGGTCGACGCCGCTGGCGCCGCGCTCGTGGACGGCGCGCAGCGCCCGGTCGGGCGTGCTCGCGTGCAGCACGGTGTACCCGTAACCCTCGAGCGTCCGCCGCACGAGTTCGAGCACCGCCGGTTCGTCCTCGACCAGCAGGATGCGTTCGGTGCCCTCGAGGGATTCCTCGGTCGCGGCGCGCTGGACGAGGTCGACGAGCGACGTCGAGCGTGGGAGCAGCACGACGAACGTGGTGCCATCGGGCCCGGTGCGTTCCACTTCGACCCGCCCACCCGCCTGCTCGACGGCGCCGACGACGCTGCTGAGGCCGAGGCCGGTGCCGGCGCCCGGCTGCTTGGTCGTGAAGAACGGCTCGAAGATGCGTGGCAGTGCGGCCGGCGCGATGCCGCCGCCGGTGTCGCTGATGCGCAGCGCGACGTACTCCCCGCTCGGCAGACCGCGCGTCGCCGCCGCGGCCGGCGCGAGCGAGAGGTTGGCGAGCGAGACGTCGATCGCGCCGCTGCCGCGAATCGCGTCGCGTCCGTTGGCCACCAGGTGCACCACCAGCTGGTCGAACTGGGCCGGGTCGACCAGCACCGGCCAGATGCCGGGGCCGAGCGAGAAGCCGAGGCGGATCTCGTCGCCCGCCAGGCGCTGCAGGCGGCGCGAGAGCGAAGCAATCGCCTGGGCCGGATCGACGACGAGCGGATGGACGACGTCGCGGCGCGCATAGGTGAGCAGCTGCCGCGTGATCGTCGCGCCGCGCTGCGCCGCTTCGAGCACCGCCGTCAGGTCGTCGCGCAGCGGATCGGTGGGCGCCAGCTGTTGCAGCACGAGATGCGAGTGGCCGACGACGATGGTGAGGAGGTTGTTGAAGTCGTGGGCGACGCCGCCAGCCAGCCGGCCGACCGACTCGCTGTCGCTGCGATGCTGTGCCTCGTCGTCCAGCGTCCGCGCCTCGAGGGCCCGCTTCTGATCGGTGATGTCCTCGGCCACGCGCAGGAAGTGCGCGACGGCGCCGGCATCGTCGTACACCGGCGCGATCACGGCGCGCTCCCAGTAGGAGCTGCCGTCGCGGCGCCGGTGCTCGACCTCGCCGCGCCATTCATGACCGCCGAGCACCGCGGCGCGGATCTCGAAGCCCTGGCCGGCGTCGCCGTGGCTGGCCCGCAGCACCGAGTGCGTCTGGCCGCGCACCTGATCGCGCGTGAAGCCCGTCGCTTCCTCGAACCGTCGGTTCACGTACTCGATGCGGCCGTGCGTGTCGGTGAGGCTGACGATCGAAGGGAACTGGTCGAGCGCCGCGGTCAAGGCTCGCAGGTGCGTCTCGCCCTGGCGGAGATCGCGCACCTCGTCGGCGAGTTCGAGGTTCCGGTGTTCGAGCCGCTGGATGAGCGACTCGTTGTAGAGGCGGTAGGACTCGGTCTCGTGCGGCACGAACTCGGGGCTGGCCGCCTGCTCTTCCTTCATCGCGTCGGTGATGGCGCGAATCACTTCTTCGGCGGCCATCGACTTGACGAGGAAGCGGGTGGCGCCGAGGCGGCGGGCGAAGGCGGCGTCCTTGGCGGTGGCGTACGAGTCCGTGTAGAAGACGAACGGCGCGCGCGCCAGCCGCGGGTCGGCGCGGTAGGCGCGGCACAGCGCGAAGCCGTCCATCTGCGGCATCAGGATGTCGGAGATGACGAGATCGGGCGGCTGCTGGCGCGCCACTTCGAGCGCGTCGAGTCCGTTGCTGGCCTCCGACACGGCGTGGCCGTGCTCGAGCAGCAAGGCTCGCAGGCGTTCCCGGCTCTCCGGCTCGTCGTCGACGATCAGCACGTGGGTCATGGGCAGGTGATCGGAGACCACCTTCTGGCATTCTGCCGCGTTTGCTCAGCAATGCAAGGTGTTCGAGCGAGCGGACTTGCGCGCCGTATATCGAAAGTTGTGAGGTGCGGCGACGGGCTCGGCGATGACACGTGAGCGCGAGACAATTGTCAGCGGCATGAAGGCTCTTTGGGCGATGACGCTGGGCCTGGTGGTGGTGACCGCGGCGAGCGTCCCGGCGGCGGATCGGCAGAACGCCGCGCCGGCGGCGACCCGGGCACAGCCGTCCGTGCGGCTCCGGATCCGCGACGCGGAGACCGATCGTCCGCTGCCCGGCGCGCTCGTCCGGTGCGCGGCGGACGGCGCCGATGTGACCAGCGACGGGCGCGGCGAGGCGGTCGTCGACGATTGCCGCGGCGACCTCGATGTGTCGCTCGATGGTTACGTGTCGCAGCGCCTCAGCGGCCCGTCCGGCGCGCCGATCGAGGTGCGGCTGATGGCCGAACGCCGCCTCAGCGAGAGCGTGACGGTGGTCGGGCCGGCGGCCGGCGCCGCCGAACCCGGCGTCCCGGCGCAAGTCGCCGTGACCCGCGACGAGCTCGCGCTGCTGCGCAGCGTGACCTTCGACGACCCGTTGCGCGCGCTGCAACAGCTCCCTGGCGTGGCGACGAGCGACGAACTGCGGGCTGAGCTCTCGGTGCGCGGCAGCCCGTTCCGGCAGGTCGGCCTGGTGCTCGACGAGGTGAAGAGTCGCCTGCTCGTACACACGGTCCGGGGCATCGAGCAGACCGGATCGGTGGCGCTGCTCAACGCCGATCTCGTCGACGCCGCGACGCTCACCCCCGGCGCCGGACCGCAGCGGTTCGGCAACACCGTCGGTGCCGAGCTCGCCATCCGCACCCGTACCGGCCGGAGCGATGGGCTGCACGGCCGGGCGATGGCCAGCGCCATCGCCGCGACTGGCTACCTCGAGGGACCGCTGGGCTCCGATCGCGTCACGCTGATCGCCGGGGCGCGCCGCAGCTATGCGAGCTGGATCGTGCGGCGCATCGATCCCGACGTCAGCGGCACGTTCGAGTTCACCGACGCCCAGGCCAGGCTGGACGTTCGGCTGTCGTCACGGCAGCGCCTGAGCGCCGGCGTCCTCGCCGGCGCGTCGGCCTACGACGAGCGTGGCCGCCGCACGCCGGCCAACGCGCTCGACATCGGACGCAACCGGACGGCGATGGGCACGGTGGCCTGGCAGGCGCTGGTGGGCTCGCGCTGGATCGTCCGGCAACGTGCGGCCGCCATCGCCAGCCGGTACCGCAACGAGAACCCGGACGGGCGGCCACTCGACACCGGCACCGAGCACGAGTGGCTGTCGCGGTCGATCGTCGAGTGGGCCCCGGCACCGGCCTTCTCCCTCGATGCCGCCGTGCAGGCACAGCGGTTCGCCAGCCGCGGCACGTCGGTGGTGTACGACCCGTCCACGCGCCTGGTCGACTCGGAGGTCGCGCATCGCGGCGAGCAGACGATCGCGGGCGGCCACCTTCACGCCCGATGGTCTCCCCATCGCGCGGCGACGGTGGCCGGCGGAGCCCGGATCGATCGTCTCCAGGGCCGCGCGAGCTTTGCCGGCGGCTGGCTGCAGACGCAGGTGGCGCTGTCCCCGCAGATGCTGCTCAGCGCCGCCGTGGGGCGGCACGGGCAGGCGCCCGACGTGGTGCAGCGCTTCGGCGCGACCGGCACGCCCACGCTGGATTTCGAAACGGCGCGACTGCTCGACGTCGGCCTCGCCTGGCGGCCCGGCCAGTGGACCGTGGCGTTGTCGGCGTACCACCGGCGCGAGCTGAAGGGCCTCGACACGCCGGACCGGCAGTTCCGGCTGCGAGCCGACGGTCGGGTCACTGGCGGCGATCCGCGCGCCCGCTGGACCAACGCGTTGCGCGGTCAGGCGCACGGCGTGGAACTGCTCGTCCGCCGGCATGCGGCGGCAGGCAACGACGGCTTCCGCTGGTCGGGCTGGGCCGGGTACGGCTATGGGCGCACCGACTACGCTGGCACGCCCGATGCCGACTTCGCCGGCGCCTTCGATCAGCGACATCTGCTCACGGTGGCCGTGACCGCCCACCTCGGGGCTCGCTGGGACGCGAGCGGCACCGTGCGCCTTGCCACCAACTGGCCGTACGAGGGGTGGTTTCGTGACGTCGGCGACCTGATCCTTCTCTCGGCCAACCGCAACGACCTGCGCCTTCCCGGCTACGGACGGGCCGACGTGCGCCTGCGCCGCCAGGTATCGCTGCCGCGCGGGCGGCTGCTGCTGTTCGGCGAGGTGATCAACGTCACCAACGCCCGCAACCTGCGACAGGTCGCCGCCAACGTCAACGTCCGCACCGGCATCGTCACCCGCCTGTCCGAACGGCAATTGCCGATCATCCCCGCCGTGGGCATCGCCTACGAGTTCTAGGCACAAGAACGCTGAACGCCGAACGCCGAACGACGGAACGTCGGAACGTCGGAAACGTCGGAAACGTCGGAA
>CBIHOS010000035.1:0-27704 GCA_966211945.1 uncultured bacterium
GGGGGCGGGGGTGGGTGGGTGGCGGCGGCGGGGGGCCCGCGCGCCCCCCGGGCGGGGGGCCGGGGGGGGTGCGCGCCCCGCCCCCCCCCCCCGGGGCCCCCCGCGGCGCTGCTCCCCGAGATCCGCGAGAACATCCGCCGGCGCGGCGGCGCCGAGAGCCTGCTCATCGCCTTCCACCCACCCGACCGGCGCGTCGAGGGACGCTCGCTCGCCGCGATCGCCGCCGAGCGAGGGGCGACAGCCGAGGAGACGGCGCTGGCCCTGGTCGCGCTGCACGACACGTCGACCGTGTCCTTCAACATGTCGATGGAGGACATCGAGTTCCTCATGCGGCAGCCGTGGATGCTCACCTGCAGCGACGGCGCGACCTACCTGCCTGGCGAAGGCAAGCCGCACCCGCGCGGCCACGGCGCCTTCACCCGCAAGCTGACGGCGTTCGTCCGCGACCGCCGGACGCTGACGCTGGCGCAGGCGCTCCACAGCATGACCGGCCTCTCCGCCGGCGTGATGTCGATCAAGGAGCGCGGCGTGATCGGCGAAGGCGCGCACGCCGACCTCGTCGTGTTCGATCCGGCGGCGCTGCGTGACGAGGCGACCTATCAGGAGCCCCATCGCCTTGCGTCAGGGATGGCCTACGTGTTCGTGAACGGGACGCTCGCCATCGACAACGGCCGGACGACCGGCGCGCTGGCCGGGGCCGCCCTGCGCCGGGAGGCGGCGCGGTCCTGACCGTCGATCTGCCCGATTCGCTCCGAGCCGCGGTCGACGTCGAGCTCGAGGGATACGACTCCCGCTCGCTGGCCGCGGCGGCGGCGGCGCTGTCGCACGCCTATGCCGGCGGCGGACGATCGCCCCGCGAGGCCGGTGTGTCGCACGCGGCCTACCTGGGCGCCAGGTTGCCTGCGACCTACGCGGCGGTGCGGGCCGCGCTCGCGATGTGTCCGCGCGCCGTGCGCGATCGACTCCACAGCGTCCTCGACCTCGGCTCCGGACCTGGGACGGCGAGTTGGGCGGCGCGCGACGCCTGCGCCGTCACGAGCGTGACGCAGATCGACCGCAGTCCGGACATGCTGGCGCTCGCCAGGCGGCTCGCCGATCGGGCCGGCGACACGGTGCTGCGCAGCGCCGCGCAGCGCCAGGGCGACCTTGGCGGCGGTGGCCCGTGGGATCCGGCCGACCTCGTCGTTTCGGCCTACGCGCTCGCCGAACTCGCCCCGGCCGCGCGCCGCTCGCTCGTCGCCTCGGCGTGGGCGGCGGCTGCACACGTGCTGGTGCTCGTCGAACCAGGAACGCCCGATGGATTCGCCCGCATCCACGACGCACGCGTCCATCTCATCGCGGCAGGGGCGTCGCTGCTGGCGCCGTGCCCGCACATGGCGACCTGTCCGATGCACGCGACCCCGGGCGAGTGGTGTCACTTCGCGGTGCGCGTGCCGCGGACGCGGCGTCATCGTCAGTTGAAGGGAGGCACGCTCGGTTACGAGGACGAGAAGTACGCGTGCCTGGTCGCGTCGAAACTGCCGGACGGGCGGGAGCCAGGCGCCCGGGTGCTGCGCCATCCGCGGATCGAGAAGGGCCGCATCGGGCTCGTGCTCTGCGCCCCCGACCGGGCCGAACGGATCGTGGTGACCCGGCGCGACCCGGCGTTCCGGGCCGCGCGCAAGGTCGAGTGGGGGGACACGTGGCCCCCGTGATCCTTACCGCCCCTCGCTCGACGGCGGCACGATGTTCTTCAGCCGCATGTACGTGACCATGTTGCCGTAGTGCTCCATGTTGTGCGCGTTGTTGAACGCGAACACGCCGAGCCGCGGCGTCTGGCCCGTGAAGAACTTCACCTCTTCGTTGGCGCTCGCCGCGGTCAGCTTGCCGAGCGCGCCGTCGCAGTACGCGATGGACTCGGCCAGCGCCTTCTCGAGCGCCGCCTTGCCGGTCACCGTCTTCTCGATGTTGGCGGTGGCCGGGCTCTTCTCGCCGATCGCCATCGAGCAGATCATGTAGTTGGCGTTGGCGACATGCCCAACCAGTTCACCGAAGCTGCGCACTTCCGGCGTCGGCTTGAAGGCGTAGTCGGCCTCCGACACCTTGGCCGCCGACTTGACGAGGTTGCCCTTGAACATGTCGTGCTGAGACTTGATCGTCTTGATCATCGCGTCCTGGGCGGCTGCCGCGCCCGCCGTACACGCCACCATCACCGCTGCTGCCATCGCTCGTCTGACCATCTGTCCCCTCCCGTGTGCCGCGGTCCCGCATGGACGCGCCGGCGGCGATTCTGACGCAAGCGGTCATTTCCGGGAAGGATGGGGTCGCGAATCGGCCGGATGGGCCGGCGAGCCGGACCGCCGGCGATCCGGAGCGGCTTGCCTGATGCCGGCTCGTCGGTGCGTTCGTGCCGCTTGGCCGGAGTGCTAGCATGGACCCCCGATTTCCCGACACGTGAGTGTTCGCTTGCGAAAGGACGCGTGCATGACCCGTGGGACCACGACTTTCCTCCTGAGTTGGGCCATCGTCGCCGGCCTGGCCTGCTCGACCGCTGCCACCGGCAGCGAGGAGATGCAGCTGCCGGCATCGCCGGTGCAAACCGAACGGCGCCCCGACGTGATCTTCGTGCCGACCCGCGAAGCGGTGGTGGAGGCGATGTTGAAGGCGGCCAAGGTCGGCCCCACCGACGTCGTCTACGACCTCGGCTGCGGCGACGGCCGCATCGTCATCGCTGCCGCGAAGCTCGGCGCGCGCGGCGTGGGCATCGACATCGACCCGCAGCGCATCAGGGAAGCCAACGACAACGCGGCCCAGGCTGGCGTCGTGGGCAAGGTGGAGTTCAGGCAGGAAGACCTGTTCCAGGCCGACATCCGCGAGGCGACGGTCGTCACGCTCTACCTGCTCCCCAGCCTCAACGTGAAGCTGAAGCCACGGCTGATGGAGCAGCTGCGCCCCGGCACCCGCATCGTCTCGCACGACTTCGACATGGGCGACTGGCAGCCGGAGGAAACCATCGCGGTGGACGGCAAGACCGTCTACCTCTGGACGATCCCGAAGCGTTAGCTCAGGAGGGCGTCGCCCGCATCGCGACGGCTTCGATCGTCTCGACCAGCAGGTCGGGCTCGACGGGCTTGGCGAGGTGGGCGGCGAAACCAGCCGCGAGGGCGCGCTGACGGTCGTCGGCCCGCGCCAGCCCGCTGAGCGCGATCGCCGCCGCCGGCGTGGCTGTCCTGTCCGCCGCCACCGATCGATCGAGCGCGCGCACTTCGCCGATCAACGCATACCCGTCCATCCCCGGCATGCTCAGGTCGGTCACGAGGACCTGGGCCGGGTGCGTCCGCCACGCGTCGATGGCTTCCTGCGCGGCGGTCGCCGTGCGGACCGCGGCCCCGTGGCGTCGCAGCACGAACGCGATCAGTTCCACCGTATCGAGATGGTCGTCGACGACCAGCACGTCGAGGCGCTCGAGACGCCGTGCGCCGGTGCGCGGTGCCACCCCGCTGTCCCGCGCCGACAGCGTGGCCGTCGCCGGCGCCAGCGGCAGTCGCACTGTGAAGCAGGCGCCGCGTTCGGGGCCGTCACTGGCCGCGTCGATGGATCCGCCCAGGTGATCGACGATGTACTTCGTGATCGAGAGGCCGAGCCCGAGCCCCTCGTGACGACGGGTGGAACTCGTGTCGGCCTGGCGGAAGCGCTCGAAGATCGTCGGCAGCAGGTCGGCGCTGATGCCGTCGCCCGAGTCGCGCACGTCCAGTTGCGCCATGCCGTCGACCTCGCCGCACCGCACGTCGATGGTGCCGGCCGGTGTGAACTTCACGGCATTGGTGAACAGGTTCGAGACGACCTGACGGACGCGTTCGCGGTCGGCGACGACCAGGAGCTCTCCGGTCAGCGACACCTCGACCCGCAGTCCCTTGGCGTCGGAGAGCGGCCGCAGTTCGTCGATCGCCTCGCGGACCACGCTCACGAGCGGCAGCGTGGTGAGGTGGAACGCCAACTTGCCGGTCACGATGCGAGAGACGTCGAGCATGTCGTTGATCAACTGCGTCTGCTGCCGCAGGTTCCGCTCGATCGTGTCGAGCGCGCGGCCGGCGGTCTCGGCATCGAGCGTGGCGCTGCGCAGGACCTGCACCCAGCCGAGCACCGATTGCATGGGAGACCGGAGTTCGTGGGAGAGCACCGCGAGGAACTCGTCCTTGGCCCGGCTCGAACGCTCGGCGGACTCCCGCGACGCCTCGGCGGCTTCGAGCAGGCCCTGGCGCTCCGCGATCCGTTCGCGAAGGTCCTGGTTCAGGGCCTGGACGCGGGCCTCGGTGAAGTGGCGGGCCGTCACGTCCTGCATCACGCCCTGGACCGCCAGCAGCTTGCCGGCGGCATCGAACAGGATGCGGCCGCGATCCTCGATCCAGATGGGACCGGCGCGCCCGGCCAGGAACCGGTCGGCGAGACGGAACTCCGAGGAGTACTCGCCGTCGGCCGAGCGCGTCGCGGCACGGATGGTCGCGACGTGCCGGGCCACGTCCTCTGGAGCGATCAGGGCCTGGGCACCGGCGCGGTCGACGGGCAACTCGTGGGTGGGCACCCCGAGCACGTCCGGGGCCGAGGCGCTGTAGGTGACGCGGTTGGTCTGCGCGTCGAACTCCCACGCTGCCATCCGGGCTGCCGACAGCGCCCGGTGGAAGCGCTCGCGGTGGCGGAGGCTGGCTTCGCGCAGCTGGCGCTCCTCGGTGATGTCGCGGAACGTGATCGAGATGCCGTCGGCGGTCGGCGAGATCTTGCTCTGCATCAGCCGCTTGGCGCGCAGCATCGCCGGCAGATCGACGATCAGCGGCTCCCGGTGTTCCATGACCTGGCGGAGGCAGCTCTCGAACGGCGTACTGATCGACTGCGGGAAGACCTCCCAGCACACGCGGCCGATGAGATCGGATTCGGCCTTGCCGAAATACGTCTGCGCGGCGGCGTTCACGTACGTGTAGCGCCACGAGAAGTCGACGGCGACGAATCCATCGGTGATCGAATCGAGCACCGTCTGGAGCCGGTGCTCGGCCTCCTCGGCCTGCAGGCGCGCGCCGCGCGTCACCTGGGCGAACCAGACCACAGGCGCGCCAATCAGCACGCACGCGACGGTCGTGAGGATGCCGGCCGGCGACGAGGTGACCATGCCGGCCTGGCCGAACCAGGCGGCCCCCGCAACCGACACTGCCAGCGCCGCGGCTCCGGGGCCGACGCCGCCGGTGACGGCGGCCACCATCACGGCGAGGAGCAGGATGGCGACGGTGGTCGTGGGCGGGTCGGCGCCGGCGGCAAGCAAGCCGGCGCGCACGAGCGCGGCGCCAGCCAGGATGCTGGCAGCCAATCCATAGCGCGTGGCCGGTGAGTCGAGTCGCCGGATGAGCAAGAGTGCCTGGGAACGGCCGGGCGCCGGGTCGTTGCGTCAACCGACCCGACCTGCCGCGACCATGTCTGAGGATGGTAGCCCAGCCGCCGGGACGCGATCGAGCGCGGCCTGCAGCGCCGCCAGTTGCATCGGCTCCGGTAGGGCCGCTCCCCGAGCCGCCCATCAACGCGGCGCCGGCCGACGAGGTCGGCGACGATGATCACCGGTCGAAGCCGCCATGTCGTTGGCGTCCGGCGGCTACGAATCGAGGATGCCTCGACGTCTCAGGTTGCAGGGATGGCGGCGCGCGACGGTTGCAGGGCGCGGACGGTCGTCGCGATCAGCACGAGGCCGCCGCCGATGATGCCGAGGAGACCTGGCGTCTCGCCATGGACCAGGAACGTCCACACCGGGTTCAATGCCGGTTCGAGCAACAGCAGCAGCGACACCTCGATCGCCGTCAGCTTGCCGATGCCGCGTGTCAGCAGCACGTACGCCAGCGCCAGCTGGAAGCATCCGAGATAGGCGATGACGGCCCAGTCGAGGGGACCAGCGCCGTGTACCGGCAGGGCCAGCGGCGCGCACAGCAGGAAGGCGAAGACGTTGCCGTAGAAGGTCGCGGCCATCGCGCCGGCGGTGCCCTCGTCGCGCGTGATGTAGCGGACGCCGGCCAGGACCAGCGCCCAGGTCACGCCGCTCGCCGCGCCCACGAGATTGCCGACGACCGGATTGGGCGCCGTCGCGCTCGGCGAGACGCTGCCGACAAACAGCAGCACGAGCCCGAGGCCGACCACGGCCAGGAACGGCAGGTCGCGCGCATGCATGCGTTCGCCGAGCAGCCAGGGCCCGAGCAGTACGAGGTAGATCGGCGCAGCCGACTGCAGGAAGACCGCGTGCGCCGCCGTGGTCAGCTTGTTGGCGACGATGAACGAGACGAAGGTGACGGCGATGATCAGGCCGACGGCCACGGTGCGCCGGTTGGGTCGCAGCGGCACCGGCGCGATGAGCAGCAGGAACACGGCGGCGACCGCCGACCGGAAGCCGGCGACCTGCCACGACGACAGCGCGGTGGCCTTGACCACCATGCCGGCCGTCGAGAACAACACCGCAGCCAGCAGCACCTGAAGTCGTCCGCTCATCGGCGCGGCATCGTATCAGGTCAAAGCTGGCAGGCGGTGGGATGCACCTCCGCGAGCGCGGCGGCACTCGACGTCGATCACCGACGTCACACCTGTGGTGAAATGCCCGCGTGCATCACCGCCATCGTTGGTGGGACTCTGTCGCGTCGTACGCAACGTCGCCTCGCCCGAGGCGTCCGTCGACGAACGAGCTTCACGAATCACAGGAGATGTCCATGCGCATGCTGATGGTGTTCGCCGCGTCGACCGTATGTATCGGGCTGGCCATGCCGGCGGCGGCTCAGACGCCAGCCGCGGCGGCGCCGGCCGGCGTGCCCGAGGTGAAGCTGTCGCCGTCGCCCAGCGGTCAGTCGGCCGTGCAGGTTGGCGGCACATGGCAGACCGTTGACGGCGGGCCACGCTACACAGGTGGCAAGTGGATCGTCGTCGACTACAGCCGGCCGCTGTTGCGGGGACGACGGCACATCTTCGGGAGCGGCGCCGACTACGGCAAAGTGGTAAGCGACGGCGCACCGGTGTGGCGAGCCGGAGCCAACGCGACGACGACGCTGACCACGCAGGTGCCGCTGGGGATTGGCGGCAAGACGGTTGCGCCCGGTGTGTACAACGTCTTCGTCGATCTCCAGCCGGGCAACTGGACGCTGATTCTCACCAACCAGGAGCGGCAGGCCAGATACGACCCGAACGACAAGGTGAAGTTGTACGGGGCGTACAACTACGACCCCAGGTTCGACGTCGCGCGGGCGGGGATGGGCACGGTGCAGCGCGACGATACGGTGCGGCAGGAACAACCGGTGGAGCAGTTCACCATCACGTTCCTGACCGTGAGTCCGAAGATGCTGCTCCTGCGGATGGAGTGGGAGTCCACGGTCGCCACGGTGCCGATCGAACTGGTGCCATGATGCGTCGACCGGGCCGGGAACCCACTCTTCGCCATGCGCTTCGGTGCGCCCCGCCGCCGACCGCCCTGCCTTCCCCAAGGCCCAAGGCCCAAGGCCCAACCGATCTATCGCACGGCGCTGACCGCTTCCACGTACAGCGAATAGAGCGACTGGCTCGCGGTCATGAACAGCCGGTTGCCCTTGATGCCGCCGAAGCACAGGTTGCTGCACACTTCCGGCAGATCGATCTGGCCGATGTGCGTGCCGTCGGGCGCGATCACGCGGACGCCGTCGTAGCCCTGGCCGGCCCAGCCGGCGCTCGCCCAGACGTTGCCGTCGGCATCGCACCGGATGCCGTCGGCGCCGCCCTTGCCCATGTCGTGGAACAGCCGGCCCGCCCCGAGCGGTGCGCTGCCCTTGACGTCGAACACGTGGATGCCGCGCGGCCGCGTCGGCGTCGGGTTCTCGGTGTCGGCGACGTACACCTTCGTGTAGTCGGGCGAGAAGCAGAGTCCGTTGGGGCGGCGCAGGGCCTCGGTCATCGGCGTTGCCTTCTTCGTGGCGGGATCCCACCGATAGACGCGGGTCGGCAGCGTGAACTCCTCGAGCACGCCTTCGTAGCGTGACAGCAGGCCGTAGCCCGGGTCGGTGAACCAGAGCGAGCCGTCGGGATGCGCCACGACGTCGTTCGGCGAGTTGATCGGCACACCGTCGACGCTGTCGACAAGCACGGTGATGCTGCCATTCGGCTCCGTCCGCACGACGCGCCGGCGCTCGCAGGTGATCAGCCGGCCCTGCAGGTCGCGCGTGTTGCCGTTGCAGTTGTTGGCCGGGCTGCGGAAGACACTGACCTCGCCGGTCTCTTCGGTCCAGCGCAGCATCCGATCGTTGGGGATGTCGCTCCACAACAGGCAGCGGAGGTCGCCGAACCACACCGGCCCTTCGGCCCAGCGGCTGCCGGTGTAGAGGCGCTCGACGACGGCAGCGCCGGCCCGGTACTTGTCGAAGCGCGGATCCAGCGAGCGCACCGACGGATCGGGGTAGCGCACGACGTCGCGCGCCGGCGACTGGCGTGCCTGGACGCGGGCCTGGCCGGGAAGCATCGCGGCAGCGGCGGGCAGCGCAAGGAAGTGTCGACGGTCCAACGGTCCCCTCCTGATGGTGTGCGCAGACTCTAACGCAACCGGAACATCTCGGTGAGCGGCACCTGCACCGGCGCGTGGTCGGGATGGGTGTCCATCAGGTCGGCCATCATCGCCCACCATCGCTGCATCACGGGATGAGCCGGCAGCGCGCCGAGCGTGTGATCGGTGCGGCGGGTGAGCACGGCGAACAGCGCGTGGCTCGGCTCGTCGAGAAAAATCCGGTAGTCCACGACGCCGGCCTCGCGCAGCAGCATCACGAGCTCTGGCCAGATCTCGTCGTGGCGCCGCCGGTACTCCGCGCCCTGGCCGCGATGCAGCTGCATCCGGAAGGCGACGGTCTCGGTGTCGGTGATCATGAGGGCCTACAGCCTACAGCCTTGCAGCCCCGCTACGTTCAGAGCATCGGTGCCGCGCGCCGCGCCAGCTGGATCGGCAGGCCCCACGGATCGCGCAGCATGGTGAGATGCGACCCGTCCGGGGCCCGCTGGTGCTCGATGAGCGTGGCGCCTGCCGCGACGAGCCGATCCGCGTCGGCATCGGGGTCGGTCGACGTGAACGCCAGGTGCAGCTGCGCCGGATGGAGGTCGCGGTACAGGTCGGTCCTGGCGACGGGGTTGGTGTACAGCTCGATGAGCGCGCGGCGGCTGCTGTCCGCGAGGAAGTGCATGTGGATCGGCGGGTCGCCGCGCCGCACCACCGTCATGCCGAGATGTTCGACGTACCACGCCGCCACGGCGACCGGGTCGCCGACGTTGACGGCGATGTGTTCGAAGGGGAGTCCTGCCATGGGCCGAGGTTGTATCACGGCGGATGGCAGTAGGATGCGGCGGTGATTCCAGCCGCCCCGATTGGACGCCGCCCCTTCCTCGCCGTGCTGCTGGCTGCCGGCGCGCCGTGGCTCCGCCGCGACCCGCTGGTCGCCCAGGAGCCGATCGCCGGGCCGCCAGCGCTCCGCCTCGAGTACGCCCGCGCCGCGCGCCAGTGGGTGGAGGCGCTGCCGATCGGCAACGGCCGCCTCGGCGCCATGGTCTTCGGGGGCGTTGGCGTGGAGCGGCTGCAACTGAACGAGGACACGCTGTGGTCCGGCGGCCCCTCCGACTGGAACAACCCGCAGGCCCGCGACGTGCTGCCCGAGATCCGATCGCTCGTCGCGGCCGGCCGGTTCGTCGAGGCCGACGCCGCGGCCAAGCGGATGATGGGGCCGTTCACGCAGTCCTACCTGCCGTTCGGCGACCTGCGCATGACGATGGACCACGGCGACGTCGCGCGCGACTATCGCCGCACGCTCGATCTGTCGGCGGGCGAGGCCACGGTGCGTTACCGCCTCGGCGACGCGACGTTCACGCGGACGATGCTGGCCAGTGCGCCCGACGACGTGCTGGCGGTGCGGCTCGCGTGCGATCGCCCGCGGCTGCTTCGCTTCGCCCTGCAGCTCACGAGTCCGCTGCGCGCGACCACCGTCCGCGATGGCGACGCGCTGGTCATGCGCGGTCGCGCTCCAGCGCTGGTCGAGCCGAACTACGAGAACGTGGCGGACCCGGTGCGCTACGCCGACGACCGCGGCATGCACTTCGAAGGGCGGCTCACCGTCGTCACCGACGGCCGCATCGCCGACGGGCCGGACCTGCGTGTGGTCGATGCGTCGCACGCGACGGTGTTGATCGCGCTGGCCACCAGCTTCGCGGGATACGCCGTCGATCCCGTCCGTGGTCCCGATCCCGCCGTCGCCACGCGTGCACGCGTGGACGCGGCCCGGGTCCGTGCCTGGGACGACGTCGTGGCCCGCCATCGCGACGACCACGCGGCACTCATGTCGCGCGTGACCATCGATCTCGGTGCCGCACCCGCGGCTTCGACGACGAGCACGCGGCCGACCGACGAACGCCTGGCCGACGGCGCCGCCGACGATCCGTCCCTGGCCGCGCTGCTGTTCCAGTACGGGCGCTATCTGCTGGCCGCCTGCAGCAGGCCGGGCAGTCAGCCCGCCAATCTGCAGGGCCTCTGGAACGACCACGTCCGTGCGCCGTGGAGCAGCAACTACACGGTCAACATCAACACCCAGATGAACTACTGGCCGGCCGAACCCGCCAACCTGGCCGAGTGCCATGCGCCGCTGATCGCGGCGATTG
The DNA here is from genome assembly GCA_966211945.1 of uncultured bacterium. GTDB lineage: Bacteria > Acidobacteriota > Vicinamibacteria > Vicinamibacterales > Vicinamibacteraceae > Luteitalea. Next base: position 10,651 of record CBIHOS010000035.1, read on the forward strand.
GTGAACTGGCGGTGACCGGTGCCGAGACCGCGCGGGTCAACTACGGCGCCGGCGGCTGGACCACGCACCACAACACCGATCTGTGGCGGCAGACCGCGCCGGTCGGCCGTTTCGGTGAGGGCGATCCGGCGTGGGCCTCCTGGTCGTCTGGAGGTGCCTGGCTCGCACAGCACGTGTGGGAGCACTTCGCGTTCGGCGGCGACCGCGACTGGCTCCGGCGCACGGGATACCCGCTGCTGAGCGGCGCCGCGCGCTTCTGTCTCGACCTCCTCGTGCAGGACGCCGACGGCTTCCTGGTGCCGTCGCCGTCGACGTCGCCGGAGCACAAGTTCGTCCTGGCCGACGGCCGCCGGGCGGCGGTGAGCGCCGGTGCGGCGATGGATCTCGGCATCACCTGGGACGTGTGTACGAACGTACGCCAGGCGGCGCGCATGCTGGGCCTGGAAGACGTGTTGACGGCGCGGATCGACGAGGCGCTGCCGCGGCTGCGTCCTTACGCGATCGACCGCGCCGGCCGCCTCCAGGAGTGGGCCATGGACGTGGCGCCGGAGGATCCGCATCACCGGCACATCTCGCATCTGTTCGCACTGCATCCCGGCCGGCAGATCACGCCGTCGACGTCGCCGGTGTTGTTCGGAGCGGCGCGCCGTGCGCTCGAATGGCGCGGCGACGATGGCACCGGCTGGTCGCTGGCCTGGAAGATCAACGCGTGGGCGCGCCTGCGCGACGGCGATCGTGCCCATCGCCTCGTGGTGCGCCTGCTGCGGCTGGTCGAGGAGACCGGTGTGCGGATGCAGAACGGCGGCGGCGTCTATGCCAACCTGTTCGACGCCCATCCGCCCTTCCAGATCGACGGCAACTTCGGCGCCACGTCGGGCATCTGCGACATGCTGGTCCAGAGCCACGACGGCGCGATCGATCTGCTGCCGGCGCTGCCCGCCGCCTGGCCGCGCGGCGCAGTGACCGGGTTGCGCGCCCGCGGCGGGTTCGAGGTCGATCTCACGTGGGCAGCCGGCCGCCTGACGTTCGTCCGCGTCCGTTCCCGGCTCGGTGGCGTGTGCCGGATCCGCAGCGCGTCGCCGCTGCGCGCCGAGGGCGCGGCGTCCCGCCCGGCGCAGGGACCGAACCCGAATCCCTTCTATCCGGCCCTGGTCGTCGGCACTCCGCTGGTGGCGCAGGGCGCACCGGCATCGGACGCGCCGACGCTGCCGCCGCATGTCATCGACATCGACACGCAGCCGGGCCGCGAGTTCCGGCTACTGGGCTGATGGCATGTGACGGACGGCTCGGCGAGCCGTCCCTGCCGATGCATTGCCGCAATCGGGAGGCCCCGGTGTCCCAACGCGGCCAGAACCGTGGTGGAGGCCGGTCAGATCCCGGCCTGGGCACGCGTGACCGTCGCATGCAGGTGGAGGGCGCCGTTCGCCGTGGACGTGATGAACGGCAGATTCACGTCGGTCGAGTCGAGGGTCGCGAGTTCCCCGACCGCTTGTTTCGCCGCCGTCTGCATGCGCTGGACGGCCAGCGGGTCGCTGCCGAGGTCGATGCCGTGCTCGGCCTCGAAGCCGGCGCGCATGGCTTCGACGAGACGCGCAATCGGATCGTGCGACGGGAGGAGATCTTCGAGTCCCTGAAGCGGCATGCGGCGAAGTGTACTGTCGGAACCCTGTCGCTCGTTACACGTATTCAGGGGAGGGCCGCCGGGCCCAGGGGGACACTGACATGCGGACTCGACGACTTGCACGCACGAGCCTCACGGTATGGGCGCTGACCGGCGCCTTGGGCGCACCCCTCTGGGCGCAGGCTCCGGCTTCGGTGCCCTCGACCCCGGCCGCAGTCGTCGACACGACCCCCGCTCCCCCCACGCCCTATAGCTGGCGTGGTCATGAACTCGCCATCGAGGACTACCTGCGGACCGCGGCAGTGGTGCGCTGGAAGGACATCCCGGTCGGCATCACGAAGCCGCGCCGAGGGTACTTCGCGCCGGGCGGCCTGGCCACGAGCTTCGCGTGGAAGCCGCTGCCCACGGGCGTGATGCACGGCAAGATGGAGAGTTACAAGTCCGAGATTGCCGCCTATCTCCTGAGCCGGCATCTCGGCATGGACGTCGTGCCGCCGGTGGTCGAACGGCAGATCGGCGCGGCCAAGGGCGCCGCGGTCTTCTGGATCGAGGGCGTGCGCCCGTGGGATCCGGCCAGGCCGCCGCTGGCGTCCGGCGCTCGCTGGAGCCGCCAGACCAGCCGGATGCAGATGTTCGATCAGCTGATCGCCAACATCGATCGCAACCAGGGCAACCTGCTGCACGACGATGCCGGCAACACCTACCTGATCGATCACTCGCGCGCCTTCGGCACCAACCCGACGCTCGGCACCGTCAAGCCGCCGAGTCAGTTCGACCGCGCGCTCTGGCTCCGCATGGCCGCCCTGACGAAGGCAGACCTCGAAGGCGCGCTGCGACCGTGGCTCACCACCGTGCAGATCAACGCGCTGATCGCACGACGCGACGAGATGCGGAAGCACATCGACCGTCAGGTCCGCGACCGCGGCGAGCAGATCACCTTCCTGCCGCCCGAACCCGCCGCGGTGTCGGCCTCGGTGCGGTAGGGACGCTCGCCGGGTCGCCCGTCACAGGGCCGTTGGCCTGCCGTTACCGTTCCGTCGCACGCATCTTCCATATTCGGAGGGCCTGGCTGCGCCACGCGCAGCCGATTCGGGCGATAATCTCCGCCTCTCATACGCAACCGGTGCCCGGCGCTTCCGCCATCGTGGTGGGGCTTCGTCCGGCGCACGGAAGGACGACGCATGTTGCAACGACTGTTCCGGCCGATGATGTGGGCCGCTCTCCTGGCCCTTCTTGCGGGCCCTGCCCGCGCGCAGTTCGACAGCGCCACCGTGCTTGGTTTCATCAGCGATCAGTCGGGCGCCGCGATGCCTGGCGTCACCGTCACGCTGACCAACCCGTCGACGGGCATCTCCAACACCGCGATCAGCGACGACCGCGGCCAGTACCAGTTCCTGAACGTCCGCGTCGGCACGTACTCGCTGAAGGCGGAACTCCAGGGCTTCACGACGGCCGTGACCAACGACGTGACGGTGACCGTCAATGCCCGTCAGCGCGTCGACCTCACGCTGTCGGTCGGCGGCGTCGGAGAAACCGTCGAAGTCAGCGGCGCCGCCAGGCTCCTCGAGAGCGAGTCGAGCGACCGCGGCACGGTGATCAGCCGCGAGCAGATCGTCAACCTGCCGCTCAACGGCCGCGCCTACGCCGACCTCGCGCTGCTCAGCCCCGGCGTGCGGCGCTCCAACATCGCCAACTCGCGCGACGCCTCGTTCAACGTCAACGGCCTGCGCAGCGCGCTGAACAACTTCGTCCTCGACGGCGTCGACAACAACTCCTACGGCACGAGCAACCAGGGCTTCTCGAACCAGGTCGTGCAGGTGTCGCCCGATGCCGTCGAGGAGTTCAAGGTCCAGACCAACAACTTCAGCGCCGAGTTCGGCCGGGCCGGCGGCGCGGTCATCAACGCCACCTTCCGCAGCGGCACCAACAAGTTCCGCGGCGCGGCCTGGGAATACAACCGCAACACGAAGCTGAACTCCACCGGCTTCTTCAAGCCGTCGTCGGGCGTCAAGCCCGAGATGAACCGCAACCAGTTCGGCGGCGTGTTCGGCGGCCCGATTCTTCGCGACCGCGCCTTCTTCTTCTTCAACTACGAAGGCTTCCGCGAGGTGTCCAAGCAGCTGACGTTTGCCAGCATCCCGACGATGGAGCAGCGCCAGGGCACTCTCGGCGTACCGATCCGCAACCCGCTCACTGGCGAGGTGTACGCCAACGGCGTGGTGCCGCCATCGGCGATGACCGACTTCGCGCGCAAGGTGCTGGCTGGCCTGCCGGCCCCGACCCGCGCCGGCACCTCGAACAACTTCGACTCGCTGCCGCGCCGCGAGGAGTTCAACGACAAGTTCGACATCAAGTTCGACCAGAAGCTGAACGCGTCGACGACGACGTTCTTCCGTTACAGCTGGCGCGACGTCGACAACTTCGAGCCGGGACCGATCCCGGGCGACATCAGCTCGCCGGCCAACAACTTCGTCAACGTCACGAACCAGCAGTTTGCCGGCGGCCTCACCCGCACGATTTCGACCAACTCGCTGCTCGAAGTGCGGGTCGGCGTGTCGCGTACCGAGGCCGGCAAGTCGGCGCTCGGCACGGGCGGTCCGAACATGCTCGAGGCCTACGGCATCACCGGCCTGCCGACCGACACGTATTTCTCCGGCGGCCTGACGCAGCAGTCGGTCAGCGGCTGGACCGCCTGGGGCCGCCAGAACAGCAACCCGCAGTTCCAGAATCCGTTCGTGGTGGATCTGCGCCTGAACTACTCCTGGATCAAGGGCGCCCATACGCTCAAGACGGGGTACGAGTACCAGCGCATCGACACCGAGGTCGACGACGTCAACCCGAAGTACGGGCTGGACAACTACTCGGGGCAGTTCAGCCGGCCGACCGGTGCGCCAGCCAATCCGGCCGCGTACAACCTGGCCGACTTCATGTTCGGCGCCCGCAGCAGCTACGACCTGGTCAACCCGTTCGTGTTCGACCTGCGCCAGCGGATGCACTTCGGCTACCTGCAGGACGACTGGAAGGTGGCGCCGAACCTGACGGTGAACCTCGGTGTGCGCTACGAGCTCGGCACGCCGCAGTGGGAAGAGAACAACTACCTCACCAACTTCGATCCGGCCACCAACACGCTGCTCCAGGCGACCGACGGCTCGATCTACGACCGCGCGCTCGTGAACCTCGACAAGAACAACTTCGCGCCGCGGGTGGGCGTCGCGTACAGCGTCACGCCGCGCACGGTGATCCGCTCGGCCTACGGCATGAGCTACATCCATTTCAACCGCCTCGGCGGCGAGAACCTGCTGTCGTTCAACGGGCCGCACGTGGTGCCGATCTCGATCACGCAGCAGCCGTCGCAGGGGATCTGCTCTGGTGACCAGGCGCCGACCACCTGCTTCCGTCCGACGCAGCAGGGCTATCCGGCCGGGCTCAACGTGCCGGCCAACTACAACCCGATCAACGGGCGCGTGAACCACATCCCGTCCGACCTCGAGACCGGCTACGTCCAGAGCTGGCACGTGACGGTGCAGCGCGAGCTGCTTTCCAACCTGCTCGTGGACGTCGCCTACATCGGCAACAAGAGCGACAAGCTGATGATCCTCGCGGACCTGAACCAGGCCCGCCCGAACAACCCCGGCGAGAACACGCTGCTGCAGCTGCGCCGGCCGATCCAGGGCTATCAGTTCATCCAGTCGGCGTTCGACGGCGGCCGGGCCGACTACCGGGCGCTGCAGGTGAAGGTGGAGCGGCGCTGGTCCGACGGGCTGTACCTGCTGAATTCGTTCACGTGGTCGCGGGCCCGCGACAACGCGTCGGGGCATCTCGAGACGGCCAACGGCGACAACAGCCGCGTCAACTACGCCAATATCGCGGGCGACTTCGGCACGTCGGGCTACGACCAGCCGCTGAACAACACGACGTCAGTCGTGTGGGAGCTGCCGTTCGGTGCGGGGCGGCGCTGGGGCAACGGGCTGAACCCGGTCGTGGAGGCCATCGCCGGTGGCTGGCGCATCACGGCGATCAACACGATGACGAGCGGCCTGCCGGTGAACCTCACGTACTCGCCGTCGGCGCAGTTCCAGGTGAGCGGCGCGCCGACCTATCGGCCCAACATCAGTGGTGACGTCTACGCCTCTGGCGACGCGCAGACGATCGACAACTGGTTCAATCGCGACAACATCACGATTCCGACCGATCCGTCGCAGCCGTTCGGCAACGCACCGCGCAACGCGGCGCGCGGGCCGGCGATCTACACGCTGGATCTCGGCCTGCACAAGGGCTTCGGCCTCGGCCTGGGCCAGTCGCGCCTCGAAGTGCGCGTCGAGGCGTTCAACGTCCTCAACAAGACGAACTTCGGTGCGCCCAACAGCAACCGATCGTCCACCAACTTCGGCACCATCACGTCGCTGGCGACCACGCCACGGCAGATTCAGCTGGGCGTGCGGTTCAGTTTCTGAGGATAGGCAGGTGTAGCCGCCGGACTTCTCCGGCGGCGTCCACCGCGATCGTCGAAGGTCAAAGAGCAAGAAGTTCAAAAAGGTCCAAAAGGGGCCGGGGGGAGCAGTCCCGCCGGCCTTTCCTTTTGGCCCTTCTGGCCCTTTCCGCTCTTTGTCGGCCCTGCTACTTCAAAGATGACATGTCGATCACGAAGCGGTACTTCACGTCGCTCTTCAGCATCCGTGCGTAGGCCGCGTCGATCTCGTCCATCCGGATCACTTCGACGTCGCAGGTGATGCCGTGCTCGGCGCAGAAGTCCAGCATCTCCTGCGTCTCCGGCAGGCCGCCGATCAGCGAGCCGGCCAGCGTCCTGCGGCCGAAGATCATGGCCATCACGCTGGGTGACGGATGCGCGTGTTCGGGCGCGCCGACCAGCACCATCGTACCGTCGCGCTTCAGCAGGTTGATGAACGGGTCGAGGTCGTGCGATGCGGCGACCGTGTTGACGATCAGGTCGAAGGTGCCGGCGTGCGCGCCCATCGCGTCGGCGTCGCGCGAGATGACGACCTCGTCGGCGCCGAGCCGCAACCCGTCGTCCACCTTGCTGGCGGATGTGGTGAACAGCACGGTGTGCGCGCCGAACGCGTGCGCGAACTTCACGCCCATGTGGCCGAGGCCGCCCAGGCCGACGATGCCGACCTTCTTGCCGGGACCGGCGCCCCAGTGGCGCAGCGGCGAGTACGTCGTGATGCCGGCGCACAGGAGCGGCGCGGCCGACGCCGGGTCGAGCGACGGCGCGACCTTCAGCACGAAGTCTTCGGTGACCGTGATGCTGGTCGAGTACCCGCCGTAGGTCATCTGGCCTGGCAGGTGCTTGTCCGGGCTGTTGTAGGTCATCGTGGACCCGAAGTTCGCGCAGTACTGTTCGAGACCGTCCTTGCAGCTCTCGCAGGTGCGGCACGAGTCGACGAGACAGCCGACGGCGGCGGTGTCGCCGATCGCGAACTTCGTCACGGCGTCGCCAACGGCGGTGACGGTGCCGAGGATCTCGTGTCCGGGTACGCAGGGATACACGGTGCCCGGCCATTCGCTCCGGGCGGTGTGCAGGTCGGAGTGGCAGACGCCGCAGTAGCGGATGTCGATCTGGACGTCGGTCGGGCCGGGGTCGCGGCGGGTGATGGTCAGGGGTCCGAACGGGCTGGTCGCGTCGGCGGCGGCGTAGGCGGAGACTGACTGTGGCATCCACCGAGAGTACTCTCTCGCGCCACACGACGGGCACTGAGGGCTGACCGCGCGGCTGCCCATGCGCGCCTGGTGTCCACGACGTCAGATGACGGGCCGGTGGAGGCACCGGCCCGTCATGACGGCCAAGCTGCTCACGCGAGCTTCCACCCGTCGCGGTAGCTGGGGCGCTTGATGAAGCGCTCCGCGCCCGGCGCATTGGTGATGCGCATGCCCTTGTGGTCCCAGTCGATCTTCTTGCCGGCGCGATAGGCGACGTTGCCGAGGTGATTGGCCTCGGTGAGCAGTCCCGAGTACGCGAAGTTGCACGTCGTCGGCGCGCCGGTCTTGCAGGCGTGGATGAACTCCTGGTGGTGCCCGAGCGACTTCGGAATGGACTGCGGCGGCGGCGTGTAGCCGGCGAACTTCTCCTCCGGGAGCAGCGCGAACTTCGAGTAGTCCGAGATCAGCATGCCCTTGTCGCCGACGAACAACACGCCGCTGTCCCACTGCGGGATGCCCTTGCTGGTCCACAGCGGCGGCTTCGAGGTGCCCTGGTACCACGTCAGCGTCAGGGCCGGCTGATCGCCGTCGGCTTCGTACGTGTAGCGCGCCGACATGGATGCCGGCGCGATCTCGGGGTGCACCGGCGGTCCCGATGCCTCGATCGAGGACGGCGCCTTCAGCTTCAGCGCCCAGAACGGCAGGTCGATCCAGTGGCTGCCGAGGTCGCTCATGGTGCCGTTGCCGAAATCCCACCACCGATACCACTTCGGGCCAGGCACGTAGATGTTGTTGAAGGGGCGGGCCGGCGCCGGCCCGAGCCACAGATCCCAGTCGAAACCATCGGGCACGGGATCCACCGTGGTCGGCCGGTTCTGCGTGAAGACGATGTCCTTGGCGGCCGTCGCCTCGGCCTCGCTGGCCTGCCAGCCCCAGGCGCGTCCGACCCACACGTGGCACTCGGTGACCTTGCCGATGACGCCCGCCTGGATGTGCTCCACGACGCGGCGATAGTTGTCGCCGGCATGGATCTGCGTGCCCATCTGCGTGGCGACGCCGGCCGCCGCGGCGGCCTCGCGGATGACGCGGGCTTCGTGCACGTTGTAGGTGAGCGGCTTCTCGCAGTAGACGTGCTTCTTCAGCTGCAGCGCCGGCAGCGTCGCAAACGCATGCGTGTGCTCGGCGGTGCTGACGGCGACGGCGTCGAACTCACCGGCGTGATCGAACACGCGCCGGAAGTCCTTGAACTTCCGCGCCTGCGGAAACATCGCGGCGGCGCGATCGAGATTGTTCTGGTTCACGTCGCAGAGCGCGACGATCTGCTCGCCGGAGAGGCCTTTGAGCTGGGCGCCGCCGCGTCCGCCGACGCCAATCAGCGCGACGCGCAGTTTCTGGCCCGACTGCGCGCGCGCCGAACCGGGACTGACCGAGAGTGCGGCCGCAGCCGCGGCTGCAGACGTGAGGAACGAACGACGTGACGTGCGGGAACCGTGAGCCATGCGCCTCATCTTGGCACGAGCGCCCGCCAAACGCGCCTGTTCACGCCTTCCTGTCAGCCGGTCTTCAGGCTGCAGCGCTTCAATCGCGCCGGAATCTGCTGCGCCAGCTCGCGCCAGGTTGCCGGGTCCTTCGAGAGGAGGGCCTCACGCTCGGTCGGCGTGAGGTCCCACCCCTGCCGCGACAACTCGTCGAGCGTCTCGGCCGGGTGTGCGATGAAGGCGCTCCGCAGATCCTCGTCGGTCATCAGCCGGCCGAGCAGCCACTCGACGTTGCGCTGGGTCATGGCCGCCGCCTCATGACTGCCACCCGCCTCCGAGCGCGCGGTACACGTCGACGAACGCGGTCAGTTCGTCGAGCTGGGCCTGCACGAGGGCCAGTTCGGCGGCGAACAGGCGCGTCTCGCTGTCGAGCACCTCGAGGTAGCTGGTGGCGCCGCCGGTGTAGCGCAGCTCGACGAGCCGCCGCGCGTCGGTCGCCGCGACGACGAGCGATTCCTGCGTCGCGCGCACCTCACGCTGCCGCTGGTAGCCGACCAGCGCGTCGGACACGTCGCGCAGCGCCGCCAGCACCGCCGCCTGCCAGGCGAGCGCGCTCTCCTGGGCCTGCGCCTCGGCGAGGGCGACGCGGTTGCGATTGCGGCCGGCGTTGAAGATCGGCTGCACCAGGCTCGATCCGATCGACCACGTGCCCGACGAGAGCAGGTTGGACAGCGACGTGCTCGCCACGCCGCCCGACCCGGTCAGCCCGATGGCCGGATACTTCAGGGCCTCGGCGACGCCGATGCGGGCGGTGGCGGCCATCGCCCGCTGCTCGGCCTGCTGCACGTCGGCGCGTCGTTCGAGGAGCGCGGCGGGAAGACCGGCCGGGACTTCCGGCGGATGCCGCTGTGCGATCAGCGGCCGGCCACGCGTGATCGGGCCCGGCGGACGTCCGAGCAGGAACGACAGCGCGTGCTCGACCTGCGCGATCTGTCCCTCGACGGCACTGATCTGCGCCTGCGCTCCCAGTACGAGCTGCTCGGCCTGCCGCACGTCCACGAGCGGCGCCACGCCGCCCTGTTCCCTGATCTCGGTGAGGCGCAACGACTCGCGCCGCGACGCGAGCGTCCGCGTGGCGATCTCGTGCTGCAGATCGAGGGCGCGCAGCACGTAGTACTGCGCCGCCACCTCGCTCACGAGCCGGGTCGCAATGGCGCGCTGTCCCCACGGCGTGGCCGCGAGTTCCGCCCGCGCCGCCTCGGTGGCGCGGCGGAACCGGCCCCAGAAGTCCAGCTCCCAGGACAGGCCAACGTTGACCTGCGCGATGCCGATGGTCGGCACTCTGGTGCCGCCGAAGATCGCGCCGCGCTGGCCCTGACCGCTGACCTGCCCGGTGATCGTCGGCAGTTGATCGGCGCTCGTGATGCCGAGTTGCGCCGCCGCCTGCAGCACCCGCGTCGCGGCGATGCGGGCGTCGAAGTTGCCGGAGAGCGCTTCCTTGATCAGCGCCTGCAGCGGTTCGTCCGTGAACACCGATGCCCAGGGTTGCTCGCCAATCGACGGCGCGTCGGATGGCACGCTCGCGCCGCGGTACGTGTCGGGCGTTGTCACCGGCGCGCGCGTGTAGTCGGGCCCCACCGTGGTGCAGCCCGCCACCGTGGCGAGCAACACGGCCATCGCCGCCGACGCCACGACTGGCAACGTGCGGGCGAACCCCGAAGGCCCAAGGCCCAAGCCCCAAGGCCCAAGCCCCCAGGCCCGGCTCTTGCTCTCGATCGCCCGCTTCATGATGCACTCTCCGCGGCGGCCGGCACGTGCGCCGCCTTGCGTCCGAACCGCTCGGCGAGCTTCTCGAAGAGCACGAAGAGCAGCGGGATGAGGAACACCGCGATCAGGGTCGCGGCGAGCATGCCGGTGATGACCACGGTGCCGAGGATGCGCCGCGCCGCCGCACCCGATCCCTGCGCCGTCCACAACGGCACGCAGCCGAGGATGAAGGCGAACGACGTCATCAAGATCGGCCTGAGGCGCAGGCGGGCGCCCTCGAGCGCCGCGTCCACGACCGACATGCCTTCCTCGAGCCGGTACTTGGCGAACTCCACGATCAGGATGGCGTTCTTCGCCGACAGGCCAATCAGCATGACGATGCCGATCTGGCCGTAGACGTCGAGATCCAGGTTGCGAAGCAGCAGGCCGAGGAAGCCGCCGAAGACCGCGACCGGCACCGTCAGCAGCACCGAGAACGGCAGCGACCAGCTTTCGTAGAGCGCCGCGAGGATCAGGAACACGAACACCAGGGACAGCAGGAACGTGGTGCTCGTGGACCCGGCCGCCTCGCGTTCCTGGAACGAGAGATCGGCCCAGTCGTAGCTGAAGGTCGGCGAGAGCGTCTCGCGCGCCACCTCTTCGAGTGCGACCATCGCCTCGCCGGAGCTGTAGCCGGGCGCCGCCGCGCCGTTCACCTGCACCGCGCGGTAGACGTTGAAGCGATTGGTGAACTGCGGACCGAACGTGCGGGTCAGTGTCTGCACCGACGACAGCGGCACCATCGAGCCGGCGTCGTTGCGCACGTAGAACTGGCCGACCTGATCGGGGTCGCTGCGCGTGTCGCCCTCCGACTGCAGGAAGACGCGCCACTGGCGTCCGAAGCGGTTGAACTGGTTCACGTAGAGGCCGCCGAGGTACGCCTGCATGGTCTGGTACACGTCGCCGAGCGCGACACCCTGGCGCAGGACCTTCTCGCGATCGACGTTGGCGAACACCTGCGGCACGTTGGCGGCAAACGGCGAGGTCACACCGGCCAGCTCGGGACGCTTGCGCGCCGCGGCGAGGAACTTCTGCAGCTCGGCGTCGACCTCGGCGATCGACGATCCGCCGCGGTCCTGCAGCCAGAGCGAGAAGCCGCCCTGCGATCCGAGCCCCGGGATCGCCGGCGGCATCACCGCGAAGGCCACCGCTTCGGGCGCCACCTGGCGCAGCTGGCCATTGATGCGGTTGACGATCGATCGGGCGTCCTCGCCGTCGCCTTCGCGCTCGTCCCAGGGCGAGAGCTGCACGAAGTAGAAGGCGTTGTTGGACGCGGTGACGCGCGTGAGCAGGCTGAAGCCGACGATCGTGTTGAAGTTGCGCACGCCCGCGGTCTTCTCCAGCAGCGCGTCCACCTTGCGCGTCACCGCATCGGTGCGATCGAGCGAGGCGGCCGGCGGCAGCTGGACGTTGATGAGGAAGTAGCCGTAGTCCTCTTCGGGCAGGAAGCTGGTGGGCAGTCTGCGGCCCAGGAGTCCGCTCGCCACCGCGAACATGAGCAGCAGCGCCACGCCGATCAGCGGCTTGCGGATCAAGCCGTGGCTCAGGCGGACGTAGCCGCGCGTGGTCCGATCGAGCCACGTGTTGATCGCGCCGAAGACCCGCGCCATCCAGCCGCGCGACTCGGTCCGCGGCCGCAGCAGCAGTGCCGACAGCGCCGGCGACAGCGTCAGGGCGTTGAACGCCGAGATCAGCACCGACACCGCGATGGTGATTGCGAACTGCTGATTGAGCCGGCCCTGGATGCCGCTCATGAGGCCGACCGGCACGAACACCGCCGCGAGAATCAGCGCGATGCCGATGACCGGGCCCGACACTTCCTTCATCGCCTTGAGCGTCGCCTCCCGCGGGCTCAACCCATGCTCGATGTGCTGTTCCACCGCCTCGACGACGACGATCGCATCGTCGACGACCAGGCCGATGGCGAGCACGAGGCCGAAGAGCGAGAGCGTGTTGACAGAGAAGCCGAGCAGCGGGAAGACGGCAAACGTGCCGATCAGCGACACCGGCACCGCGAGCATCGGGATCAGCGTGGCCCGCCAGTTCTGGAGGAACAGGTAGACGACGAGGATGACCAGCACCATCGCCTCGGCCAGCGTCTTCAGGATCTCCTTGATGCCTTCGGAGACCGGCGCCGTCGTGTCGAGGGTGTAGCGGAAGTCGACGTCCTGCGAGAAGCGGCCGCGCATGCCCTCCATCACCTCACGCACGCCTGCGGCGACGTCGAGCGCGTTGGAGCCTGGCGCCTGGAACACCGCGATGCCGATGCCGGGCTGGCCGTTCGACCGGCCGATCTGCTGGTAGTTCAACGCGCCGAGTTCGACACGCGCGACGTCGCGCAGGTGCACGACGGAACCGTCCGGATTGGACCGCAGGATGATGTCGCCGAACTGCTCCGCCGTCTGCAGCCGGCCGGGCGCGCGCACGGTATAGGTCAGCTCCTGGCCCGATGGCGCCGGGCGCCCGCCGACCTGGCCGGCCGGATTGACCGAACTCTGCTGCCGCACGGCGCTGGCCACTTCCGGCACCGTCATCGCCATCGCGGCAAGCCGATCGGGCCGCATCCAGATGCGCATCGCGTACTCGCCGGCGCCGAACACGCGCACTTCGCCGACGCCGCTGACGCGATACAGCGCGTCGACGATGTTGATGTTGGCGTAGTTGGCCAGGTACAGCGCGTCGTAGCGGTTGGTCGGCGAGAACAGCGACACCAGCATCATCGGCAGGCCCGTCGACTTGCGCATCGTCAGGCCGTACTGCGTCACCTCGGTCGGCAGGTTCGGCTGCGCCTGCGCCATCCGGTTCTGCACGTTGACCTGGTCGATGTTCGGATCGGTGTCGATGTCGAAGGTCACCGTCAGCTGCATCGAGCCGTCGTTGCCGTTGGTCGACTGCATGTACAGCATGTCGTCGACGCCGTTCATCTGCTGCTCGAGCGGCGTCGCGACAGACTGCTCGATGGTCTCGGCGTCGGCGCCGGTGTAGGTGCCGCTGACGATGATCTGCGGCGGCACGATGTTGGGGAACTGCGCGACCGGCAGGGTGCGCAGCGACACGATGCCACCGATGACGGTGACGATCGCGATGACGATGGCGACGATGGGGCGGCGGATGAAGAACTCGGCCATCTCAGCGGCCCCCCGTCTCGGCTGGGGCGGCGCCGCCCGGACCGCGCGGGGCGGGCGGCAGGGTGGTCATCGCCGCCGGTTCGGCATGAGGACGCGTCTTCACGACGGTGCCCTCGGCAATCGCACCGGCATCGACGACGACGCGGTCGCCGGCCTGCAGGCCGCTCTCGATGATCCAGCGCGAGCCGAGGCGGGCGCCGGGCGTGACGTCGCGCAACTGCACCTTGCCGTCGGCGGCCACGACGCGCACCTGCGGGCCCGCCTGCGCCTCGATCACCGCCCGCTGCGGCACGAGGAGCGCCGCCTCCACGGTCCGCGTCATCGCCGTCACCCGTCCGTACTGACCGGGGCGCAGCACGTGCTGCGGATTGGGGAAGAGCGCGCTGACGCGCATGGTGCCGGTCCTGGGGTCGATCTGCCGGTCGGCCGCCTGGAACCGGCCGGCCCGCGGATACGCGGACCCGTCGGCGAGCGTCAGGCGGAGCCCGTCGCGGCCGGTCCAGGCCCGCCGGGCCGCGGCACCGCCGTTGATGGCTTCGGCGAACCCGAGGTATTCGCGCTCGCTGATCGAGAAGTAGGCACGAATCGGATCGACCTGAGAGACGGTCGTCAGCAGCGTCTGCGGCGTCACGAGGTCGCCGATCTGGGCGGTCGCGATCGCCGCGATGCCGTCCACGAGCGATCGCACCTGCGTGAAGCCGGCGTTCAACTGCGCCCCGTCGACCGCGGCCTGGGCCGCCTTCACCGCCGCCTGTGCCGCCTGCAGCGTCTGGAGGTCGTTGTCCAACTGGCTCTGGGCGATGGCCCGCTCCTTCGCGAGCGGCGTGTCGCGCTCGACGTCGCGCTGGGCGCGTCCGAGCTGCGCCTGTGCTTCCGCCGCACGGGCCTCGGCCTGCGCGACCGCGACCGAGAACGGGCGCGGGTCGATCTGGAAGAGCACCTGTCCCTTGCGCACGCGCGCGCCCTCTTCATAGAGGCGCCGCACGAGATACCCGGTCACCTGCGGGCGGATCTGGGCGTTGACCTGGCCGTCCAGCGTCGTGATCCATTCGCTCGGGACCTCGACCTTCTCGGCCTGGACGGTGACGATGGGGACGGTGGGGGTAGGCGGGGGCGCCTGGGCGGCCTGGTTGGTGGAACACGCCGAGAGGAGTCCGGCGGTTGCGGCCAGCACGACCGCGCGAAAGGCACACGATGTCATGGTCCATGGGTGAAGCAATTGCCGGTCCCAATTCGTCCGTGAACGATAAGTCGTGTCGTGACAATGGCTTCCGCAGCTTGTCGCCAGTTTGGGTAATCCATGGAAGTGGTCCTGTGGGCGCAGTGTGTGCCTGTGTGCACACCTGTGGCATGCTTGCCGGATGTCTTCGGGCCTGTCGCTGGAGCTGTCCGAGCGCCTGCTGCACGTGGTGGGTGCCGTGCTCGACGTCCGCGAGGTGTTCCCGCAGGTTTCCCAAGTCGTGCAGGAGGTGCTGCCGCACGACCGCCTCGCGATGTCGCTGCACGACGAGGAGCGCAGCCTCCTCGCCTACGCCGTGTCCAACGCGGATGGGCCGACACTCCACAGCCTGTCGAGCGCCGAGATCGCGACGCTGGACGACGGGTGGGCGCGCATCGTCGACGACATCGGCGAACTGACCACGCCCTGGGCCACGAGCAATCCGCCCGACTACAAGCGCCTGCTCTCGGAGGCGGGCTACCGATCGGTGCTGTCGGTCCTGGTGCGGGCGCGGCAGCAGCGGTTCGCGATTCACTTCTGGTCGCGCCGGCCGGGGGCGTTCTCCGACGCCGATGTCCCGGTGGCGCGGCACATCGCCCTGCACATCGCGCTCGGCGTCTCGCACGAGCAGCTCGCCGAGGCGGCGCAGGAGGCGCGGGCGGCGCGCGAGCGGGCGCAGCGGCTGGAACGGCGCGTGGCGGCGCTGTCCGAGGCGCTGGACTCGCGCAGCGGTTTCGGCCGTGTCGCCGGCACCTCCCGTGCCTGGGCCGCCGTCCTCACCGCGGCGACCCAGGTCGCGGCGACCGACACCACCGTGCTGCTCACCGGCGAGTCCGGCACGGGGAAGGAGGTGCTGGCGCGATACATCCACCGCGTGTCGCCGCGCAGGCACGGCCCGTTCGTCGCGGTCAACTGTGCGGCGCTGCCCGAACAGTTGCTGGAGTCCGAGTTGTTCGGCCACGAACGCGGCGCGTTCACCGGCGCGCAGCAGCGCAAGCCCGGCCAGATCGAGACCGCGGGCGGCGGTGTGCTGCTGCTGGACGAAGTCAGCGAGATGACGCCGTCGGCGCAGGTCAAGTTGCTGCGCGTGCTGCAGGAGCGCGAGTTCACGCGGCTCGGCGGCACCCGGCCGATCAAGGCCGACGTCCGGGTGATTGCGGCAACCAACCGGGACCTGCGGGCGGCGATGGAGCGCGGCGATTTCCGGGCCGACCTGTACTACCGGCTGCAGGTGTTCGACATCCACATCCCGCCGCTGCGCGAGCGCCCCGAGGACATCGTGGCGCTCACTGCGCAGTTCCTCGAGGACATCGGCCGCTCGTTCGGCCGGACGCCGCCCGGCCTGACGCACGACGCGAAGGCCGCCCTGCTCGGCCACGAGTGGCGCGGCAACGCGCGCGAACTGCGCAACGTGCTGGAGCGGGCGGCGATCGTCGCCGAAGGCGGGTTGATCGTGCCCGAGCACCTCGCGCTCGGCCGGCCGGCGCGCGGGCCGGCGGTCGACACGACCGACGTCAAGACGATGGAACGGCAGCTGATCGAGCGTGCGTTGCGCGACTCGAAGGGCAACAAGGCACGCGCGGCGCGTCAACTGGGCCTGACGCGCAAGCAGCTGTATCACCGGTTGGATCTGTATCGGCTTCGCTGATCACGTCCGGGTATCGGGTACCGGGTACCGGGTACCGGGGAGGCCGCGGGCCTGGTCGGCCCGCGCCGTTCTTCTAGCACCTGCCAAGCACTGCCGACCGTACGCTGGGTACGATAGCCGGACATAGGTGACAGAAGCGTCTCAGGACATGGGTGACACTTCGCGCCACGATGCCGTGGCTAGAGATGTCACCGATGGAGAGTCGTCGAGCTTTTGTTG
This sequence comes from uncultured bacterium, assembly GCA_966211945.1. Lineage (GTDB taxonomy): Bacteria > Acidobacteriota > Vicinamibacteria > Vicinamibacterales > Vicinamibacteraceae > Luteitalea. The sequence continues at coordinate 27,428 of CBIHOS010000035.1, forward strand.
ACGATGCGCGCCGCCCCGGGCTGGCGATGACCGAGCTGTGCGCCACGTACGGAATCAGTCGCAAAACGGGCTACAAGTGGCTCGCGCGGGCCGAGGCCGGCGGACGGGCGGCGTTGGCCGACCGGTCGCGGCGTCCCACACCAGTCCGCAGGTGGTGTTGCCGTCGGTCCGCGCCGCCGTGATTGCGGCCCGGCAGCGCTTCCCGCATTGGGGCGTGACCAAGGTGCGGCAGTGGCTGGTGCGGACGCAGCCGAGCGTGGCCTGGCCGTCGCGCGCC
>CBIHOS010000036.1:0-26915 GCA_966211945.1 uncultured bacterium
TCCGCGCCGGCCTGCCTCCTGTCTGTTTCGACCAGTCGCCCGTGTCGTACGTCCTAGCGTCGACCGGACGGTCCATCGTGTGTGCCGCCACGTGCGGTGACACCGATTCCCCTCGTCCGGATGGAGGATCTCGTGACGTCGATTCGTCCACTCCTCGCCGCGGTCGCGCTGCTCGCGGCTGCCGTGCCTGCCGTGCAGGCGCAGCCCGCGCCATCGTCCGCGCCAGCGCCGGCCTCACCGGCAGCAACGCACACGGCGCTGACGTTCCCCGCCGACGCCCGCATCGGCTTCGTCGATCTCAATCGCGTTGCGTCGGCGTCCAGACAGGGCCAGTCGTCGACGACACAGATGGAGGACGCGCGGGTGCGCCAGGAGCAGGAGGTGGCCGCGCGAAGCAAGGAAGTCGCCGCGCTCGGATCCACACTCGCCGGCGGCGGTGGGGTGCTGGACGAAGCAGCGCGGGCGCAGCTACATCGGCAGTTCGAGCGCGCCAGGATCGACTTCCAGCGCTTCACGCAGGACGCCCGCGCCGAACTGGAACAGGTGCAGCGCGAGCTCGAACGCGCGTTCCTGGCCAAGGCCTCGCCGGCCATCGCGGCGGTGGCGCGCGAGCGCGCGCTCTGGGCGGTGTTCAGCGTCGACGACTCGACGCTACTCTGGCGCGAACCGTCGCTGGATTTGTCCGACGAGATCGCACGCCGCATCGACGCCGCACCGTAAAGGCAGGGCGCCTCTCTGACCTGTCCGCCGTAGCCTTGGCGAAGGTGGAGGCGCCCCGTTCTCGGAGTGTCGACGCGTGGACACCGCCAGACGACTCGTTCGTCGTTCGTCGTTCGTCGTTCGTCGTTCCTAGCTTGGCGGCTTGGTCGGCGCCGCTTTGCGCGGGTCGTCCGCCGGATTGACGTACGTGAGGAGGAACGGCGCCGTGCCGTGCACCTGCAGGATCGTCTCGCCGCGCGCCTTCACGTAATGCGGCGAGTTGGCGGGCATGTGCGCGTAACCGCCCGCGGTCAGGTCCTGCATCGTCGCCTCCTTCCACTCGCGCCCCATGCCGACGCGCAGCGCGCCGCTCAGCACGGTGACGTTCTCGGCCGACGGGTGGGTGTGCGGCATCACCGTGTAGCCGTCCGGGAACTTCGCGCGAAGGGTGTAAGCGCCGCTCTTCGCGGTCGGGTCCCCGTGCAGCACGACGACCTGCGCCCCCTTCGGCAAGGCCGGCGGTGCTTCGCCCCACGTCAGTTGATCGGCGGCCGTCACGTGTTGGCCCGGCGTCGCCGCGGTTCCTGCCTGCGTGGATGACCAGGCGCCCTGCAGCGTCGCGACGGTCGCGACGAGGCACAACGCGGTTGTGACGACAAATGACGAACGCATGCTTCGCCTCCTGTCTGGTTGTGACGAGGCTCGAGCATAGGCCCGCCGCGCGTCGCAGACAAGAACTGGGACTTCGGGGCCGAAGGTAGGGCGGTCGACGCTCGGCAGTCCGAAAAACGTAGGCTGTAGGCCATCGGCTGAAGGCTGTCCATGAGCGATGCCGACACAAATTCCCATCCCCGATCGTTCCTGTACCGTGAACGCACTGGACACGGCAACGTCCGACGCCCTGGCCGACGATGAAGCGGCGCGCTTCGAACAGCTGTTCCGCAGCCATTTCGCGCGTGTGGCGCGAGTGGTCGGACGCATCGTGCAGGACCAGGCCCGTGCCGAAGAGATCGCCGCGGACGTCTTCGTCAAATGGCGGCGGCACCCGTCCGCCCACGGCGACGGCGCGGAAGGCTGGTTGTATCGGACGGCCACGCGCGACGCACTCGACTGCTGGCGCCGCGAGGCGCGATGGGCGCGGGTGCGGCACCTGCTGGCGCAGGTGACCCGCTCGCCGCGCACCCCCGAGCAGTTGCACGCCGCCGACACCGACAGGCAGCAGGTGCGCGTGGTGCTCGCCGCCCTGCGGTCGAGAGAGGCCGCGGCGCTGCTTCTGTGGAGCGAGGACGTCAGCTACGCGGAGATCGCGGCGGCGGTGGGCATCCAGCCCGCGTCGGTCGGCACACTCGTACGCCGGCCTCACTCCCACCTGGACGCCGGATCTGGCGCGAGCCCGACGGCTGGCCGCGGCCGGTCCGCCCCGGCGACGACACGTCCGCGCCTACGGACTGGCCGCCGCGACCGCCTGCGTCCTGACCATCGCCGTGCTGCTCCCGCAGGGACGAGCGCTCGCCCAGGAACTCTGGTACCGCCTCCTGGTCACCCGCGTCGCCGTCGTCCGGCTCGATCTGTCGCGCGTGCCGCTGGACACGAGCATCCGGACCGACGGCCTGCAGCAGCCCGTGGCGAGCGTCGAGGAGGCCGCGGTCCGCGCCGGCTTCCGGCCCTCGCTGCCACCCGACGATGTACTCGCGCAGGCGCCGGGCCTGAGTGTGACGGGCCCGATCGACATCACGCAGCGCGTCCAGGCGCGCGCCCTGGCGGCGTCGCTGGCGCAGCAGGGCGTGACCGATCTCGACGTGCCCGATGCCTGGGAAGGCGTGACGCTGCGCGGCAGGATCGGGCCATTGGTGATCGCGGAGTACGGCGAGGACGTGCAGATCGTCCAGGCGCCGCCCGTCCAGCTCGACGTACCGACCGGTTTCCCGCTGGCGCGTTTCGCCGAGGCCGTGTTCCGGGCCGGCGGGCTCTCGTGGTGGGAGGCGCGGCGCTTCGGCGAGGAGTTCGCGGCCCGGCCCGCCTGGCTGCTCGACATCGCCAACGATGAGACCGCCGCGATCGAGACCGTCGAGTTGCCAGGCGGCGAGGCGTTGCTCGTCGAAGAGGCCGACGAGGGCCAGACGCGCGCGACGATCATCATCAGCCGTCCGTCGCGGATCTACACGGTGAGCTCACCCGCGCGGGCGGTCAGCCTGCAGGTCGCGGCCGCGTTGCCCTGACATGCGGGTAGGGCCGGCCTACAGCCTACGGCCTCAGGTAGGCTGCAGGCTACAGGCTATAGGCTGCTCGACCATCGCCATGGCCCGTGGTGACCGCAGGCCATGAACACGGCCCGCGGGTTGGCCGTACAGTAGGGCGACACGTACGCCATTGACGCCTGCCGCGACCCTGGTCGCGCGGGCCGCGAAAGGACCGGAGTGATGACACGACTCACGCGTAGCCTCGTCGGACTCGCCGCCGCGCTCTGCCTGCACGGACCGGCGCTGGCGCAGGAACAGCAGGACGCCGACCGCAAGGTGGCCGGGGGCGGCGTGACCGCCAAGGGCTGGACCGGCAAGGAAGATGCCGGCAACAAGCAGGGCCTGACGGTCAAGGACTCCAAGTTCGCCGACGAGGGCAAGGGCTTCCGCCTGGTGACCGGGCCGGCAGCCCTGTACTGGAATCCCGCCAACGTCGCCAAGGGCGACTTCACGGTCAAGGCGACGTTCACCGAGGCCAAGCAGGGTTACAACCACCCGCACCCGTTCGGCGTCTTCATCGGCGGTTCGGCGCTCGACTCGGGCACGCCCAATGCGCTGTACTGCGCCGCCTATCGGAACGGCAACTACATCATCCGGATGTTCAGCGGCGGCAAGCGCGTGGACGTGGTCGGCCGGCCCGCCCCGCACGAGGCCGTGAAGAAAGCCGCACCTGAGGCCGAAGTGGTGCAGGAAGTGGCCTGGAGCGTCAAGGGCGACGCCGTCCAGTGCCTCGTGAACGGCACCGCGGTCTGGAGCGGCACCAAGGCGGACCTGACCGGCGACGGCAAGCTGGCGTCGCTCGACGGCATCGCGGGCATTCGCACGAGCCACAACTCCGATGCGCTGGTGACCAACTTCGCCATCACGCGGTAGCAGCTCGGCAGTCGGCCGACTCACTCGGCCGACGCTTTGCCCGATAGAGCCTAAGCGCGTTGCCGGTCGGCCCGGCAGCGCGTCGCGGGCCGTCGGCGCTCCGGACATCTGCAGACACTCCGGCACGATCGCGGTTGCGCGCACACGCGCAGTGCGGCTTTACTGGAGGGGATCGTCACGGACGGTCGCCGCATGTCGGGCGTGTTCCCCGAATGCGCCATCCGCAGGAGGGCAGCAGATGCGAGCGCCATGGATGGCCGCGATCGTCGCGGTCGTCGGCATCGTCGGAGCGGGCGCCGGGCGCGCCCAGGACAGAGACAGGGACGAGGACCAACGCCTGTTGCGGTTGTCGGCCCAGGCAGAATCGGCCAGCCAGCACGCCCGCGTGGCCGATGAACTGATCGACAGGGCCACGGCGCTCGACGGGCAGGCCGCGCGGCTGCTCCGGACCTCGCATCGACTCGAAAGATCCCGCTTTCCCAACGAACACAAGCTGATGGCGAGTCAGCAGCCTGGCTACGCCGAGCGCGCCCAGGCCAGGAAGGCGGAGAAGACCGCCAGGTTGCACCGCCGCCTCGCCTGGCACCACCGCCAGAAGGCCGACACGCTCAGCGTCGAACCGTAGGCGGGAACCTTCCTGACGGCCGTTCGTACCCACGCGCATGTCGATCCGCGTGTGGCGACGGCTCGCCGCGTTGTTCCTCGCTGTCCTGTTCGTCGGTTTGAGCCCCGCCTGGGCCGCGGCGCAAACCCGCCAGCCCGCAGCGCGCTCCGCCGCGGCGGACACCGCCGCCATCGGCACGTCGCCGGCCGCCGTCGACGCCTTCGTCGCGGCGCAGATGAAGGCGCGGCGCATTCCCGGCCTGTCGGTCGCGGTGCTCCGCAAGGGCGAGATCGTGTTCGCGCGCGGCTACGGCCTCGCCAACGTCGAGCACCAGGCGCCGGCCACCGCCGCCACGATGTATCAGCTCGCGTCGGTGACCAAGCAGTTCACCGCCACGGCCGTGATGATGCTGGTCGAGGACGGCACGCTGACGCTCGCCACGCCGCTGCGCAGTGTGCTGCCCGACGTGCCCGACGCGTGGGCCGGCGTCACCATCGCGCAGCTCCTCAACCACACCTCCGGCATTCCCAGCTACACGAGCCTGCCGGACTTCGGCACGATGATGCGCAGGGACTTCGCGCCGGCCGAACTGATCGCGCTCGTGCGCGATCGTCCGATGGACTTCGCGCCCGGCGCGAAGTGGCGCTACAACAACTCGGGCTACGTGCTGCTCGGGATGATCGTCGAGAAGATCGCCGGCCAACCGTGGGGCACGTTCCTCGACACGCGCATCTTCGCGCCCACCGGCATGGCGACGGCGCGCGTCAACGATCTGCGGGCCATCGTCCCGCACCGGGCCCAGGGATACACATGGACCTCGGGCATGCTGCAGCACGGCGACTACGTCAGCCCCACGCAGCCGTATGCGGCCGGCGCAATGCTCGTCTCGGTGCTCGATCTCGCGAAGTGGGATCAGGCGCTCGTGAAGCGCCCGCTGCTCTCCCCTGCCAGTCTCGCCGCGATGTACCAACCGGCGCCGCTGGCCGACGGCACGTCGCATCCCTACGGCTTCGGCTGGGACGTGGGCCCGTATCGCGGGCACGCCCGCTACGGTCACGGCGGCGGCATCCCCGGCTTCTCGACCTATTACGCGCGCCTGATCGACGACACGCTGTCGGTCATCGTCCTCGCCAACGAGGGCAGCGGCGCTGCCGAGCGCATCGCCAATGGCATCGCCGAAGTCTACGTGCCCGCCCTGCGCGACGCCGCGCCGGGGCCGATTCCCGATACCAACCCGACCCAGTCGGCATTCCTGCGCTCCGTGATCACCACGATGGGCACCGGCACCGGCGACAAGACCTGGTTCACGCCGGACGCGCAGGCGTTCTTCTTCCCCGATCGCATCAAGGAAGGCACCTACCGCATCGGCGGCTTCGGCGCGCTCCGCGCGTTCGATTTGATGGAGGACTCGACGACGGACAAGGGCCGCGTCCGCGCGTACCTCGCCGCCTTCGAGGGCATCGGTTTGCGGTGCACGTTCACGCTCGCCCCCGACGGCAAGATCGCCGGCATCGGCCTCCGCCTCGAATAGTCGTCGCCGACGGCGCGAGGCGGGTTTCAGCTGGGCGATCGTCGGCCGGGTTGGGACAACGGGCCCTACCTTCGACCGCCGATCGAAAGATTCGCCGATTCAGGGCGACTCCCCGCTCTGCTCCTCGTCTTCGCGATCGCCTATCGTGAACGACATGCGGCGTCGGACCGTCGCGCCGCCCTCGAAGGAGCCTGCCCATGTCGTTCGACGTCGTGATCGTTGGTGGAGGACCGGCCGGACTGGCCGCCGCATTGCTGCTCGGGCGGGCGCGCAAACGCGTGCTGCTCTGTGACGCAGGCGCGCGACGCAATGCCGCCGCAACGCACGTCCACGGCTTCGTGACACGCGACGGCATCCCGCCCGCCGAGTTTCGCCGCGTCGCCCGCGAGCAACTCGACGCCTATCCGAGCGTCGTCGTACAGGACCTGCCCGTCGAGGCGATCGCGGCGGGTGCTGCCGGCGGCTTCGACGTGACGGTGGGCGGTCGCGTCGTCGTCGCGCGCCGGCTCGTGCTCGCGACCGGCATGGTCGACGACCTGCCGCCGATGCCTGGCTTCCGTGAACTCTGGGGCAGTGCCATCGTCCAGTGTCCGTACTGCCACGGGTGGGAAGTGCGCGATCGGCGCTTCGGCTATCTCGCACCGGGCGCCGAGAACGTCGAGTGGGCGCTCCTCCTGCGCGGCTGGACCGACGATGTGATCGTCTTCACCGACGATCGGTTCGCGGTACCGGATGACGTGCGGGCACGACTCGATGCCGCCGGCGTCGGGCTCGAGGAACGGGCACTGCTCGGATTCGAGTCGACCCGGCCGGACGCGTCGATGCCGGCCGCGTTGACGCACGTCGCGCTGGCCGACGGCACGCGCATCGCGCGAGACGTGCTCTTCGCGCATCCGCCGCAGCGGCAGACGGCACTTGTCGAGCGGCTGGGACTCGCACTGGACGAACACGGATACGTCAGGATCGACGAACGCACGGCCACCTCGATCCCCGGCGTCCACGCGGCTGGCGACCTCACGACGGGGTATCAGTCGGCGACGCTGGCGGCGGCCGCAGGCTTCCGCGCCGCTGCCGCGGTCAACCATGCGATCACCGTCGAGGACGCGCTGGCATCACGCGTCGCGTGATCGGCGTGCCGCGTCGCGCCAGGCGGCCGGCGTCGCGCCGTGGTCGCGGCGGAACATCCGGATGAAGTGCGTCGTGTCCTGATAACCGATGCGGTTGGCCACTTCGTCGACCGGCAGGTCCGCGTGCAGCAGCAGGTGCCGCGCCTGCGCCAGGCGGAAGGCCGTGATCCACGCGCCGGCCGATCGGCCAGTCGCCTTCCTGAGTGCCGTCGTGACGTGCGCCGGTGAGCGTCCGACCGCGGCCGCGATGTCGGCCAGTGAGCACGGACCGAGACAGCGACGCTCGATCTCGCGTAAGGCCGCGGCGACGAGTCCCGGCGGCGCCGACCGTGCGGCGTCGTCGCCCATCGCCCGCTCGATCTCGTGCAGCAGCAGGGTGAGCAGGCTGTACTGGACGTCGGCCGCACGACCACCGCCGTGTACTTCCGCGTGCAGTTCCTTGAACAGCCGTGCCAGGTACGCCCGCCGCGGCGAAGGAATGTGGACCACGGCCGATCCACCGGCTCGCACTCGATCGAACGGCGCCAGCAGCCGGGCCGAGGCATGACGCGGCAGGCACGGCACGCAGAAGCCCACGCCCCAGAACACCGCGCCAGTCGTCCCCAGCGCGCGATGCGGCTCGCCTGCCGGCACGATCAGGACATCGCCGGCCCGCAGCTCCCAGGTACCCCGCTGTTCGATGCGGGCGCTTCCGGCCACGTAGTACGCGATCGCCGCGAACTGGTGGGTGACCGCCGCGGCCCGCCGCGGTCGATCGCCAGCGGCGCGCCGCTCCACGGTGATCGATCCCCGCGCTCCATGCCCATCGTCTCGCACCACGGCCATAGCAGAATATGCGCAACCCGGATTGCGGGTGGTAGGCCGACGATCGGGCCGCTGCTCGTCATGGTCGGGCTCGACTGCCCGCCCACAGCCGACGTCATGCACTTCGACACCGGACGAATGTGCTCCACCTGGCTGGAACTTGATCGGGATCGGCCAGCGCCGGCCCCACCCGGGCTAGAGAGGCACGGCGCCCGCGCCCGGGTCGAAGCGGGAACGCTCCCTGCAAGAGCCAGCCGTGTGGCCATCGACGACCTCTGGTACAAGAACGCGGTCCTCTACTGCCTCGACGTCGAGACGTTCCAGGACGCCAACGGCGACGGCATCGGCGATTTCGAAGGTCTGAACCGCCGCCTCGACTACCTGCACGGGCTCGGGGTCACCTGCATCTGGCTGCAGCCGTTCTACCGGTCGCCCAATCGCGACAACGGGTACGACGTCGCCGACTACTACAGCGTCGACGCGCGACACGGCACGCTCGGCGACTTCGTCGTCGTGATGCAGCACGCCAAGTCCCTGGGCATGCGCGTCATCGTCGATCTGGTGGTGAGCCACACGTCGAAGGAGCACCCCTGGTTCAAGGACGCGCGGGCCAGCCGCACGTCCTCGTACCGGGACTGGTACGTGTGGGCCGACGAGCGGCCCACGAACCACCGGGACGGCATCGTCTTCCCGGGCTCGCAGCGGACCAACTGGACGTGGGATTCGAAGGCCGGCCAGTACTACTTCCACCGCTTCTACGCCCATCAGCCGGACCTGAACACGTGGAACCCGTACGTGCGGGCCGAGATCAAGAAGATCATGGGGTTCTGGCTGCAGCTCGGGGTGTCCGGCTTCCGGATGGACGCCGTGCCGTTCCTGATCGAGAAGAAGGGACCCGGCATCGAGAACCAGAAGGACTACGGCCTGCTGAAGGAACTGCGCAACTTCCTGCAGTGGCGCACCGGCGACGCCATCCTGCTCGCCGAGGCGAACGTGCCGGCCGCCGAGAGCATCGAGTACTTCGGCGACGAGGGCGACCACCTGCAGATGATGCTGAACTTCCCGGTCAATCAGCGGCTGTTCTACGCGCTGGCGACCGGCGACATCGATCCGCTGATCGACGCCCTCCGCGACACCCACCCGCGGCCGCACAACGCGCAGTGGGTGCAGTTCCTCCGCAGCCACGACGAACTCGATCTCGGCCGGCTCACGGACGATCAGCGCCAGAAGGTGTTCGACGCGTTCGGTCCCGACCCGAGCATGCAGATCTACGAGCGCGGCATCCGCCGCCGGCTGGCGCCGATGCTCCACGACGACCGGCGCCGCCTCGAGTTCGCGTTCGGCCTGCTGATGTCACTGCCAGGCACGCCGATGCTGCAGTACGGCGACGAGATCGGCCTCGGCGACAACCTGGACCTGCCCGAGCGCGAATGCGCCCGCACCCCGATGCAGTGGACCGGCGAAGCGCACGGCGGGTTCTCGCGCGCGAAGACGATCGTTCGCGACGCGATCTGCGAGCCGACCTACGGCTTCGCGACACGCAACGTCGAGAGCCAGCGTCGCGATCCCGACTCGCTCCTCAACTGGCAGGAGCGCGTGATCCGGATGCGTAAGGAATGCCCGGAGATCAGCTGGGGCGACTTCAGCGTGCTGCGGACGAGCGCGCGATCGGTGCTCGGCATCTGCTACGACTGGCGCAACACGTCGCTGATCGCGCTCCTGAACTTCGGCAAGGCCAGCGTCGAGGTCGAGTTCAAGCCGGGCCGCGACCACGCCGACGTGCTCGTGGACGTGTTCAACTTCGCGCGGCAGCGGGCCCGCAAGGACGGTACCCATCGCCTGACGCTGCAGCCGTATGCCTGGCACTGGTTCCGCGTCGGCGAAGGCGACAACGTCCTCAACCGCCACTGGCTCGACCTCGAGCCGCACTGACACGCCAGCCGATCCGGTGAAGACCGCGACCGACGACACGTGCGTCCGCCTGCTGCACCGGCCCGCCGACCCGAAAGCCGGCGGCTACGCGACCGGATCCGCCGTACTCGCGAGCCGCTCCGCCCGGTATCCGCCCCTGCGGCGGTCGTTGACGTACATCGTGCCGAACACGGCGATGAGCACCAGCGCGGCCGGCGCCACGTAGCGGAACGACGTCTGCCCGCCGCGCGCTTCGGCCGGCGTCAACAGCGCACCCGCATCGCCGACGACCGGATCGGGCAGCCGCGTCGCCACCACCGATCGCAGTGCCGTCGCCGTGGCATCGCCCTGGACGGCCCCTGAGGAGCCGCGCAGGGACGCGAGGGCGGCGCGCGTCGCGATCAGCGCGTCCTCGACGTCGCTGGCCCGGGCCGGCCCTTCGCCGCGGTGCGCCGCCGCGAGGTACTCCGGGAACCGCTGGTCGACGCGCTCGAGAATCGTCCGGGCCTGCTGCGCGTCCAGCGACTCGGCCAGGAACCCGTCCGCGAGCCGTCCGATCAGCGGCACGCCGACGCCGCCGGCCATCCCGAGCCCGATGCCCGCGGTGAGCACGATCCCGAGCGACCCGGTGCGCGGCAGCCGCTCGCTCACCAGTCCGACCATCGTCGGGAAGAAGAATGCGACGCCCCACGCGAAGATCGTCGCGACGGCGAGCGCCGACCACAGGCCCTGCACGAAGCTCAGGAGGAACAGGCCCGTACCGGTCAGAATCGCGGCGGTCAGCAGCATGCCGGTGGGCGCCAGGCGTTCGACGAAGTGGCTCGCGAGCAGCCGCAGGACGACCATCCAGCCGCTGATCCAGACGAGCACGAGGATGCCGTGCATGCCCGCCGCTTCGAGAACCGCGGGCACCCAGCGCATCGGCCCCAGTTCGATCGACGTCGTGATCGCCATCATCGCGAGCAGCAGCAGGAACAGCGGACTCGTGAACGTGTAGCGGAACATCTCGCCGACCGGGATGCCGACCTGCGCGTTCTCCGTCTGGGGAAACTGCTGCGGCAGCACGAGCACGCCGTAGACGACGATCGGGATGTAGATGACCGCCAGCTGGTACGGCCAGTAGCCGAAGGACCCGCCGTAGTTGGCCAGCAGGAAGCCGACGATGCCGCCGGCCACGATGCCAATCGGGAAGAAGGCGTGGAACCAGTTGAGGTGCGTCGTCTTGGCTTCGGGATACAAGGCCGCGACCAGCGGGTTGCCGGCCACTTCGATCATCCCGTTGCCCACCGCGAGCGTGGCCGCGCCGAACATCAGGATCCAGAACGCCGATGGCGACCCGACCTGCGTGACCGCGGCGATCATCAGCGTGATGCCGGCCAGGTGCGCCGCGAACGCCAAGCGCGCGCCGTTCTTCAGCCCGAACGATTCGAGCATCGGCCCGAGCACGAGCAGCGAAATCGCCATGCCCCAGAGCGCCGCTCCGCCGATGAGCCCGACCTGGTAGTTCGTGAGGATGAACTCCTGCTTGAGCGCGACGAGGATGTTGCTCACGAGCGCGAAGGAGGCCCCGGTCGGAATCAGCGCGAGGCAGATCCCCGAGAACAGCCGGCTCCGGTTGACGCCTTGCCCAGTCCCATCGGTCATTGCGCGTGCTCTCCCCTGCCTATCCGAACCCGATACCCGATACCCGATACCGGCCCCCGGCACCCGGCACCCGGTCACTTGAAGACGAATGCCGCGCAGTATATGCCGCCCGGGCGCGCGGCTGTGATACATGTGTGCGCTTCACAACCGTGGAGGACCCGAGTGGGAGACGAGACGGCGGGCGCACGCCCCCTGCGCTTCGTGACGCCGGACGACATCGAGGTCGAAGAACTGCCGTGGGGGCCGCACGAGTGGCTGTGCCGCCCGGGGCTGACCGATGCCCGCGACCTGATGCTGGTGCGCGTCCGCATGCCCCCCGGCACCGGCCACGCGTTCCATCGGCACCCGCCGATGGAAGAAATCATCTACGTCGTCTCCGGCGTCGCCGAACAGTGGGTCGGCCACGACTCACGCCGCCTCGTGGCCGGCGACATCGCCCACATCCCGAAGGACGAGGTACACGGCACCTGGAACGGCGGCGACGAGACGCTGGTGTTCCTCGCCATCCTGTCGCCGGCCGTTTTCGAGGGACCGGGCCTCGTCGACGTCTCGGCCGAGGAGCCATGGCGCTCGCTCCGCCCGTGACGCCGCGCACCGTCCTCCTCCTCGGGACGCTCGACACCAAGGGCGGCGAGTACGGCTACGTGCGCGACCTGATCCAGGCGCGCGGACACCGCACGCTCATCGTCGATCTGGGCATACTCGGCACTCCGGCGATTGCACCGGACATCGACGCCGACGCGGTCGCCCGGGCCGGCGGCAGCGACCTCGCCACGCTGCGTTCGCGCGCCGATCGCGGCCAGGCCGTGGACGCGATGCAGCGCGGCGCGTCGGCGCTGCTGCCGTTGCTGCGGGCCGAAGGCCGGTTCGATGGCGTGCTCGGCCTCGGTGGCGGCGGTGGGACGACGATGGTAGCCGCCGCGATGCGGACGCTGCCGGTCGGCGTGCCGAAGGTCATGGTCTCGACGATGGCGTCGGGCAACACGGCACCGTACGTCGACGTGAAGGACATCACGCTGATGTACTCGGTCGTCGACATCGCCGGACTCAACCCGCTGTCGCGCCGTATCCTGGCCAACGCCGCTGGCGCCATCTGCGGCATGGTCGAGATCGGGAATACAGACGGCAGTCGGGAGGCGGGAGTCGGCAGTACGGACACGCGCCCCCTGATCGCGGCGACGATGTTCGGCGTGACGACGCCGTGCGTGACGGCGACGCGGCAGGCGCTGGAGGCCGCGGGGTACGACGTGACGGTCTTCCACGCGACCGGCTCCGGCGGTCGCGCGATGGAGGGGCTCATCGACGATGGGTACTTCGCCGGCGTGATGGACGTGACCACGACCGAGTGGTGCGACGAGGTCGTCGGCGGCGTGCTGACCGCCGGTCCGACGCGCCTGTCGGCGGCGGGACGCGTGGGCATCCCGCAGGTGGTGTCGGTGGGCGCGGTCGACATGGTGAACTTCGGCGGCATCGACACCGTGCCAGAGCGGTTCCGCGACCGCAATCTGTATCGTCACAACGCGACCGTGACGCTGATGCGGACGACGCCGGACGAATGCGCGGAGATCGGCCGCCGGATCGCGACGCAGCTCAACGCCGCGAGTGGCCCGACTGCGCTCGTGCTGCCGCTCGGCGGCGTCAGTGCCATCGACGCACCGGGGCAGCCGTTTCACGATCCGGCCGCCGACCGGGCGCTGTTCGACAGCCTCCGCGCCCACGTCGGATCGAACGTCCGGGTGGTCGACGTCGACGCCCACATCAACGACCCCGCGTTCGCCGCGGCGCTGGTCGAGGCGTTCGAGGCACTGATGACAGGCACGGCCCGGCGGGCCGTCCCTACCTAGCGACGATACGTAACCGCGTACGAGATACGTAGCCGCCGGACTCGTCCGGCCGTCACTGGCGATTGCGTAGGCTGTAGGCTACAGGCTGCAGGCTACCTGAGGAGAACCAACGCATGCCTTTCATCGGGCGGAGCGAGATGCTCGGCCGGCTGCGCGCGCGGGTGGCCGCACGACAGCCCATCATCGGCGCGGGCGCCGGCACCGGCATCTCGGCGAAGTTCGCCGAGCGCGGCGGCGTCGACCTGATCATCATCTACAACTCCGGGCGTTTTCGGATGGCCGGACGCGGCAGCCTCGCCGGCCTCATGCCTTATGGCGACGCCAACGCGATCGTCACCGAGATGGCGCGCGAGGTGCTGCCGGTCGTGCAGGACGTGGCGGTGCTGGCCGGCGTCTGCGGCACCGATCCGTTCCGGATCATGCCGGTGTTCCTGAAGCAGCTGAAGGCGATGGGCTTCGACGGCGTCCAGAACTTCCCCACCGTTGGCCTCATCGACGGCGTGCTCCGGACCAACCTGGAAGAGACCGGCATGGGCTACGGGCTCGAGGTCGAGATGATCGCCGAGGCGCACCGGCTCGACATGTTGACGTGCCCCTACGTGTTCGACGCCGACAGCGCGCGAGAGATGGCCAAGGCCGGCGCCGACGTGCTGGTGGCGCACCTCGGGCTCACCACGAAGGGATCGATCGGCGCGCAGACCGCGCTGACGCTCGACCAGTCGGCCGCGCGCGTCCAGGCGATGCACGACGCGGCGCGCGCCGTGCGCAAGGACGTCTTCGTCATCTGCCACGGCGGCCCGATCGCCGAGCCCGCCGACGTCGAGTACGTGCTGGCCAGGACGACCGGCGTGGACGGCTTCTTCGGCGCGTCGAGCATCGAACGCTTTGCGACCGAAGTCGGCATCGAGGAACAGGCCAGGCGCTTCAGGTCGCTGACGCTGCCCGGCAAGGCCAAGAATGCGAAGAAGAAGTCGTAGCCGCTGGTGACCCCGATGACGCAAGCCTTCCGAATGTTCCGGACCGGTCCGCGGTTCGCCGCCGCCCTCCTCGCCGTTCTCACCATCGCATCGCTGCACGCAGGGACTGCCGCCCTCGACGCAGCGAGGAGGACGGTCGCATCGACCGGTGCGGGCTCTCGACATTCCGCATTCACGCATTCCGCACTGCAGGGAGCGCCGAAGCCGGTGACCGGTGCGGCTCGCGCTGAAGGCCGCGTGCTGAAGGTGCTGTTCCTCGGCCACGCGAGCACGCATCATCCGTCGATGGCGCTGATGCCCATCCTCGCGGCGCCGCTGGCCCGCAAAGGCATCCAGCTGACCCACGTCGCCACGCCGGACGAGGCGCTGCGCCCGGAGGTCCTCGCGCACTACGACGCGCTGATGATCTACGCCAACCACAAGACACTGACGCCGGCCCAGGAGCAGGCGCTGGTCGGCTTCGTGGAAGGCGGCAAGGGCCTGGTGGCGCTGCACTGCGCCTCGGCGATGTTCACCGAGTCGCCACGCTACATCCCGCTCGTCGGCGGTGAGTTCAGCACGCACGGCACCGGCGACTTCACGGCGGAGATCGTCGCGCCCGGGCACCCGATCATGAAGGGCCTGGCGCCGTTCTCGACCTGGGACGAGACCTACGTCCACACCCGCCACAACCCCACCGATCGCACGGTCCTGATGGAGCGCGTCGATGGGAAGGGCCGCGAGCCGTACACGTGGACCCGCACGCAAGGCAAGGGCCGCGTCTTCTACACGGCGCTCGGCCACGACGAGCGGACGTGGCGCAACCCCGGCTTCCAGCAGCTCGTCGAGCAGGGCACGGTGTGGGCGGTGTCCGACGCCTCGCGCCAGGCGTGGCAGCAGTTGACGATGCCGGCAGTGACGTACCTCGACGGCTTCAACGTGCCGAACTACGAGCGCCGCGACCCGGCGCCCCGGTACCAGATGCCGTTCTCGCCGGCCGACTCGATGAAGTTCATCCAGGTGCCCGGCGAGTTCGACCTGCAGCTGTTCGCGCGCGAGCCCGACGTCATCAAGCCGATCGCGTTCAACTTCGACGCCCGCGGCCGCCTCTGGGTCATCGAAGCGATCGATTACCCGAACCTCGTGCTCAACGGCCAGCCGGGCGCCGATCGCATCAAGATCCTCGAGGACACCGACAACGACGGCCGGGCCGACAAGATCACGATCTTCGCCGAGCGGCTGAACCTCGCCACGAGCCTGGTCTTCACCGGCAAGGGCGTGATCGTCGCCGCCGCGCCGCACATGCTGCTGCTCGAGGACACCAACGGCGACGACAAGGCCGACAGGAAGACGATCCTGAGCACCGGCTGGGGCATCAGCGACAGCCATGCCGGGCCGTCGAGCCTGATGTACGGCCCCGACAACTACATCTGGGGCACGGTCGGCTACGCCGGGTTCGACGGCGAGATGAACGGCCGCAAGATGAAGTTCGGCCAGGGCGTCTTCCGCTTCAAGCCGGACGGCTCGGCGTTCGAGTTCGTGACGGGGTCGACCAACAACACGTGGGGCCTCGGCTTCTCGGAGACGTTCGACGTGTTCGGCTCGACGGCCAACAACGACCCGAGCTTCTACGTCGCGATCCCGAACCGCTACTTCGACGGCGTCGAGGGCCTGAGCACCGGCGGACGTCCGGCCAGCGGCCTCGGCTACCAGAGCGCCGCGCAGTTCTACAGCGCCCACTTCATCACGCCGTACATCCGGCAGGTCGACGTGCACGGCGGCTACACGGCCGCGGCGGGCCATCAGCTGTACACCGCCCGGGCGTTCCCCAGGTCCTACTGGAACCGCATCGCGTTCATCACCGAACCGACGGCGCACCTGGTCGGCCAGGGCGTGATGGAGAAGGACGGCGCCGGGTTCGTCACGCGCGACGGCTACAACCTGCTGGCCGGCGCCGAAGAATGGGTGGCGCCGGTGCAGGCACAGGTCGGGCCGGACGGTGCGGTCTGGGTTGCCGACTGGTACAACTTCATCGCCCAACACAATCCGACGCCAACGGGCTACAGCAACGGCCCGGGCAATGCGTACGAGACGTCGATGCGCGATCGGCATCACGGCCGCATCTATCGCGTCGTGTACAAGGGCGCCGCCGCGTCGAGGGCCCCGGCGCTGGCGGGGGCGACGGCCCGCGGCAGCCTGCCGGGCGCAGCGACGGCGGCGGGACTGGTCTCGGCGCTGGCCTCCGACAACATGCTGTGGCGCCTCCACGCACAGCGCCTGCTCGTGGAGCGCGGCCAGACCGATCTCGTTCCGGCCCTCGTCGCACTGACACGCAACGCGTCGGTCGACGAACTCGGACTCAACGGCGGCGCACTGCACGCGATTTGGACGCTGCACGGGCTCGGCGCCGTTACGGACGCCACCAGCCCCGCCGGCCAAGCCGTGCTCGCGGCGTTGAAGCATCCAGCGGCGGGCGTCCGCAAGGCGGCGGCCACGGTGCTGGCGGCCGTGCCAGGCGGCGGGCAGGCGATCCTGGACGCCGGACTGCTGCGCGACACAGACCTGCACACCCGTCTCGCCGCCATCCTGGCGCTCGCCGACGCGCCATCGTCGGATGCGATCGCGAAGGCGCTGTATGCGGCGAGCCTGGACGCCGCCAACACTGAAGACCGCTGGCTGAGCCGGGCGCTGTACGTCGCCGCGCACCGGCATCGCGAGCGCTTCCTCACCGAATATCGCGCCGACCCGAAGGCGGTCTCGGTGTCGTCGCTGCCGCTCGCGTTGCGCCTCGGCAACAACCGCCCCGACTGGCGGATGCCGGATGCCGCGTCAATCGCGGCCGACTGGAAGGACATGGAGGTACCGGGCAACTGGGAGGCCAAGGGCCTGCCAGGCTTCGACGGCGTGGTGTGGTTCTCGCGCACGCTGAACGTCGCCGCGCCCTCGAAGACGACCCTCGGCTTCGGGCGCATCTCGCAGGCCGCCGAGATCTGGGTAAACGGACAGGCCGTGCCGGCTCCGCCGCGCGACACCACGCCACAGGCCGGTCCGCCGGTGTTCACCGTGCCCGATGGCGCGCTCCGTGCCGGCGCCAACACCGTGACGCTGCGGATTCAGAACTTCCGCGGCAACGGCGGCTTCACCAGCACGCCGGACCTGCTCGTGGCCGATACCAGCGGCAGCAGGCAGTCGCTCGCCGGCACCTGGAAGTATCGCGTCGAACGTCAGACCAACGCCGTCACGCTCTACGGCACGCCGGGCCAGCTCGCGGCGCACCTCGCGTACGCCACGAGTGGCGCCGCGCCGGCGACGCCCGCGCCCGCTGCCCTGCCGAAGCCGGACGTCACGATCGAGCTCGGCGTCATCCCCGCGCAGTTGAAGTTCGACCAGACGGAGCTGACGGTCGCGCCTGGCCAATTGGTGCAGCTCGTGTTCGTGAACCCCGACGTGATGCAGCACAACTTCGTGCTCGGGGCATCGGGCGCGCTCGAGAAGATTGGCGCTGCCGCCGACCAGATGCTCGAAGGCGGCGACGGCCTCGCGCAGCAGTACGTGCCGCAGACGCCGCTCGTGCTCTTCGCAACCGGACT
This sequence comes from uncultured bacterium, assembly GCA_966211945.1. GTDB lineage: Bacteria > Acidobacteriota > Vicinamibacteria > Vicinamibacterales > Vicinamibacteraceae > Luteitalea. Next base: position 17,824 of record CBIHOS010000036.1, read on the forward strand.
GGTCGATCCCGGTCAGACGATCACCGTGCAGTTCCGCGCTCCGACACAGACCGGCGCCTACCCGTTCATCTGCACGTTCCCGGGCCATTGGCGGCTGATGAACGGCGTGCTGAACGTCAAGTAGTCCTTTTGCACTTTGGAACTTCTTGCCCTTTTGACTTTGTCGGTTGCGAGGTGTTGTCAGCCCTTCGCCACCACGGGGAAGTTCAGGTCCCACCACGCGCGGGCCTGCGCCGTGGTCCACGCCGGCAGGTCGTCGATCGCCGCCAACGCCTCGGCCAGCACTTCCGCCGTCGCCGGACGCTCGTCCGGCGACTTCGCGAGGCACCGCATCACCACGGCATCGAACGACGCCGGGATCGGCAGTTCCGTGCGCTGCGACGGCGGATCGGGCGGCGTCTGCGCGTGCGAGATCAGCATCGCGGTCGGCGTCGACTTCGGGAACACCGTCTGCCCCGTGACCAGCCAGTACGCCAGGCAGCCGACGGCGTAGAGGTCGGAACGCCCGTCGAGCCGCTGCCCCAGTGCCTGCTCCGGCGACATGAACGCCGGCGTCCCGCCGACCGCGCCCGCCTTGGTCTCGGCGCCGCTCGCCGACACCGGTCCCTGCGGCTTCACCAGCCCGAAGTCCAGCACCTTCACGAAATCGACGTCGCGCCCGTAACGACACACGAACACGTTCGCGGGGGTGATGTCCCGGTGGATGATGCCAGCGGCGTGCGCTTCCGCCAGCGAGTGACAGACCTGGACGAGGAGATGGACGGCGCGCTCGGCCGGCAGCGGCCCGAACCGCTCGATCAGTGACTTCAGGTCGAAGCCCTCGAGCAGTTCCATCACGTAGTAGAAGCCGCCATCGTCGGCGACGCCGTAGTCGAAGAGATCGACGGTGTGCGGCGACTGCAGCTGCGCGATCGTCTGTGCTTCACGCTCGAAGCGGACGCCGAGCTCGATCTGGCGCGTGTCGGTGGCCGATTCCAGCACCTCGGGACGAATCAGCTTCACCGCCGCCGGCCGCGCCAGGTGGCGGTGCTGCGCCCGCCACACCTCGCCCATGCCGCCGTAGCCAAGCCGGTCGACGAGCCGGTAGCTGCCCAGGTCGAGCGCCCGCTTCAGGTCGACGCCGAGACGATAGACCAGCCGCGCACCGACGTACGCGATCAGCACGACCAGCAGGTACGGCAGGACGATGTGGAGGGCGAAGCGCAGCGGCTCGATCGGAGCCGTGTAGCCGAGCCCGATGGACGCGGCCACCATGATCGGCACCGCGCTGGCCGAGGCCAGCGCCGACCACAAGGCCCAGTGCGGCGGACTCGGCACGGTGACGGTGAAACTGAGCATCCACACCGACACCCATGACAGGCCCATCATCGGCGAGCGCATGAGTGCGCCGGCCGGTGCGAGATACTCCGCCGCCGCGATGCCGAAGCTGCCGGCGACCTGGAAGAAGAGGCCGAGCCGGATGACCGATGTCCCCGCCAATGCGGGCCGCGAGGCCGCGAGGCCGACCAGCCCGGCAACGATGAGCGACAGCAGCGGCGGCAGCCAGCGCAGCGGCGTCCCGAAGAACTCCGCACGTTCGACCGGCAGCACGGCGACGGGCAGCACGCCGGCCACCGCGAACGTGAACGCGTACAGCCCCGCCCAAATCTGCAGCCGCCGCGCCGACTGCGCCAGCAGGGCCGGCGGCAGCGTCGTCGCATGCGGCAACGATGGCGAAGTGAGCGCGGCCTCTACGTTCGGCATGAGCTGGAATCGTCGTTCAATCGGTAGTTGCGGACGTCCACGAGACGCGCCGCTCGACCTCCCTCTGACAGCCTACCGCCTCACCGCCAGCAGATCCGCGAATCCCGCCTCCCCCATGGCGGCCCGGAGCTCGACCTGGTGTTCGTCGTTGAGCACCGCCCGCGGCGCCAGGCACGCGCCGCAGTCGAGGCCCGACCATCCGAGCATCGCCTTGATCGCCGGGAACAGCGGGAACTCGAGCACCACGCGGATCAGCACGTTGATACGGGCCTGCAGCGCCCTCGCCTCTTCCCATCGACCGGCCTCGGCCGCGGCGAACAGCGCAACGAACAGCTCCGGTGCCAGGTTGTAGAAGCTGCCGATGCCGCCGTTGGCGCCCATCAGCAGGCCGGCGGCGAGGACTTCGTCCCGTCCGTTGAACACGACCCGCCCCGGCGCCGCGATGAGCGACATCCGGTAGAGATCGAAGTCCGTGTACTTCACGCCGCAGACGTTGGGCAGCGAACACAGCGCCTCGAGCCGCTCGGTGGTGTCCATCACCGGCGCGATCTGCGGGAAGTAGTAGACGACCAGCGGCACCTCGCTCGTCCGCGCCAGCACGTCGTAGTACCGGTAGATGTCGGCGAACGAGAACGGGGCGGTCGTCGGCGGCAGGCTGGAAATCGCGTGCGCTCCGATGCGCGCCGCATGCCGCGCCAGGTGCAGCGTGTCCTCCATCGACGCGGCGCCGACGTGCACGACGACGTGCTTGCCGCGAGGCGTCGAAGCGACCGCGGCCTCGGCGACCGCCTCGCGATCGGCCCTCGACAGGAGCAGCCCTTCGCCGGTCGTGCCGCAGACGTACACGCCGTGTACGTCCGCTCCGTACAGCCGGTCGAGCAGTCGCTCGAACGCCGACCGCAGGAACCGTCCATCGCCGTCCAGCGGCGTGATCGTCGCCGGCAGGATTCCTCGGAGTGTCGTGTGATTCATCGGAGATCGATTCGTAGCCGCCCGACGTGCCGGGCGGTCACCGCCCCTTGTCCTTCCCGGCCGTCAACCACTTCAGGGTGAAGGCCGCGAACGTGATGCGCTCGTACGCGCTCTTCGCGCCGCGCTCGAACAACACGCCGATGCGCCCGTCCGGCACGGCGACGAGCGTCGAGTAGGCCGCAGGCCCCGCGTGGAGCACCTGCGACACCGGCCACGTCGCGCCCTCGTCGTAGCTGAGGCGCACGGTCATGTTCTCCCGCCTCGCGCTCGCCGGGTTGCTGAACAACAGGCGGTTGCGGCTGCCATTGCCGTTGCGCGCCTCGGTGAACCGCAGGATGCTCGCCTGGGCCGGCGGCTCGATCAGCGTGCGGTCCGGCTGCGCCGGCGTCCAGGTCGCGCCCACGTCGGCGCTCGTTGCCACCATCCGGAAGTTGCCGTCCGGCTTGGGCGGGTGGTTGCGCATGTTGAGCATCAGGCGCCCGTCGGCGAGCTGCACCACCTGGCTCTCGTTGGTGCCGTCGACCGAGGCGCCGCCGATGTGCCACGTCTTGCCGAAGTCGTCGCTGAAGATCACGTGCGAGCGGTGGACGCCCGATCCGGCTACCGCGTGATTGGCCGGCACCACGACCCGCCCGGCCCGGGTGCGGATGCCGATGCCCGGACCGACCGCGTACCAGGTCCAGTTCGCGCGCTTGGTGCTGTCGGTGATGTCGACCGGGGCCGACCACGTGTCGCCATGATCCTCGCTGCGCAGCAGCCACACGCGCGGCGTGCCCTTGCTCCGTCCCGCGATGATGTCGGCTTCCTTGTCCGTGCCGATGTTGCGCGTGGTGAGCAGCAGGATCCGGCCCGAGGCCGGATCGACGACCGGGCACGGGTTGCTGAAGCTGTCGCCACCGTTGTCACCGACGACGGAGAGCGCCGACCACGTGCGTCCGCCGTCGCCGCTGCGCTTGACGACGATGTCGATGTTGCCGCTGTCGGCCGCGCTGCCTTTGCGGGCTTCGGCAAAGGCGAGCAGCTGCCCGCGCCGGTTGGCAATCACCGACGGGATGCGGAACGTGTGATAGCCGTCCTCCCCCGCCACGAACACATCGACCAACTGCGGCCCGTCGCCGGCCGCCTGCTGCGCCCGTGCGAACCCAGGCAGCATCGCCAGCACGGCGACGACCGCAATGCCGGCAATCCATCCGTAGCCGCCGGCTTTCAATTCGTCGCCACCGGACCTGTCCGGCCGACGTGCCCCCCGCAAATCCATCACGCGATCCGCTCCCCGTTCTCCATGTACTTCGGTCTGATCAGCAACACGAGTATGACCGACAACACGGCGGCGCTCGCGAACAACCCGAAGATGCCGACGAGCGGCACCTGCCGGTCGCGCAGGATGCCGAAGCCGTAGTCGGCGAACCCGCCAAAACTGATGCTCACCATGTTCATCACGCCGTAGCCGGTCGCGCGCAGGCGCGGCGGCGTCACCTGACACAGGATCGGCATGTTGTTGGCGTCGAAGAAGCCCCAGCCGAGGCCGAACAAGGCGAGGAAGGCGATCGCGACCCACAGCAGCCCGGTCTGCGGCGCGTAGCCGACGCCGAACATCGCCGGCACGATCAGCGCCATGCCGATCGCGCTGACGTGGATGCGGCCGCGCGGGCCCCGCGCCATCCAGCGATCGGCGAGCCAGCCGCCGGCGAGCGCGCCGACGATCGCCGCGACCTGCCAGTACAACGTCGCCGACACACCGGCCAGTCCCTGACCGATGCCGAACTCGACCTTCAGGATCGCGGGCATCCAGTCGCGCACGATCCATCCGGCCAGCGCCGGCAGCGTGAAATACGCCACCAGCAGCAGGAACGACGTGTTGCCGGCCAGTTCACGCACGGCCCGCAGCGGCGAGGGCGCACCGCCGTCGCCGGCCGTCACGGCCGGCCGTGTATCGCGCAGGAGCAGGACGATCGGCACGGCATACACGACGCCGATCAGTCCGCACAGGTGGAAGGCCCACCGCCAGCCGAAGTCCGGATGGTCGGCGGCAAAGCCGGTGAAGCCGCCGAGGATCACGCCGACGTAGATGCCCATCTGGTGCAGGCCGACGGCGCGCGAGCGGGTCGGCCCGGGATGCAGGTCGGCGATGAGCGCCAGCGCCGCGGGGATGTAGATGGCTTCGCTGATCCCCATCAGCGCCCTGGTCGCGAGCAGCTGCTCGTAGGACATCACGTTGCCGGTGGCCCACGTCACCGCCGACCAGACGAGCAGACTGCCTGCAATCACGTAACGGCGGCTGTAGCGATCGGCGAGGTAGCCGCCGATCGGGCTGAGGCACGCGTACACCCACTTGAACGTCGCGAGGATCGCGCCCCAGTTGGCCTCGCTGCCGATGTCGGGGATGTCGTGCATCACCGAGAACTTCATCGACGCCAGCATCTGGCGATCCATGTAGTTCAGGAGCGCGACGGGCACGAGCAGCCCGACGACGAGCCAGGCGTACTGGCGGCTGGAAAGGGCGGTCGGCTCGGACACGATGATGAGGTTACCCCGGCCAGTACCCGGCACCCGGCACCCGGCACCCGGTTAAAGTGGTTCCTGTGATCCCCGACGCCAGCGGGTCCTGGCCCCTCCCCACCCCCTACGACTTCGTCGAGACGACGCGCACGCTGCAGACGGGCGCGTACGATCCGACGATCCGGCGCGAACCCCGGGGACTCTGGCGCGCCGCCCATACGGCGGACGGGCCGGTCAGCGTGCAGCTGACCATGCGCGACCACCAGTTGCACGCCTCGGCCTGGGGGCCTGGCGCCGGCGCCGCCATCGCCGACGTCCCGCGCTGGGTCGGCCTCCACGAACCGCAGTGGGCATTCCCCGCCCATCCGCTGATCGATCGACTGGCGACGACGTTCCGGGGCGTGCGCGGCACCGACACCCGCGATCCGTTCGACGCGCTGGTGCTGACCGTCCTGATGCAGCTCGTGACCTGGGAGCATGGCGCGAAGACATGGCGTCGCCTCTGCCGCACGTTCGGCGAGCCGGCGCCAGGACCGGTGGAGTTGCGGCTGCCTCCGACGCCGCGGGCGATTCGCGCGGCCGGGACGTGGCGGCTCGAGTCGCTCGGCATCGGCGGCCGCCAGGCGCGCACGCTCATGGACGTTGCGCGCGTCCCGCACGTCGTCGGCCGCATCGCCGGCATGCCGACGGCCGACGGGCTCGCGCTGCTGCAGAAGATCAAGGGCATCGGCCCCTGGACCGCGGCAAGCGTGCTCGGCGATCGACTCGGTCGTCCGGAGCCGATCCCCGTCGGCGACTTCCACATCCCGAACATCGTCGCCTGGGCGCTGGCCGGCGAACCGCGCGGCACCGACGCCCGCATGATCGAACTGCTCCAGCCGTTCGACGGCATCGGCTACCGCGTGATCCGCTTGTTGATCGCCGGCGGCATCGAGGCGCCGAAGTTCGCGCCCCGCCGACGCGGCATGCCTCGATCGGCGTGAGCCATGCCTGCCACGACGCCCGATCCCGATCAGCTGAAGACGTTCCGCGACGGCAGGGCGCTCGAGGCCTGGATGCGCCGCAATCACGCCACCGCGGACGAACTCTGGATCCGCGTCTACAAGAAGGACTCGGGCGTGACGTCGATCACGATCGGTGAGGCGCTCGACGTCGCGCTGTGCTGGGGCTGGATCGACGGCATCCGCCGCGGCTACGACGCCGAGTCGTACCTCCAGCGCTACACGCGCCGCCGTCCGCGAAGCCTCTGGAGCCAGGTCAACCGCGGGCACGTGGCGCGGCTCATCGAGGCCGGCCGCATGACGCCGGCCGGGCACGCCGAGATCGAACGGGCGAGGAAGGACGGCCGCTGGGACGCCGCCTACGCGCCGATGCGCAGCGCCAGCGTCGAAGCCATCCCGGCGGACCTCCGCGCCGCCATCGACGCGAGCCCGAAGGCGCTCGCGACGTTCAGGACGCTGAGCAAGCAGAACCTGTTCGCGATCGCGTTCCGCACGAACAACATGAAGACGCCGGCCGGCCGCGCCCGCAAGATCGCCGGACTCGTCGCCATGCTCGAACGCGGCGACACGATCATCCCGCAGAAGTCGTAGCGGCGAGGCACGGTTCCGGTCCGGCCGGACAAGTCCGGCCGCTACGAATTCCGATTCCCTGATCCCGGCACCCGGCACCCGGCCCGGCACCCGGCACCCGCTACCCGTTACCCGCTACATATCCCGATACCGCTTCGCCGCGGCGAGATCGGCGCGCAGGTCTGCGGCATTCCGCTGCGGCCCGTACCCCGGCGTGTCGCGCTGGATGCGCCACCCCTCGGCGAGCGGACCGGCATCCACCGTGTCGAAGCCGAACTCGTCGAGCAGTGATGTGACCAGCGCCTTGGCCTCCGCATCGTCACCCGCGATGACGAGCGCGCGACGGTTCGGCGTACCCGCCGGTGTCCCGTCGGTCGTCAGCTGCGACGCGTAGATGTGGTTGAACGCCTTGACGACCTTGGACGATGGCAGGTGCGCTTGCAGCAGTTCCGCCGTCGTTGTCGATTCATCGTCGAGCTCGGCGATCTGCCCATCGCGTTCCGGGTAGTAGTTGTTCGTGTCGATCACGATCTTGCCGGCCAGCGGCGCCACCGGCACATCGCGATAGGCCCTGAGCGGCACGCTCACGACGACGATGTCGCCGGCGGCACCGGCGGCTTCGGGCGTGGCGGCGCGCGCCTGTGGACCGAGTTCCTTGACGAGATCGGCGAGGGTCTCCGGCCCGCGCGAGTTGCTGATGACGACGTCGTGGCCGTTGCGGGTGGCGAGCCGTGCCACCTGGCTGCCGATGTGTCCTGCGCCGATGATTCCGATGGTCATACGGCCACTATCGCACTGGCGGGGCCGGCCGCCGATGGCCGGCGCCCGCTATGGCTGTCATGCCCAGGCACCACCCACCCGAAAACCCAGGTCGCGCGGCCCTCGGTCGCCGCCGGCCGGTTCTGCTACAGTGCCCTCGTCCCTCTCTCACATCCGGCAGTCGACACGGAGGCAAGATGTTCCTTCGCTCGTCCGCGATCGCGATCCTGGTCGCGGGAGTACTCGTGCCATCACCGGTCGCGGCGCAGACGACGCGCCAGCGGCCGCCCAACGTCGTGCTGATCATCACCGACGATGTGGGCTACGGCGACATCGGCAGTTACGGCGCGCCGGACGTGAAGACGCCGAGCATCGACCGCATCGCGCGCGAAGGCGTGCGGCTCACCGACTTCTATGCCAACGGCGCCACGTGCTCGCCGACGCGCACGAGTCTGATCACCGGCCGCTATCAGCAGCGGGTTGGCATCGAGGCGCCCCTGGGCGCGGGCGGCAGGGCCGACCACGAACGTGGGTTGCCGCCGACGGCAGCCTCGCTGCCGCAGTTGTTGCGCAACAACGGCTATGCGACGGCACTCGTCGGCAAGTGGCACCTCGGCTGGCAGCCGCGGTTCGCGCCGGAGGCTCACGGCTTCGAGTACTTCTTCGGGTTCAAGAGCGGCTTCGTCGACTTCTACCAGCACACCGCCGGCAGAGACGCCCCGATCAGGGACGACCTGTTCGAACACGGGCAGCCGGTGAAGGTCGAGGGGTACCTCACCGACCTCATCACCGAGCGATCGCTCCGCTTCATCGAGACCAACGCGCGGAAGCCGTTCTTCCTCGAGGTGGCCTACAACGCGGCGCACTGGCCGTACCAGCGACCCGACCAGCCATCGACGGCGATCGACGACGGCCGGCACCTCACGCCGTTCGACGAGGCGACCAGCACCCGTGCGGACTACGTGGCGATGCTGGAGCGCGCCGACCGGGGCATCGGACAGGTCCTGGACACGCTCGACAAGCTGGGGCTGCGCGACGACACGCTCGTCATCTTCACCAACGACAACGGCGGTGAATGGCTGTCGCGCAACGCGCCGCTGTTCCACAACAAGGGCACCGTCTGGGAAGGCGGCATCCGCGTGCCGACGGCCGTGCGCTGGCCGGCGCGGATCCCGGCGGGCAGGACGTCTGGGCAGGTGGGCGCGACGTTCGATCTCACCGCGACGATCCTGGCGGCGACGGGCACGACGGTGCCGGCAGACGCGCGTCTCGACGGCATCGACCTGCTGCCGGTGCTCGAAGGCCGCGCGCCCGAGATCGAGCGGACCCTGTTCTGGCGCGTCACGTTGCAGCGCGCGCAGGCCGCGGTGCGATCGGGCGACTGGAAGCTGCTGGTCGACAATGGCCGCCCGTTCCTCTTCAACGTGAAGACCGACGTCGGCGAGCGCGAGAACCTGATCGGCTCGCGGGCCGACGTGGCAAAGCGCCTGAGGCCGTTGCTTGCGACGTGGCACGCCGAGGTCGACGCCGAGCAGAAGGCAGGCGCGA
>CBIHOS010000037.1:0-26316 GCA_966211945.1 uncultured bacterium
GCGTGGTGACCGGGACGCTGCGGACGATCCTGGCGCGGGCCGCCGACGTCACGCCACCGGCGACGGTGGTGGTCGGTGAAGTCGTCGGCGTACGCGGCCAGGTGCTGGCGCTGCTCGAGCGGGCCGGCGCCGGCTTCGCCAAGGCCGGCTGACACCCCCGGACGGCGGCGAGCCGCAAGGTCCACGGCCGGATGTAGGGCCGGCGACGCTCAGATCTCGGCCTTCAGAGCCGTGACCAGGCGCTGCACGTTCTCGCTCGTCGCGCCGGCGCCCATCAGGCCCACGCGCCAGATCTTGCCGGCGAGCGGACCGAGGCCGGCCCCGATCTCGATCCCGTGCTTGTCGCGCAGCGCGACGCGGACCCTGGCCTCATCCGAGACGCGCGCGGGGATGCGAACGGTGTTCAACGTCCACAGGCGTTCACTCGGCGGGGGCAGCAGCGAGAGCCCCAGCTCGCCGATCGCCGCGACGAACTCCTCGTGCACGCGCGCATGCCGGGCCGAGCGCGCCTCCATCGTCTCTTCGTCGATGACCCGCAGGGCTTCGTGCAGCGCGTAGACGAGCGGCGTGGAAATCGTGTGGTGATAGCCGCGCTTGATCCAGTAGCCCTCGAGCAGCGGTAGATCGAGGTAGAAGGTGCGGCTCTGCGCCACCTTGCGCGCCTCGGCCCCAAACGCGACCGGCGCGAACCCGGCCGGCGCGCCAATGCCCTTCTGGCTGCAGCTGTAGCACGCATCGAGCCCCCAGCCGTCCACGTCCACCGGATGCGCACCGAGCGACGTCACGGCGTCGACGATGATCCGGGCGCCGGCAGCGCGGGCGAGCGCAGCCACGTCCTGCACGGGCTGCAGCACGCCCGTCGACGTCTCGGCGTGCACGACCGTCACGGCCTGGAACGACGCGTGCTCGAGCGCCGTCCGGACCTCGGCCGGGTCGATCGCCCGGCCCCACTCGCTGGACAGACGCGTCACCTCGGCGCCGTACCGCTCGCACACCAGGGCGAGCCGGTCGCCGAAATAGCCGGTCACGATCGCGAGCACCCGATCGCCGGGCTTCACGAGATTGGCTACTGCCGTCTCGAGTCCGGAGGAACCGGTGCCCGACACCGCCAGCGCGATGCCGTCGTTGCCAACGTGGAACAGCCCGTGCAGCCGCGCCCGCACGTCGTCCATCAGCGCGATCAGATCCGGATCGAGATGGCTGCGCTGAGGCGCGGTCATCGCCTCCAGCACACGGGGCAACACCGGGCTCGGACCAGGCCCGAGCAGCAGACGGGGGGAGGTAGGCAGCTGGCTCACGCCGGCACCATAGCACGGCGAATATCAGTTGGCGTTCGCAACTCGACCGGGTTCCGGGCGCGGGGTTCCGGGTTCGGACCGTGACCGCACCGGTAGGGCCCGTTCCCGCTTTCCTGGGTCACCGCGCGACCATGTGTGTGAACGGCGGAACGTAGGCCTGGAGGAGGACCAGACACCCGACCAGCGCCGCGAGCACGAGGCTGTGCCAGAACACGTAGCGGAGAATGTCGCCTTCGTGACCGTACCACCGCGTGGCCGTGCTGGCGACGACGATGCTCTGGGCGTCGATCATCTTGCCCATCACGCCGCCGGAGCTGTTGGACGCGGCCATCAGCACCGGGTCGAGTCCGAGCTGCTCGGCGGTGATCCGCTGCAGGCTGCCGAACAGCACGTTTGACGACGTGTCCGATCCGGTCAGGGCGACGCCGAGCCAGCCGAGCATCGTGCCGAAGAACGGGTAGAGGACGCCGGTCGTGGCAAACGCCAGGCCGAGCGTCGCATCGAGGCCCGAATAGCGCGTCGTGAAGCCCAGCGCCATCATCACGGCGATGGTGAGGAGCGACGTCCGCACGGTGCGAAGCGTGGCGACGTAGGTGGAGGCGAGTTCGCGGATCGAACAGCCCATCACGAGCCCGGCGATGATCGCCGCCAGGAAGATGGCCGTGCCCGTCGCCGACAGCCAGGACACGGCGAACACCGCGGGCTCGGCGGCCGCCGTCGCCACGACCGGCGGCACCCGCTCGACGAGGTTGTGCAGGCCGGCGACCGCCACGCGCACCGTGGTGAGGCCGTCGAGCGCCGCCTTCACCGGCGGCAGCCCCCACAGGAACACGAGCGCGCTGAGAATCGCCCACGGCATCCACGCGCGGACGATCTCCGCGCGCGTCGGGATCGGCGCGCCGTCGTCCTGGCGCTGCCCGACGAGGCTGCCGGCCGTCCAGCCGTCGCGCGGCTGCCAGACGCGCAGGAACAGCACGAGCGACAGCATCGACGCGATCGCCGCAATCACGTCCACGAGCCACGGGCCGTGCAGGTTCGAGACGAGCGCCTGGACGATCGCAAACGGCAGGCCGGTCGCGAGAATGGCCGGCCAGATGCCGACCATGCCGCGCCACCCCGCGAAAGCCACGATCAGCCAGAACGGCACGATGACGGAGAACACCGGCAGCTGCCGTCCGACCATCGCGCTGAGGGCCAGCAGATCGAGACCGCTCACCGCGCTCAACGCGATGATCGGCGTGCCGAGGGCCCCGAACGCCACCGGCGCGGTGTTGGCGATGAGCGACAGCCCCGACGCCGCCAGCGGCGCGAAGCCGAGCCCGATGAGCAGCGCCCCGGTCACCGCGACGGGCGTGCCGAAGCCGGCCGCGCCCTCGAAGAACGCGCCGAAGGCAAACGCCACCAGCAGCAGCTGCAGCCGCGCATCGGTCGTGACGTGCGTGATGCTCTGGCGCAGCGTCGCGAACAGACCGCGCTGCTCGGTGAGCTGATACAGGAAGATGACGTTGATGACGATCCACCCGATCGGCAGCAGGCCGTACGCGGCGCCGTAGCCGGCGCTGGCGATCGCCATGCCGGACGGCATCCCGAACACCACGACGGCCATCGCCAGCGAGGTCGCCAGGCCGATCAGCGCGGCGATGTGCGCCTGCAGCCGCAGGAAGGCAAGGGAGCCGAGCAGGGCCACGACCGGCAGCGCCGCACACAACGTCGACAGCCACGGAGAGCCGAGCGGGTCGTACACCTGAGTCCAAGTCATCGGGGCGGGCGCAGTATAGACTGCAGGCGATGCCGCGCGAAGACCTCCTCGCCACGTTGCGGCGCATCGTGCCCGGCGATCGGCTGCTGACGCGGCCCGGCGCACTGGCCGCCTACGAATCCGACGGACTGACCGCCTATCGCGGCCGTCCGTCCGCCGTCGTCGTCGCCGCGTCGGCCGACGACGTGATTGCCACGGTGCGGGCCTGCCACGAGGCGCGCGTGCCGTTCATGGCACGCGGTAGCGGCACGAGTCTCTCCGGCGCTGCCGTGCCCGTCGAGGACGGCGTCGTCATCGCCCTCAATCGCCTCGACAAGGTGCTGCGCCTGGACCCCGACGCGCGGATCGCCGTCGTCGAACCGGGTGTCGTGAACCTCGCGGTGACGACGCTGGCGGCGCCCTACGGGCTGTACTACGCGCCCGATCCCTCGAGCCAGTCGGTCTGCACGATCGGCGGCAACGTCGCGTTCAACTCGGGCGGCGCGCACTGCTTCCGGCACGGCATGACCGCCAACCACGTGCTCGGACTGCGCGTGGTGCTCGGCGATGGCACCGTGGCGACGCTCGGCGGCACCAGCCTCGAGCAGGCGGGGCCGGACCTGACGGGCCTGTTCATCGGATCGGAAGGGCTGTTCGGCATCGCGCTCGAAGTGACGCTGCGCCTCGTGGCCCGGCCGCAGGTGTACCGCACCGTGCTGGCCGCCTACGACCGCCTGCAGACCGCCGGCGACGCGGTGTCGCGCGTGCTCGAAGCCGGCCTGCTGCCTGGCGCGATGGAGATCATGGACCGGCTCGCGATGGACGCGGCCGAAGCCGCCGTCCACGCGGGCTACCCCACCGGCGCGGCGGCAGTGCTGATCGTCGAGTGCGAAGGCGACGCGCCGCAGGTCGCCGCCGAGTTCGATCGGCTGATGGCAGTGCTCGCAGCCTCGGGTCCGCTGCACACGCATGTGGCCGCGTCCGAGGACGAACGGCTGCGCATCTGGAAGGGCCGCAAGTGCGCGTTCTCGGCGGTCGGGCGCCTCAGTCCGGACTTCATCGTCCAGGACGGCGTCGTGCCGCGCGCCCGGCTCGGCGAGGCGCTCGCGACGATCGAGGCCCTGTCGATCGCGCACGGCATCCGCGTCGCCAACGTCTTCCATGCCGGCGACGGCAACCTGCACCCGCTCATCATGTACGACGGACGCGAGGCGGGCGCCTACGAGCGGGCCGAAGTGCTGGCGGCCGAGATCCTGCGCCTCTGCATCAGGCTCGGCGGATCGATCACCGGTGAGCATGGCGTGGGGCTCGAGAAGCGGGCGTTCCTTCCCGAGATGTACGGGGAGGCCGACATGGATCTGATGCGCCGGCTGCGGACCGCGATGGACCCGCACGGCGTCGCCAATCCCGGCAAGAAGCTCGCCGATGCGGCGACGATCGCGGCGTCGCACGGCCTGCACCCGCTCGAACGGGCGGGCGTGATCTCGCGCGCGTGATGGAACGTCCCGAGTCGGTCGAAGCGCTCGCCGCCCTGATACCGCGGCTGCCGCACCTGCGCCTGCGCGCGGGCGGCTCCAAGCCGGGGCTGTCGCCGCGGCAATCGTCGGTGACCGACGTCGACCTCGGCGCCTTCGCCGGCATCGTCGAGTACACGCCGCAGGAGTGCACGTTCACGGCGCTGGCCGCCACGCCGCTGCGCGATCTCGACGCGGCCCTGGCGCGCCACGGCCATCACCTGCCCTTCGACCCGCCGCTCGTCGACGCCGGCGCCACGATCGGCGGCACCGTGGCGGCAGGCATCAACGGGTCGTGCCGCTACCGCTTCGGCGGCATCCGCGACTTCATCATCGGCGTGCGGCTCGTCGACGGGTGCGGCCGCATCCTGCAGAGCGGCGGCAAGGTCGTGAAGAACGCCGCCGGCTTCCTGCTGCATCAGGCGATGGTCGGCAGTTGCGGGCGCCTCGGCGCCTTGACCGAGGTCACCTTCAAGGTCTTCCCCGCCGCCGAAGTTCACGCGACCGTGCGCGTGCCCGTCGATGGCGTCGCCGCGGGGCTCGCGCTGATGACGTCGCTGCAGCAGACGCGGCTCGACCTCGAGGCGCTCGACCTGCTGTCGTCGTCCACGGTGTGCCTGCGCATCGGCGGGTTCGCCGAGGCGATGCCCGACCGCCTGGACACGGTCCGGCGGGCCATCGGCAGCAACCTCGACGTCCTCGAAGGCGAGGACGACGCCAGGGTATGGCGGGAGGCTCGCGAGTTCGCGTGGGCCGACGGCGCCGCGACGCTGGTGCGGGTGCCGATCACGCCGGCAGCGATCGCCAGGTTCGATGCCGCCGTCGCCCGCCTCGACGCGCGGCGCCGCTACGCGGTGGCCGGCAACCTGGCGCTGGCCGCCACCGACGCCGATCCCGCGCAGGTGGACGCCGTACTGGCGCCGCTCGGCCTCACCGGGCAGGTCCTGCGCGGCCCGTCGTCGGCGCCGTTCATCGGTGCGGCGATCGCCAATCCCGTCGACGCGCGCCTGCGCGCGGTGATGGATCCCGAGGGCCGCTTCTCGCCGCACGCCCTCGCCGCCACGGAGTGAACGACGCGTGCAACACGACATCCCGCACTCAGCCACGGACCCGCAGCGCGCCATGATGGCCGGCGCGGTGGCGACCTGCGTGCACTGCGGGTTCTGCCTGCCGGCCTGCCCAACCTACAAGGTGCTCGGTGAGGAGATGGACTCGCCGCGCGGCCGCATCGTTCTCATGAAGCAGGTGCTGGAGGGAACGCTGCCGATCGGCGAAGCGCGGCCGCACATCGACCGCTGCCTCGGCTGCCTCGCCTGCGTCACCGCGTGCCCGTCTGGCGTGCCGTACGGCGACCTGCTGGTGCCGTTCCGCGGCGAAACCGAGCCGACGCGTTCACGCTGGCACCGGTGGCGCCGGCAGTTCCTGCTCGACACCCTGGAGTCGCCAGCGCGTTTCCGCGCCTCGGCACGGCTCGGGAAGATCGCGCAGCGATTCTCCGCGCTGGCACCGGCGGCGCTCGCGCCGATGCTCGCGCTGCTGCCGGCGCGCCTCCCGGCACCCGCGCCGCTGCCGGCGCTGACTCCGGCGATCGGCCCGCGACGCGCCCGCGTGGCCCTGCTGGCCGGCTGCGCGCAGCAGGTCCTCGCGCCCGAGATCAACCTGGCGACGATCGACGTGCTCGCCGCCAACGGCGTCGACGTGATCGTGCCTGCCGATCAGGGCTGCTGCGGCGCCCTCGCGCTGCACGTCGGCGAGACCGACCGCGCCTACGACCGCGCGACGACGCTGGCGCGCGCGATGCCGGCCGACGTCGATGCGATCGTCACGAACGCGGCCGGATGCGGATCGGCGATGAAGGAGTACGGTCACGCCTTCCGCGGCCGCGGCGGGCACGACGCGCTGGCGGCGTTAGGCGCGCGGGTGCGCGACGTGTCGGAACTGCTCGACGATCTCGGGCTGGTGCACGCGCCGGCGTTGCTGGCGCCCCGTACCGTCGCCTACCACGACGCCTGTCACCTCGCGCATGCGCAGGGCATCCGCCGGGCGCCGCGTGCCCTTCTCGAACGGATCGGCAACCTGCGGGTCGTGGAGATCCCGGATGGCGACACCTGTTGCGGGTCGGCCGGGTTGTACAACGTGGAGCAGCCGGCGATCGCCGACGACCTCGGCGGACGCAAGGCCAGCGCGGTACGGTCGACCGGTGCCGACATGGTCGCGGCCGGCAACATCGGCTGCCTCGTGCAGATTCAGACCCACCTCGCACGCAGCGGCGCCGCCATCCCCGTCCTGCACACGATGCAGGTGCTCCAGCAGGCGTACCGCGCGCCCAGGTAGGGGCGCCTCCCCGAGGCGCCATAATCGACACATCCATGGCGTGGTCCAGACGTTCAGGCGTACTGCACTTAGCCGCGGCCCTGTTGGCGGTGGCGTTGGTGACGCTGGCGCTTCGGCAGTGGCCTGGCAGTTCCAACGCCGCGATTGTCTCGACGACGTACCTGATGGTCGTGCTCGTGGTCGCGGCCACGTCGCGCCTCGGCGTGGCGGTCGCGACGTCACTCGCGGCGATGCTCTGCCTGAACTTCTTCTTTCTCCCCCCCGTCTGGACGTTCACGATCGCCGATCCGCAGAACTGGATTGCGCTGTTTGCCTTCCTGGCGGTGAGTCTCGTCGCCAGCAATCTGTCAGCGGTGGCTCGCGCCAGAACGGACGAAGCGGTTGGGCGCCGCAACGAACTGGCCAGGCTGTTCGATCTCAGTCGAGATGTGTTGATGATGACCGACAGCCCGGACGCGCTGTCGATCCTGGCTCGCTCCATCGTCCGACGCTTCGACCTGGAGTTCCTGGCGGTGGCGACCCCTCAGGCAGGCGAGTGGGAGATTCACGACGCCGGGCAACTGAGAATCGAGCTCGATCGGCGTCAGCTGTCGAGCGCGCTGGCGGCCGCACAGACGTCGCTCGAGTTCGACGCGTACAGCCGCACCTACGCCGGCCATCGGACGATGACGGTCGAGGGCCAGAGTATCCGGCTGGTGCCGCTGCGCGTTGGCACGAAGCCGATTGGCGTCCTTGCCGCGGCGGGCCGCCCGGTCGAGGCTGGAACCCTCGATACGCTCGCCGGTGTCGTGGCCATCGCAATCGAGCGTGCGCAGTTGCTCGAGGAGCGCAAGGCGGCTGAGCTCACGCGTCAGAGCGAACAGCTCAAGACGGCGCTTCTGGCCTCTTTGGGCCACGACCTGCGCACGCCGCTGACAGCGATCCGCATCGCGGCGAGCAACATCCGCGCGGCGGAACTCTCGCCCGCCGACATCGTCGACCAGGGCGACCTGATCCTTTCGGAAGTCGAGCGTCTGACGCGGTTGTTTCAGAATCTCCTGGAGATGGCCCGTCTCGATGCCGGCGCCGTCGCCGCGACGTCGCGTTGGACCCATCCGTCGGAGATCGTTGCCGCAGCGCGGGATCAGGTCGAGCACACGCTGCAGGGCCACGCGCTCGACGTGAGCATCGATCCCGATGCTCCGGTGCGTCTGGATCCACGGCTGACGGCAACCGCCCTGGCCCACCTCCTCGAGAACGCGGCCCAGTACTCGCCGCCCGGCTCCCGGATTGACGTGTTGGCGCGCGTCGACCACAACGAACTCGTGGTTCATGTCCGTGATGCGGGTGGCGGCATCGCGGAACCGGACCTGCCCCACCTGTTCGAACGGTTCTATCGTGGTGGGGCGGCGAACGCGAGGACGTCCGGCACCGGGATGGGACTCTGGATCGTCAGGGGACTGATGGCGGTCGAGAACGGGCGTGTCTGGGCCGAGAACGTGCAAGGGGGCGGCGCTCGGTTCACCATCGCCGTGCCGGTGGCGGTCAGGGACGTGGACTCCGTGGGTTCACCGACGTCATGAATCATCGCCCGCGCATCCTGGTGGTCGACGACGAGCCCGCGATCCAACGCGCGTTGGGACCGCTCCTTCGCGCTCGCGGCTACGACGTCGAGCCCGCCAGTAGTGGCGCCGACGCGCTCCGCAGTGTCGCAGCCGGCATGCCTGCCCTCATCGTGCTCGATCTGGGACTGCCCGACCTCGAGGGGACCGAAGTGTGCCGGCGCATTCGAGCCACGTCGCAGGTGCCCATCATCGTGCTGTCGGCGCGCGGGGCGGAAGCCGACAAAGTGCAGGCGCTCGATCTCGGCGCGGACGACTACGTGACCAAGCCGTTCGGCCCGGAGGAACTGCTGGCGCGCATCCGGGTCGCCCTCCGCCGCGTGATCGGGGAGAGCGATGAAGAGACCGGCATTCTTCGGGCCGGTGCGCTCACGATCGACTACGACCGCAGGCGCGTGATTCGGGAGGGCGTCGAGATCCGCCTGACGCCAAAGGAACTCGAACTGCTGTCGCTGCTCGCGCGCAATCACGATCGCGTGCTGACCCATCGCGCGATCCTGAAGGCGGTGTGGGGGCCGAATGCCGTAGAACAGCCCGAACACCTGTGGACGCTGGTCGCCCAACTCCGGAAGAAACTCGAGCCCGACCCGGCAAGCCCGAAGTATCTCCTCAGCGAGCCCTGGGTCGGCTATCGCTTCGTCGCCGAGCCTGTCTGAACGATCCGCTCACGATCTTCAGGAACTCTTGAGGATCTTCTGAGCCCGTCTTCAGGCGCCAGTTCCTATGCTGGCGTCATGGCTCGTTCGCCTTCCTCGATCGTCTCTCGGCTGGCGGTGTCGACGTCGTTGCTGCTGCCTGGCGCGGCCGGCGCACAGACGACGGAGCCGTCCCAACCGGCGGCCATCACGCCTGCGACTCAGGACACCGCCCCGGACCCCTGGCAGAACGTCACGTTCGGTGCCACGCTCGAGAGCTACTTCCAGTACGACTGGAACCGGCCTCCCGATCGCATCATGGTCCTGCGCGCATACGACACGCGCAGTAGCACCTTCGCCATTCAGCAGGCAGCCCTCGTCGTGGATGCCTCCCCCGACGTGAAGGCCGGCCGGCGCTACGGATTGCGGGTGGACCTGCAATTCGGCCAAGCCACGGAAACGGTCCAGGGAAGCGCCGCCAACGAACCGCGCCCCGACGTGTACCGGCACGTCTGGCAGGCGTACGGGAGCTACGTGTTCCCGGTGGGGAGGGGACTGCAGACGGACTTCGGCAAGTTCGCCTCGATGCTCGGGTACGAAACCAACTACGCAAAGGACAACCAGGCGTTCTCGCGTGGGTACCTGTTCAACTTCCTGCCGTTCTACCACTCCGGCCTCCGCGTCACGCTGCCGGTCACCGACACGGTGTCGTTGCTGTACATGCTGACCAACGGCATCCAGCAGACGGAGGAGTTCAACGATTTCAAGTCGAATCACTTCGCGGCGATCGTCACGCCAACGCCGGCAGTGACATGGACGGTCAACTACTACGTCGGCCAGGAGCAGCCTGACGGCGGACACCCCGGTGGCCCCGATGGATTCCTCCGCGTCTTCGACACCTACGTGACGGTGACGCCGACCTCGGCCCTGACGCTCGGTGCTGACGTGAACTACACCACGAGCGAGGTCACCACCGAAAACCCGTCGATGTCGCTGCAGGGTACCGGCGCCTATGCGCGGTACCAGGTGACGGACCGAGCGGCGATCGGGGTCCGCTACGAGCGCCTCGACGATGAGGGCCTGTTCGGCGGGATCGAACAGGTGTTGCACGAGGCGACGCTCACGGTGGAACACGCGTTCGCCGACGGGTTTCTGGTCAGGGCGGAGTGGCGGCGCGGCTGGTCGAACGCACGCTTCTTCCCTGGGCGCTATGGCGCCAGTGACGCGCGAGACCGCCAGAACACGGCGTTGGTCGGCGCCGTGTGGGTCATCGGCAACAAGACGGGAGTGTGGTAGCCGCCATGCTGGATGTCCTGTTCGTCGCGCTCTCCGTGCTGTTCTTCGTCGCCAGCGTGGCGTATGTCGCCGCCTGCCGGCGGGGCGAGTGAGGTCACGTCCATGAACCTGGAATCGGTCGCCGGTCTCGTCGTGTCGATGCTGCTGCTCGCGTACCTCGTGTACGCGATGCTGCGCCCTGAAAAGTTCTAGGAGGCTCTGACATGACCCTCAATGGGTGGCTGCAGATTCTGCTCTTCCTGGCGGCAATCGCGGCCGTGACGGTGCCGCTCGGGGCGTTCATGGCGCGGGTGTTCGCGCGCGAACGCACCTGGCTGGATCCGGTGTTGCGACCGCTCGAGCGCCTGATCTACCGGCTCACGGGCGTGGACGATCGGCATGAGATGCGTTGGACGGAGTACGCCCTCACGATGCTGGCCTTCAGTGTCGTCTCGATGCTCGTCCTGTACGCGCTTCAGCGCCTGCAAGGGCTGCTGCCGCTCAACCCGCAGGGCCTCGCCGGCGTCGCCCCGGATCTCGCCTTCAATACGGCGGCGTCGTTTGCCACGAACACGAACTGGCAGTCGTACGCGGGCGAGACGACGATGAGCTACCTGACGCAGATGGCGGGCCTCGCGTACCACAACTTCGTCTCGGCCGCCGTCGGGATCGCCCTGGCGATCGCATTCATCCGCGGCATCGCCGGTGAGAGGCGTGAGTCGCTCGGCAACTTCTGGGTCGACATGACGCGCGCCACGCTCTGGGTGCTGCTTCCGTTCTGCGTCGTGGGTGCGCTGCTGCTCGTATCCCAGGGCGTCGTCCAGAACCTGAAGCCCTACGACCGCGTGCAACTCGTGGACCCGCAGACCACAACCAGCACCGACGCCGGCGGCAGCGAGACGACGATGACGATCACCGAGCAGGTGATCGCGCAAGGGCCGGTGGCCTCGCAGGAGATCATCAAGGCATGGGGCACCAATGGCGGTGGCTTCTTCAACGCCAACAGCGCCCATCCCTTCGAGAACCCGACGCCGCTTTCGAACTTCATCGAGATGTTCGCGATCTTCGCGATATCTGCCGGCCTCACCTCCACGCTGGGTCGGATGACGGGATCGCCCCGTCACGGCTGGGCCGTCTGGGGCGCCATGGCGTTCTTGTTCCTCGCCGGCGTGACCGCGGCCTACTGGTCGGAAGCCCAGGGCAACCCCCTGCTGGCGGCAACCGACCAGACCGCGGGCGCGATGTGTCCAGGCGGCAACATGGAGGGGAAGGAAGCGAGGTTTGGCATCGCCGGCTCCGCCTTGTTCACCACGGTGACGACCGCCGCCAGCTGCGGCGCCGTCAACTCGATGCACGACTCGTACACGCCGCTGGGCGGCATGGTGCCGCTGGTCAACATGATGCTCGGCGAAGTGATCTTCGGCGGCGTCGGCGCGGGCATGTACGGCATGCTGATCTTCGTCGTGCTGTCGGTCTTCATCGCAGGGTTGATGGTCGGCCGGACGCCCGAGTATCTGGGGAAGAGGATCGAAGCCTTCGACGTGCAGATGGCCATGTTGGCGGTGCTCGTGCTTCCGTTGACGATTCTCGTGTTCACGGGCATCTCGGCGGTGTCACCGGCTCTTGGCACCGCCAGCATCTGGAATCCGGGCCCGCATGGGCTCTCCGAGATTCTCTACGCCTACACGTCGGCCACCGCGAACAACGGGTCGGCGTTCGCAGGCATTTCCGCCAACACCGCCTGGTACAACACGACGCTCGGCGTCGCCATGCTGACCGGCCGCTTCATGATCGTCGTCCCGATGCTCGCGCTGGCCGGCAGCCTGGGACGAAAGACGCGAGTGCCGCCCTCACTCGGCACGTTTCCCGTCACAACGCCACTGTTCGCGACGCTGCTGGTCGGCGTCATCGTGATCGTCGGCGTGCTGACGTTCTTCCCGGTGCTCAGTCTCGGCCCGATTGTCGAGCACGTCCTGATGCAAACCGGGACCACCTTCTGAAGCAAGCGCGGTACTCACATGGCGACGATACAGAAGTTGAGCATCTGGGATCCCGGGCTGGTGCGGGTGGCCCTGGCCGACGCGGTGCGGAAACTCGACCCGCGGGTGATGGTCAAGAACCCCGTCATGTTCGTGGTCGAAGTCGGCGCCGTGCTGACGACCGGTCTCCTGGCCCGCGACATCACTGGCGGCCGGGGAGACATCGGGTTCGAGCTGCAGATCACGATCTGGCTCTGGGCGACGGTGCTGTTCGCCAATCTGGCCGAAGCCATGGCGGAGGGGCGCGGCAAGGCGCAGGCAGACACGCTGCGGAAGACGCGAACAGAAACGGTGGCGACTCGGTTCACGAACGGAGGCACGGAGACGGTGCCGGCCGCATCCTTGCGGAAGGGCGACCTCGTCGTCGTACGGGCCGGCGAGTTCATTCCGTCGGACGGCGAGATTGTCGAGGGAGTGGCATCCGTCGACGAATCGGCCATTACCGGCGAGTCGGCGCCCGTCATCCGCGAGGCGGGCGGCGACCGGTCGGCCGTGACCGGCGGCACACGAGTCCTGTCGGACTGGATCACGGTCCGCGTGACGGCTGATCCCGGGCAGACGTTCCTCGACCGGATGATCGCACTGGTCGAAGGCGCTGCGCGTCAGAAGACACCGAACGAGATCGCGCTGAACATCCTGCTGGCGGGCCTGACCATCGTGTTCCTGATGGCCGTGGCGACGCTGCAGCCCTTCGCGATCTACTCCGGTGCCCCGCAATCGGTCTTCGTGCTCGTCGCGCTCCTCGTCTGCCTCATCCCGACGACCATCGGGGGGCTGCTGTCGGCCATCGGCATCGCGGGGATGGACAGGCTGATCCAGCACAACGTGCTGGCGATGTCCGGGCGGGCGGTCGAGGCAGCGGGCGACGTGCACACGCTGCTGCTCGACAAGACCGGGACGATCACGCTCGGCAACCGCCAGGCATCCGAGTTCCTGCCCATCGCCGGCGTGGCCGAAGGCGAACTGGCAGACGCCGCACAGCTCGCCTCACTCGCGGACGAAACCCCTGAGGGGCGGTCGATCGTCGTCCTGGCCAAGCAACGATACGCGATTCGCGAACGCCCGCTGGCGCCTCACGCCGCCACGTTCGTGCCGTTCACTGCGCAGACGCGGATGTCTGGTGTCGACCTCGGTGGCCGGCAGATTCGGAAGGGCGCCGCAGGCTCTGTCGCCGCGTACGTCGAGTCGAACGGCGGCACGATACCGGCCGAGCTCACCGAGATCGTGCAGCGGATCTCGCGGACGGGAGGAACGCCGCTCGTCGTCGCCGACGGTGGACGGGCGCTCGGCGTGATTCATCTGAAGGATGTCGTCAAGGGCGGCATGCGCGAGCGGTTTGCGGCGCTTCGCGCGATGGGGATCAAGACGGTGATGATCACCGGCGACAACCCGTTGACGGCGGCGGCGATTGCTCACGAAGCCGGCGTCGACGATTTCCTGGCGGAAGCGACGCCAGAAGAGAAGATGACGCTCATCCAGCAGGAGCAGCGAGCCGGAAGGCTCGTGGCGATGACGGGCGACGGGACGAACGACGCTCCTGCCCTCGCGCAGGCCGACGTGGGTGTGGCCATGAACACCGGCACCCAGGCGGCAAAAGAGGCCGGGAACATGGTGGATCTCGATTCGAACCCGACCAAGCTGATCGAGATCGTCGAGATCGGCAAGCAGCTCCTGATGACACGGGGAACACTGACCACGTTTTCGATTGCGAACGACGTGGCCAAGTACTTCGCCATCATCCCGGCGATGTTCCTGGCCGCGTATCCGGCGCTGGGCGCGCTGAACGTCATGCGGCTGCAGACGCCGGAGTCCGCCATCCTGTCAGCGGTCATCTTCAATGCCCTCGTCATCGTGGCGCTGGTGCCCCTGGCGCTGCGCGGCGTGCAGTTCACACCGATGAGCGCGGCGGCCCTGCTGCGACGCAACGTGCTGATCTATGGCGTGGGCGGCATCGTTGCGCCATTCGTCGGCATCAAGGCAATCGACATGCTGATTACCGCGATCGGTCTTGCCTGAGGCGACACTCATGACGAAACACCTTCGAACAGCAGCACTGATGACGGTTGTGACAACCGTCCTGCTTGGAGTGGTCTACCCGCTGGTGGTGACCGGGCTGGCACACGGCCTCTTTCCCGATCAGGCAAACGGCCAACTGATCGAGCGCGCCGGTGGCGCGATCGGCTCGCGCATCATCGGGCAGCCGTTCACCTCGCCCGGGTACTTCCACTCGCGACCATCAGCGGCGGGCGCCGGGTACGATGCGGGTGCGTCTTCCGGATCGAACCTGGGTCCAACGAACAGGACGCTGATCGATCGAGTTGCCGCCGACGTGGCGAGGCTGCGCGACGACAATCCGACTGTCGCCGTTCCCATCGATCTGGTGACGACCTCCGGTTCAGGACTGGACCCCCATATCAGTCCGGCCGCGGCCGTGTTTCAGGTGCCGCGCGTGGCGCGCGAACGCCGGTTGTCGGCGGACGCCGTCCGTCAGTTGGTGGAGGCGCATGTCGAAGGCCGGCAGTTTGGTCTGCTCGGAGAGCCCGTCGTGAACGTGCTCCTCCTGAACCTGGCCCTGGACGAGCGTGCGCCCCTCCGCCGGTAGGCTCGTCATGTCCGAGAACCGTCCCTCGGCGGATGCCCTGCTGGCGCGCATCACGGGGACCGAGCGGGCCCGGCTGCGCATCTACATCGGGGCGGCGCCTGGCGTGGGCAAGACCTACGAGATGCTGCAGGAGGCCCATGCTCTTCGTGCGCGCGGCCTCGACGTCGTGATTGGACTCGTCGAGACCTACGGCCGCCGCGACACCGAGGCGCAGGTGAAGGACCTCGAAGTCGTCCCGCGACGCCAGATCGCGTACCGCGGAGTGACGATGGAGGAGATGGACGTCGAAGCCATCATCGCGCGCAGGCCGCAGGTGTGTGTCGTCGACGAACTGGCGCACACGAACGTGCCCGGCAGTCACCGCGGAAAGCGGTATGAGGACGTGCTGGAGATGCTGGACGCCGGCATCCACGTCATGACCGCCGTCAACATTCAGCATCTCGAGACGCTCAACGACGCCGTGGCGCGCGCCACGGGTGTGCGCGTGCGGGAGACCGTACCTGACACCGTCCTCGACCGCGCCGACGAGGTCATCAACGTGGACGTCACGGTGGAGGAACTGCGCAGCAGGCTTCGCGAAGGCAGGATCTACCGCCCCGACAAGGTCGAACAGGCGCTCACAAACTTCTTCCGGAAGGGGAACCTGTCGACGCTGCGGGAGCTGGCGTTGCGGGCTGTCGCCGACGAGGTCGGCGCGAAGGCCGCGACCTACCGCGCCAGTGAAGGGCTCGAGCCCGCGCTGATTCCGGAGCGCGTCATGGTGTGCATGAGCTCGAATCGGGCCGCGCCGCGTGTCGTCCGCAACGGGGCGCGCATCGCCGGACGGCTCGGCGCGAAGTGGTACGCCGTCTACGTGGAGACGCCGCGCGAGAAGCCGGGCCGCATCGCGTCCCAGGACGCGGCTGCGCTGCAGGAGAACATTCGACTGGCGGAGAGTCTCGGTGCGACCGTCGTCCGCGTGAGGGCCGAGCGTCCGTCCGATGGTCTCATCGCCTTCGCGCAGCGCGAGGGCGTCACACACGTCATCTTCGGGCAGAGCGCGCGCACCAGGTGGGAACTGCTGCTGCGTGGCTCGACGCTCGATCGATTCCTGGGCGCCGTTCCGGATGCCGCCGTCCAGGTGGTTCCGCTGAACGATCCATGAGACCGGACGTCGTTGGCCTGACAACGCTCGCGAACGAGGAGCGAGAGCGGGCAGGACCGCGTTGGGACCTGCCTCCGCCTCAGGTTTTCGGCGCGCCAGGGCAACGGGCCCTGCCTTCCCGGCGTCCGGCTCGCGACTACGTCTTGAGAATCCCCTCCCAGCCGGCGCGGAACTTCGGACGACGGATGAACGGCGCGGCCTCGGGCGCGTTCTTCGCCGTCATCGTCTTCCAGTCCCATTCGAGCTTCTTGCCGGTGCGGTAGGCGACGTTGCCGAGGTGATTGGCTTCGGTCGTCCACGCCGCGTACTGGAAGTTCGAACCCGGGACCGGGCCGTTGCCCTTGATGTGATCGACCCACTCCACCCAATGTCCGGGCGAGCGCGGCAAGGTCGCTTCCGGCATCGTGAAATCGACGAACGTGGCCTCGGGCAGCAGCTTGCCGTTGCCGAGCAGGATGCCCTTCTCGCCGACGAACGCGCAGGACCGCTTGCCCCACGCCTCGGTCCAGCCCTCCGGCTTGATGTCGCCCTGGTACCACACGAGCGTGAGGGCCGGCTGGTCGCCCGCCGCGGCGTACTCATAGGTCGCCTTCAGCGTCGCCGGCGCGAGTTCGGCGTGCGGCTTGGGCACGTTGGGCGACATCGCCTCCACCGTCAGCGGCGCCAGATACCGGCCGGCACCCGCGTCGCGGCGCCAGATGTAGTCGAGCACCGTGTACGGCACGTCGTTGTCGTGGCTGCCGAGATCGCTCATCGTGCCGTTGGCGAAGTCCCACCAGCGGTACCAGCGCGGCCCGGGGAAGTATGTCGCATGGTAGGGCCGCTCCGGCGCCGGCCCCAGCCACAGGTCCCAGTGCAGGTGCGCCGGCACCGGCATCGTCTCCTTGAAGCGATCGGTGATCGGCGCGCCGTTGTAGAAGCCGTGCGTCTTGTCGAACTTCTCGGCGGAAGCGGCGTCCTGCAGGCCCCAGGCGCGGTCGGCCCACACGTGGACGGTCTTCACCTTGCCGATGACGCCGGTGTCGAGGATCTCCCGGATGGTCCGGCGCATCGGCGAGGCGTGGCCCTGGTTGCCCATCTGGGTCGAGAGCTTCGGATACTTCGCCGCGGTCTCGCGAATCAGCCGGGTCTCCCAGATGTTGTAGGCCAGCGGCTTCTCGCAGTAGACGTGCTTGCCGTGCGTCAGCGCCAGGAAGGTGGCAAAGGCGTGCGTATGCTCCGCGGTGGACACCACCACCGAGTCGAAGGCGTTCGGGTTGTCGAACACCTTGCGCAGGTCGGTAAACTTCTGCGCCTTCGGGTAGCGCGTGCCAGCCGAGTCGAGCGACTCCTGGTTGATGTCGCACAACACCGCCACGTTCTCGTCGGGATGCTTCTCGAGCGGGCCGCTGCCGTCGGTACGGGAGGGCGTCTGCCCCGGCAGGATCGTCAGTTCACGCAAGCTCGCCCCGCCGCGTCCACCGGCGCCGATGAACGCGATGTTCAGCTTGCTGTTGAGGTTCTGCCCGCGCAGCAGCGCCGGCGCCCGCGACAGCAGCGCACCGGTCGCCAGCGCTCCGCCGACGAACTCGCGGCGCGTGACGCCGTTCTTCCTGAAGGTCTTGATCACGAGATCCACTCCTCGTCCGGAGCGTCCCGCCCTGGCCGGTGCCGGGGAAGGTGGCGGAGACAGTTGGCCGGACGAGCGCATTGTGGTGCGAGGAGCGCCGCAACGGCAAGCAGGCGGCGCTCAGTCCATCGGGAGACGGCGGCTGGCCGCCGTGTCGAAGGCCTCGGCCACCGCGCCGAAGCGCGCGGCGAAGGCGCGCAGGTCGTCGGCGGTCGGCCGGTCGGGCGCGGACGACCATGGCACCACGTGCTGCAGCCGGCCGCGGTCCACGCGCAGCGTGCCGATCGCCAACTGCGCGTCGAAGAACGCCGCCACGGCCTGCCGCACCGGCTCGCCCAGCCAGCCGTCGCGCACCGGCACGCCGGACTCGCGGATGGCGAATCGCCGGGCGAAATCGCCCGTACGGCGACGCTGCCGGATGCCGACGTCGTGCATCTCCCAGCGCGTGACGCGCAGGGGCGTCTCGGTCACCCAGAGTCGGCCGGTCTCGCCGCGGACGCTGCCCTGGCTGCCGACGTGCCGCGCGCGCATCGTGATCGTGCGCCCGTCGATCTCGCAGTCGATCCGGAGACCGTTCTCGTCCTCGACGGGCGTGCGCTGGAGTGCCCTGGCCAGGGCGTCGAAGCGTCGCCGGGTGCGACGCGGGTCCAGGACGAGGCCGTCGACCACGCTCCACGCGACCAGCGCCCCGAGCCCGATGACGACGCCCCACAGGATGATCAGCGACATCGACAGGGCCGGTGCCGGCTAGCCGGGGCCGCGGTGTGTCGCGAGGTAGCGGATGACGGTTTCATGCTGCTCCCTGGTGCCGGACATGCCGCGGCCGACCATCGCCGCGACGGTCTCACGCCACGCGTCCTCGGGCTGACGAATGCGTGTGACCACGGTTGGCGCGTGGCAGCCGGAGCACAACTGCTGCACGAGCGTCCGCTCGGCGCCGGCGGGCAGCCCGACCCGATCGAACTCCGCAGCGATCGCCTCGGCGGTATTGATGCCCGACGGATCCTCCGGCGGCGCGACCGGCGCCATCGAGGGCATCGCCGCCGACCCGCCCACCCTGAACGTGTAGAGCCGCCCCGGCGCCTGCAGGCCGCTGCGGCCGGTGGCGACCGTCACGTACTGCACGCCATCGAGCGTCCAGGTGATCGGGTTGGCGAACCCCGGCGCAAGCGCAACCGACCACTTACGTTCACCGCGATCGGCGGAATAGGCGGTGAACGTGCCGTCGTTGGCGCCGTGGAACAGCAGGTTGCCGGCCGTGGCCAGCGTGCCGCCGGTGATGCCGGGGCGATCGAAGGTGATCCGCCAGCGCTCCTTCTGCGTCAGCGGATCCCACGCGACCAGGAAGGCGCCCTGCTGCTGGCCGCCGCCGGCGCCGACGATCTGCGGGCCGCGGCGGACGGGCGCGGCCGGCGTCGCTCGCGGCGTGGGCGCCGCGGTCCCGCCGGGATGGGTCGCCGCGTCGGCCGGAGCCGGCCGGTTGCGCGGCCGGCCGGTGTTCATGCGGCCCATCTGGTGCTGGAAGTCGGGGTCCCACGCGTACGTGCCGGTCGTGTCCTGGCCGGGGATGTACGCAAGCCCGGCGCCGGGGTGCCACGCCATCGCGTGCCAGCTGTGCGCGCCGTCGGACCCCGGTGACAGCCGCTGCCCGGTCGTGCCGTAGTCGGCCTCGGGTGTCTCGACTGGACGGCCGGTCTGCGGGTCGACGCCGGTGGCCCAGGTGACCTTCGTGAACGGCTGCGCCGAGATGAACTGCCCGGTCGCGCGATCGATGACGTAGAAGAAGCCGTTCTTCGGAGCCTGCATCAGCACCTTGCGCGTGCGTCCGTCGATGCGGAGGTCGGCCAGCACGATCGGCTGCGTGCTCGCGTAGTCCCAGTTGTCGGCCGGCGTCGTCTGGTAGTGCCAGACGTACTCGCCGGTGTCGGGGCGCAGCGCGAGGATCGAGCAGAGATAGAGGTTGTCGCCGCCGCCCGGACTTCGCAGCACGCGCGACCACGGCGAGCCGTTGCCGGTGCCGATGTAGAGGAGATTGAGCTCGGGGTCGTAGGCCATGCCGTCCCACGGCGTACCGCCGCCGCCGTACTTCCACCAGGCGCCGGTCCAGGTCGTGGCGGCCTTCTCCATCGCGGCGTTCTCGAAGCCGAGCGACGGGTCGCCGGGCACCGTCCAGAAGCGCCAGGCCTGCCTGCCGGTCTCGGCGTCGTAGGCGGCGACGAAGCCGCGCACGCCGAACTCCGATCCGCTGATGCCCGTGATCACCTTGCCCGCGATCACCCTCGGAGCGCTCGTGATGCTGTAGTCGTCCTCCTTGCTCGCCACCTGCGTCGTCCACACCGGCCGGCCGGTGCGCGCGTCGAGCGCGACGAGCCGGCTGTCGAGCGTGCCGACGAACACCTTGCCGTTGTGATACGCCACGCCGCGGTTGACCGGGCCGCAGCACAGGCTCGGTCCGAGCCGCGTGCGCAGGCCGCGTGCGTCGGTGACGAACGTCTGGTGCGGGATGCGCGGGTCCCAGCGCCACTTGACGCCGCCGGTCCGCGCGTCCACCGCGACCACGACACTCCAGGGGCCGGTGACGTACATCGTGCCGTCCACGACGAGCGGCGTGCCCTGGATCTGGCCGGGGAAGGCGTCGAGATCGGTACTCCACGCGAGCCCGAGCTGCGCGACGTTCTCGGTGGTGATCTGCTTCAGCGGACTGTAGTGCGTTTCGGCGGCGTCCAGTCCATACATCGGCCAGGGAGAGTCGACGGCCGCATTCGCGCCGGCCTTGGGCCTTGGGCCCTGGGCCTGCGTCCGCTCCGCGAACAGCTGCGCGCACGCCGCCACGACGGCAATGCCCAAGACGGCGATCACTCGTCGCGGCGCCCGACGAACCGCCGAACCCGGCACCCGGCACCCGGTGCCCGGTCGGCCGTGCGCCGTCATCGCACCGCCTTCGCGCGCGCGGCGATCTGCCGGTCGATCGACGCCTTCAGCTGCGGCAGGTGGCGCAGCGCGTTCTGGTAGTAGATCTTGCGCAGCACGGCATCGGGCAGTCCGAGCCCCGAGATGTGCCAGCGGCCGTGGCCGGGCGATCCGCCTGGAGTGCGCACCTGGGCGGGATGCGGGAAGTACTCGTCGAGCGTCTCGAGCGCGCGCCAGTGCGGCCGCCAGAATTCGTCGGCGCCACGGCTCTGGCTGCCGTCGGTGCCGAAGAACACGCGGTCCTGGTACTTGATCAGGAATTCGCGCCAGAAGCGCGGCGCCCGTCCGAGGTCCTGCACGGTCGCCGAGATCTCGACGTCGGCGTTCGGATAGGTGTCGAGAAACGCCGCCAGCTTCTGCGGGTCGTAGTACAGCATCGCGAGGTGCGCGTTCACGAACCGCGTCTTCGGGTGCTTGCGGTGCATGTGCTCGCGCGCCTTCTCCACGACCTCGAAGGCCGGCCCGGTCTTCGCGTAGTTGTTGGCTTCGTCACCGCGCCACAGTCCGGCCTCGTAGCGCTCGTTCTTCGGGCTGATCGGGTAGTAGCGGCCGATCGAGTCGCCGAGGTGGATCATCACCGGCTTGTCGTACCTGGCCGCCATGTCCCAGATCGGGTCGAGGCGCGGGTCGTCGGCCTGGATGAACGTGCCGTCGGGATTCTTCACGCTGACGCCGAGCGTCTTGTGCACCTTCATGCCGGCCGCGCCGGCCTTGAACGCGCGCTCCATCTCGGCGGCGAACCGCTGCGACCAGCCCGGCTCGTTGATCCCCTCGGCACTGAACGTGATGAAGTTGGCAACGCGATCGCGATGCGCGGCGCCCGCCGCGAGCACCGCGTCGAGCGCCGGGCCGGTGCCGCCATTGAGGTTGACGATGGCGCCCATGCCGATGTCGTCCATCAGCGCGATCAGCTCCGCGTAGGCCTGCTCGGTGTTCAGGCCGCGGCCGTGCAGGTGGAAGTCGATCGCCGGGTACTTCGCGCGCCAGACGTTCGTGCGCGGCAGCCGCAAGAGCGTGTACGGCATCGCCGGTGTCGGCTCGGTCGACGGCGTCCATCCGGGCGGCGCCGCGACCTCCTCCATCGTCGGCATCGGCGGCACCCAGGTGCCGCCCTCCTTCACGCCAGCCGGCGCTCGCGGTTCGGTGACGACGTCGGCGCGGGCCGGGCGCGCGCCGGACTGGGCGGGCCCGGCGGGTGCCTGCGCGATCAGGTGACGCGCCCCGACGCCCCACATGGCGACGCCGATGGCAGGCAGGGCGAACAGCGAGAGGACAGTCGGTCGGGTCATGCGTGGGAAGGCTCCGGCGTGGATTCTTCCACGAAGTACGACGGAAGGCGCCCGGACGTGCACGCACGCGAGGTCCGGGCTCGTTCCCTGCCCTCCTGTCTTCCTGCCCTCCTGCCCTCATCCACCACTCATGATGTAGCTCTCGAGCGAGCTGATCGTCGATTCGTGCTCCTGCACGACGGCGCGGACGACGTCGCCGATCGAGATCACGCCGACCAGGTGCCCGTTCTCGAAGACCGGCAGATGGCGCACGTGCCTGTCGGTCATCAGCGCCATGCAGCGATCGCAGGTCCAGTCGGGCTCGACGCTGATCAGCGGCGCGGTCATGACGTCGCGCACGGTCGTGTCGGCCGACGACTTGCCGTGCAGCACCATCTTGCGCGCGTAGTCGCGCTCGGACAGGATGCCGGCCGGCTGATCGCCGTCGAGCACCATCACCGCGCCGATGTTCTTCTCCGCCATCAGGCGCAGCGCCGCCAGGACCGTGTCGTCCGGCCGCACCGCGTACACATCGGTCTTGCCCACGAGCATGTGTCGCACGAGCGTCGTCATGAGGTCGCCTCCGGCGCGCGGGAGGGGGCCGCGCGCAGCACGCACTGGTGGTCTGTCGCGAACAGCGCCGACACT
This sequence comes from uncultured bacterium, assembly GCA_966211945.1. GTDB lineage: Bacteria > Acidobacteriota > Vicinamibacteria > Vicinamibacterales > Vicinamibacteraceae > Luteitalea. The sequence goes on from CBIHOS010000037.1 coordinate 22,676, forward strand.
ACGCCTGCGCCGGGCGAGCGTCAAGCGCAGCCCTACCTCGACCAGCGGACCTTGTAGAGGCGCTCGCCGTCGAGCGTGACGACGGCATCGGGGCGCAGGAGCCGGATGCGACTGGTCCACCACTCCGGCGTCTCGGCCTGCGTGTAGGCCAGGCGGCCGCTCGCCGGATGCACCACGGCGCTCTTCACGTGGTGCTGTCCGTGCAGGTCCGGGTCGGCACGGAAGGCCGCCGCGGTCCGGTCGAAGCGCCACACGCCGTCCTCGGCACTCACGAGCAGATCCTCCGTGCCGGGCACCGCCGACAGCTCGTGCCCGCCGCGGCCGGGCAGCGGGAACCGTCGCTCGAGCACGAGCGATGGCGTGGCCGAGGTCCAGTCGGCCAGTTGGTACGCACGCAGTTCCGTGCCGCCGAGCGCGTACAGGCGCTGGCGCGCCTCGTCCCAGACCACGCCATGACCCGAGGTGAGCTCAGTCGAGAAGAGCACTCGCTCCGGCGTGCGGGCATCGAACACGACGAGCCGGTTGCCGGTCTCGGGCCGCACGCTGCACGCCAGCACGAGGCGGTCGCCTGGAAGCATCTCGGCCGAATGCGTGTTGCCGCAGCGCCCCCACCAGAGCGCCCGGCCGGTGTCGCGGTCCACGAGCGCAGCCCCGTCGCTCGACGCCGTGATGAGCAGCCGGTTGCCAGCGACCGGCTTGCAGTCGTCGGTCGTGCGGAACAGGGTCCGGAACGCCTCCGGCAGTTCGAGCCGGTCGGCCGCCTTCCACGTCCACACCTTGCGGGGCGCCGCCTCGTTGGCGATGTCGAGGACGAAGACCTCGTCCCACCCGCACACGATCAGGGCATCGCCCGCCTGAGCGCGGGACGGGATCAGGACTGCCGACAGCAGGAGAAGGCACACGCACCAGAGCCGCACAGGCGCACTCTACCGCACACGCTCGCAGTATGATGCCGGCTCGACACAACCTCTGGATCAGGAGACCCACTGTGGTGGAACAGGAACCCTTGGCGGCGCCGGTCGACGATCCGGCGCAACAGGTTGGGCGACGAGCGTTCGTGCGCCGCGTGTCGGGCTCGATGGCCGCGCTGTCGGCGCTGGGCACGACGGCCGACGGCCAGTCGCAGATGTCCGGCGCGGCGACGGTGGAACGCCAGTCGACGCAGCCCGTCTGGCAAGGCCCGCCGCGACTCGCATTCGCGGTCATCGGCCTGAACCACGGCCACATCAACGGCATGACCGACGCCGTGATGCGCGGCGGCGGTGAACTGACGTGGGTGTACGCCAAGGAGCCGGCCCTCATCAAGGAGTTCCAGCAGCGCCACCCGAAGGTCAAGGTCGCGCGCACCGAGGCGGAAGTCCTCGACGATGCGAACGTGAAGGTCGTGTTGAGCGCGTCGATTCCCGACGAACGGGCGCCGCTCGGCATCCGCGTGATGAAGGCCGGCAAGGACTTCATCGCCGACAAGCCGGGCATCACCTCGCTCGAGCAGCTGGCCGACGTGCGCAAGGTCCAGGCCGAGACCAGGCGGATCTACTCGATCGTCTACAGCGAGCGGTTCGAGAACCGCGCGACCGTCAAGGCCGGCGAACTCGTGAAGGCCGGCGCCATCGGCACGGTGCTGCAGACGCTCGGCACCGGGCCGCACCGCGCCAGCTTCAAGAGCCGCCCCGAGTGGTTCTTCGACGCGGCCCGCTACGGCGGCATCCTCGTGGACATCGCCTCGCACCAGGCCGACCAGTTCCTGTACTTCACCGGCTCCACGAAGGCGGAAGTCGTCGCGGCCCAGGCCGGCAACGTGCACACGCCGCAGCATCCGAAGTTCCAGGACTTCGGCGACATGATGGTGCGCGGCAACGGCGGCAGCGGCTACATCCGCGTCGACTGGTTCACGCCCGACGGGCTGCCGACCTGGGGCGACGGCCGTCTCACCATCCTCGGCACCGACGGCTTCATCGAGATTCGCAAGAACGTGGACATCACCGGCCGTCCCGGCGGCAGCCACCTGTTCCTGTCGGACCAGAAACAGACCGTCTACGTGGATACGTCGAAGGTGGAGCTGACCTACGGCAAGCAGATCGTCAGCGACGTCCTCGATCGGACCGAGACCGCGATGCCGCAGGCCCACTGCTTCCTCGCGATGCAACTCGTGCTCGAAGCGCAGCGTCGCGCGCAGGCGCCGATCCTGAAGGGGTGACCATGGGCAGCACATCGAACGCCTCGCGACGCACGTTCCTCACCCGCGCCGCCGCCGCGACGACGGCCCTGGGCGCTGGAGTCCTCGGGGCGAAACCGGCCCTGGGCGCCGAAGCCCTCGGAGCGAAACCGGCCCTGGGCGCCGAAGCCCTCGGGGCGAAGGCGGCCGGCTTCCCCACCATCGTCCCGGCGCGCGTGCTGGGCGCAGAGGCGCCGAGCAACCAGATCACGGTCGGCGCCATCGGCACCGGCCGCATCTCGCGCGTCCACGATCTGCCGGGCATCTGGAAGCACCCGCAGGCCCGCATCACGGCGGTGTGCGACCTCGACGCCAACCGCGTGCGCGATGCCCGGACGCTCGTCAACGAGCGCTACACCAAGGCGCTCGGGCAACCCTACGACGGCGTCACGGGCTACGCGGACTACCGCGAACTCCTCGCCAACCGCGACATCGACGCGGTGGTGATCAGCACGCCCGATCACTGGCACGCGATCGTCGCGATTGCCGCGGCCCGCGCCCGCAAGCACATCTACCTGCAGAAGCCGGCCTCGCTCACGATCGCCGAGGGGCGCGCGCTGAGCGACGAGGTGCACCGATCCGGCGTCGTCTTCCAGATCGGCAGCCAGCAGCGGTCGGGCGTGCAGTTCAGGCGCGCGTGCGAACTGGTGCGCAACGGCCGCATCGGCACCGTGAAGACCGTGCAGGTCGGCCTGCCCGGCGATCCCTCGGGCAACGACGAGCCGGAGATGCCGGTGCCGGCAGGATTCGACTACGACGCCTGGCTCGGCCCGACGCCGAAGGTCTACTACACCGAGAAGCGCGTGCACCCGCAGAAAGGCTATGACCGCCCCGGCTGGCTGCGATGCGAGCAGTTCGGGGCCGGCATGATCACCGGCTGGGGCGCCCACCACATCGACACCGCGCATTGGGGCATGGACACCGAGCACACCGGGCCGATCGAGGTGTGGGGCAAGGCCGAGTTCCCGGCATCCGGCCTGTGGAACGTTCACGGACCGTTCCGCACCGAGGCACGCTATGCCAACGGCGTCCACATGATCGTCAGCGGCGACTTCCCCAACGGCATCCGTTTCGAAGGGACCGAGGGCTGGATCTTCGTCTCGCGCGGCAACGAGGCGGTCACCGCGAGCGACCCGGCCGCCAGGCTGAAGGATGCCCAGGCCCTCGCCGCGAGCGATCCGCGCCTGCTGGAGTCGGTGATCGGCCCGGACGGCGTCCATCTGTACGAGAGCCGCGACCACCACGGCAACTGGCTCGAGTGCATCCGCACCCGGCAGCAGACGATCGCGCCGGTCGAGATCGCGCATCGTTCGTGCAGCGCCTGCCTGCTGCACCACATCGCGATGAAGCTGCCCCGCCGCTTGACGTGGGACCCGCTGCACGAGCGCTTCGTCGACGACGATGAAGCCAACGCGATGTTGTCGCG
>CBIHOS010000038.1:0-26231 GCA_966211945.1 uncultured bacterium
ACCGGCCCTACCAGTCCGGGCAGCGGCTCATCGCCCGCCTGCCGATGCCTGAACTCGCGGCGATCGGCGCGACCATGCAGGACCTGCCGCGCCTGCTCGACCTGCACACGCAGCAGCAGCGGCGCCGCCGCGTGCGCGACAGCGAACTCCTGCCGTTCCTCGGGCGGCCGTTCGACGAACTGGACGGCCGGCGCTCCTACCGCGCTGCGCAGAAGAGCCTCGTCGACGTGCTCGGCCTCAGGGCCCGGCTCGGCATCCGTCCGCACGTCGTCCTGCTGACGCACGAGGCGTTGCGCACGAACATGTCCGGGCCGGCCATCCGGGTCCTGGAGATGGCTCGCGCGCTCAGTCGCAGTGCCAGGGTGACGGTGGTCGCTCCCGGCCCCGTCGAGGTGCGCGACGATCGCGTCGCCCTCGTGCCATTCGACCCGCAGCGTCCCTCCGCACTCAGGACGCAGGCGGAAACCGCCGACGCGCTGATCGTGCAGGGCTTCGCGCTCAACTCCTTTCCGTTCCTCGGTGCGCTGGTCTGCCCCATCGTCGCGGACCTGTACTGCCCGTTCACGATCGAACACCTCGAGCAGGCACGCGCCGGCGGCGCGGCGCTGACGCCGCACCTGCAGCACGAGGCGGCGTCGATCCTCGCCGTCCAGAACGCGCAGATCGCGCAGGCCGACTTCTTCATCTGTGCGAGCGAGCGCCAGCGCGATTTCTGGATCGGCGCGCTGCACACGGCTGGACGGGTGAACCCGCGCACCGTGTCGCGCGACGCCGATTTGCGCTCGCTGATCGACGTCGTGCCGTTCGGAATGCCGTCCGAACCGATCGCGGTGGCGGCGGAGCGGGCCCGGCGGTCGCGCGTCGGCCGCGGCCTGCCGGCCGGCGTCCTCAAGGGCGTGCATCCCGCGATCGGACCCGGCGATCGCGTGCTGCTGTGGGGCGGATCGCTGCTCGACTGGCAGGATCCCGAGACGCTGATCACGGCGGTGGCCAGGCTGGCGGCTCACCGGCCCGACGTGAAGCTGTTCTTCATGGGCGTCAAGCATCCCAATCCCCAGGTCAAGCCGATGGCCGTCGTCGAACGGTCGCGGCGGCTCGCCGAGTCGCTGGGCGTGGCCGGCACCCACGTCATCTTCAACGACTGGGTGCCCTACGAGGAGCGTGCCCTCTACCTGCTCGAAGCGGATCTCGGCGTGAGCACGCATCACACGCATCTCGAGACGCGCTACGCCTTCCGCACGCGCATGCTCGACTACCTCTGGGCGCGGCTGCCTGTCGTGTGCACCGCAGGAGACTACTTCGGCGATCTCGTCGGCCGCGAGGGCTTGGGGCGGGCCGTGCCGGCCGCCGATCCGGATGCGCTCGCCGCTGCGATCGCCGCGCTGCTCGACGACGAGACGGCGCGACAGGCGGCGCGCGACGGCCTCGCGCGTGTCGCACAGGCGATGACCTGGGACCGTGTCGTCGAACCGCTGCGGCGCTGGTGCAATGACCCCACGTTCGCAGCCGATCGCGAAGACCAGGTCGTGGCGTTCCGCACCCAGATGCAGGAGAGCTTCAAGGCGTCGCGCTGGCTGAAGCGGACGGCGCTGTCGCTCGGCGTCAAGGAAGGCGACGTCGAGGCGCTCAAACGCTGGGGACCGGTGCGCGCCGGGATGACGATGCGGAACGTCCTGGCGATCCGCAAGGCGCGACGGCGGGCGCGCAAGGCGTGACGGGCGACGACGCGGCGCCGCTCGTGAGCGTCGTGATTGCCGTGCGCAATGGCGCGGCGACCCTGCCCGCCTGCCTGGCGGCACTCGCCGCGCAGGACTATCCCGACGTCGAGGTGATCGTCGTCGACGATGGATCCACCGACACGACCGCGGACGTCGCGCGTGCGGCCGGTGTCCGCGTGATCCAGACGCCGGGCGCCGGCGCGTCCGTCGCGCGCAACCTCGGCATCGAGGCGGCCCGGGGCGCGATCGTGGCGTTCACCGACGGTGACTGCGTCGCCGACCCGCACTGGGTGCGATCGCTGGCCGAGGGACTCGACGCGTCGGGCGCGGCCGGCATCGGCGGACGGCAGGTCAACGTCTTCCCGCCCGGACGGCAGCGGCTGCGGGAAGCGCTCGATGCCTTCTTCGGGGCGGCGGCCGTCCTCGCCGACTACACGCGCCGCGACGAACGGCCCCGGTTCGTGCAGCACAACGCGAGTTGCTGCAGCGCCTACCGCGTCGAGGCGCTGCGGGCCATCGGCGGTTTCCGTCCGGGCCTGTGGCCAGGCGAAGACGTCGACCTCGACCTGCGCCTGGCGGCCACCGGCGCGACGCTGTACTTCGTGCCGCAGGCTCTCGTGTATCACCATCGTCCGGGCACGTTCGACTGGTTCCGGCAGATGATGCGGCGCTATGGCGATGCCGAGCGGCGGCTCGTGCGGCTGCATGGCCGGAAGCGCGCGGTGGACTTCGTGCCGGCCGTCGTCGCGCTGCTGCTCGCCGTCCAGGTCTTCTGGCTGGTGCCGCCGGCGCTCGGCGCCATCGCCGCCTTCGATGCCGTGCTCGGGTTGGGCGCGCTCGGCGTGTTGTGGTCGACGACGCCGGTGCGGTTGTGGCCGGCCGTGATCGTCGTCGGACTGACGGCGGGGGTCGAGTGGCATCGCGGCTGGTGGACGTCGCGAGGCGTACCGGCATGACGACGCCGGATCCGATCGTCGAGCAGGAGCGCGCGCACGAGAACGCGTGGTACACCCGCGCGCTGCGTGAACGCTTCTTCGAACGCGAAGGCTTTCGTCAGCTCGTGGCCTGGAACGTCGCGGCGTTCGCGCGGGAGGTCCCGCTGCGGCGCGACATGCGCGTCCTGTCGATCGGCGCGGGCCTCGGCGACTACGAACTCGCGCTCGCGGGCTCGGTCGGGCACATCCTGGCGGTCGAGTTGTCGGAGACGGCGGCCGCGGCAGCGCGCACGCGGCTGCACGAGGCGGGCATCACGAACGTCGAGGTCGTGGCCGACGCCATCGACGCGCAGGACTTCGGGCCGGCGCGCTTCGACGCGATCTACGCGATGGGCGTGTTCCATCACTTCCTGCCCGGGCAACGGCGCCTGCTGCTGGGCCGGGCCCACTCGTGGCTCGCCGACGGCGGCTGGATCTACGTGCGCGATCCCAACGCCCGCGGCCTGTTGCGGCGGGTGCTCGAGCAGTGGTTCCGGCGCCGCAGCACGGTGCACGCCGAACAGGAAGCCTCGCTGGATCCGCGGGTGATTGCCGGCGAAGCCGTCGAGGCGGGCTTCCGCGACGTGCACATCGACTACATCGACGTCATCGGCGGGCCGCTGCCCTGGCTCGTGCGCAGCAACTCGCGGTGGTTCTGGCGCGTCGTCTTCGGGATCGATCGCGCCTGGCTGTCGGTGCCGGGCCTGAGGCGCGCGGCGTCGCAGTTCGCGCTGGTGGCGCGCAAGTGAGCGACGCGGCTCCAGGGTCGCCGCCGGGTCGCGGCGTCGGCCTCGTGCGGGCGCCAGTCCTGCCGTTGCTGGTGCTGATGGTGGCAGCTCTGCTCGGGCTGTTCGATCGCGAGTGGCGGGAGGGCGCGATCTTCTCGCCCGCCGATCTCGTGTTCGAGTTCCACCCGTGGGCCCACGACGCGCCGCGCACCAGCGCGGCCAACCCCACCCGCTCGGACGAGGCCTTCTACCACCAGCCGTTGATGGCGACGCACTTCGCGCGGCTGCGCGACGGCGAGCTGCCCGACTTCGACGACACGCGCCTGTCCGGCGTGCCGGCGTTCTTTCAGGGACTCGACGTCGGCCGCGCCTTCTCGCCATTCAGTCTGCCGTTCTACCTGTTGCCGTCGATCGATGCGGTCAATTGGTATGGGCCGCTGCGGCTGCTCGTGGCGGCCATCGCGATGTGGCTGTTCCTGCGCGAACTCGGCCTGCACCCCGCCGCTGCCGCGGCAGGCGGCCTCGCCTTCGGTCTCAACGGCCATTTCCTCACATGGCTCAGTGCGCCGATGCCGACCGTTGCGGCCTGGCTGCCGCTGGTGCTGAGGCAGGTGCGCCGCTGCGTGCGGTCGGGCCGCTGGCTCGACGTGGCCGGCCTCGCGCTGGCGCTCGGCGCGCTGCTGCTCGGCGCCTACATGGCGACGACGCTCGTGTGCCTGTTCGGGGCAGGCGTGTACGGGCTGGTCGAACTGTGGCTGGTGCGGACCGGACCGTCCGTCACGTCGGACGCGCCGGCGGCGCGTCCCTACCCAGGCGGGCGGCGGGCGTTCGGCGCGCTCGTCCTCGGCGGCGCGCTGGGCCTGTGCGTCGGTGCCGTCGCGCTCGTGCCGATGCTGGCCGGCCTGATCGACTCTCCGGCCGGTGTGCGGGTCGTGTCGCCGGAAGGTGCGCCGTGGGCGAATCTCGCGACACTCGCGCTGCCCGACTTCTGGGGATCGCCGATCCGCGGCAACTGGTGGCATCCCGATCCATCGGCCAACTACCCCGAACACGTCGCCTACTTCGGCATCGTCACCGTGCTGCTGGCCGGCCTCGCGCTGACGGCCAGGCTGCCGCGCGCGACCGGCGCGGTGCGCTGGTGCTTCGCGGCGCTGACACTGATCGCGCTCACGCGTGCGTATGGCGGACCGCCGGGGCGATGGCTGCTCGTGCTGCCGGGGCAGGCGCAGTCCAACCCGTTCCGGTGGTATGCGCTGGCGGCGTGCGGTCTCGCCGTGCTCGCGGCGATCGGACTGCATGCGCTGCTCACCGAGGCGGAGCGCCGGCGGCGCGTGCGCCTGCTGGCGGGCGCGGCCATCGTCGGCCTCGCACTGGCCGCGGTGGCGGCCGCCGCGCTCGTCGCGTATCTGCCGGACCTGCGCGTTCGCAACCTGCAGGCCTTCGAGCGTTTGCAGGTGCTGCGGTTCGCCGTGATCGGCACCGCCGCCATGGTGGCGCTGGCGGTCGCGGCGTGGGCCGCGACGGCCCGCGTGCGCGTCGCGGCCGTCCTCGCCGTGGCGGCGCTGCTCGCCGGCGACCTCGTGCAGGCGCACCGGCGCTTCAACCCGACGGTGCCGCGCGATCGCTACTACCCGATCACGCCGGCGATCGACTGGCTGCGCGAGCACGCCGCCGACGCCCGCCTGGCGCCTGTGGACGCAGCGGCCGATCTGGTGGAAGGCCACGTGTGGGGCATGTACGGTCTGTCGACCGTCACCGGCTTCGACTTCCATGGCGACGCCCGGTACCAGGCGTACATGCGCATCGCCGAGTCGCCGCGGCCGTCGATGCCGCCGGCCCGGCCGCCAGGCTGGACCTACGTCGGGCTCACACACGACAGCCTCGACTTACGCATGCTCGGCGTGCTCGGCGCCAGGTTCATCGTCACCGCGCCGGTCGATCTCATGCCGCGGGCCGGAGGGCACGTGCCGCTCGGTCCGATCGCCGACGGCACGACGGTGCGCTTCGCGGTGCCCGTCCGCTTCGACGGCGTCCGCGGCATCGACCTGCTGACCGCGACGTATGGACGCGTCAATCCGGGCCGCTGGGTCTGGTCGGTGGCCGACGATGGCGGCCGGACGATCGCGTCGGGGACGACGGCCCAGGCCGACCTGCCCAACAACGACTGGTGGCGACTCGAGTGGCCTCCGGCCGAGGCCTCGGCGGGCCGCCGGCTCATCGTGACCGTACGAAGCGAAGGCAACGCCGCGGACCAGGGCGCGACCTTCTGGGCCACGGGCGCCCCGTCGCCGCTCGCCACGACACTGACCATCGATGGCGCCAGCGATGCCCGCGCCATCTGGTTCCGGACGTTCTCGACCGCGCCCGATCGCTTTGCGGGGGCCACGCTCGCGTTTGCGCGCGACCTCAACGTCTACCGGAACCCCTATGCGCGGCCGCGCGCGTGGTTCGTCGATCGTGTAAATACAGCCGAGGCCGATCTGCATGCGTCTGCGATGCATACGCAGCCGTTCGACCCCGCGCGTGAGGCCTGGCTGACCGCCGCCCCATCCGTCGGGCCGGCCGCGGGGGCCCGCGTGACCTCGATCAGCCTGGGCGACGACACCCGCACGATCGGCGTCGACGCGCCTCGGGGTGGCGTCCTGATCGTGTCCGAACGCGCCCATCGTGGCTGGGATGTCGCCATCGACGGGCGACCGGTCCCCTGGCAGGTCGCCAACGGCGTGCTCATCGGTGTGCCGGTGCCCCCCGGCAGCCGGGTCGTCACCCTCGCGTATTCCCAGCCCCTCGTGCGTCCCGCGCTCGGCCTTTCCTGCCTCGCCGCCGCTGGTATCGCCTTTGCCTCTCTCCTGATCGTCCGGCGGTCGAAGCAGTAGGCGACTCCCCGCCCCTCCGGATGCCCGACCGGCGTTGGTGACCGCCGGATTCTGGCCGAGTTCTCGACAACGCAGCGCCGTGGACGGTGTTCCCGCGTGCAGCGAGACGGCACCGTGCGCCCGGCGTGGCGCTTACAGAAATGTGCTCCCCCTTGCGCTTTTCGTCAGTCGCCCTCGTCTGCGCAGCCGGTTGGCTGCTCGTGGCGCCTGCCCAAGCGCAGAGCCTGCGCGTCAACGGCGCGGCGACGGCGACAGTCGCGGCGGCGCCCGACTACGCCGCCGAGGCCAAGGGCGATCCCTGGGACTTCGACAAGGTCACCGACTACTCCTACGCCTACTCGCTCGGCCAGGACACACCTCAGGACAACGGCAACGAGTACACGTCCTGGGAGCCGTACCCGACCGTGCCCAACGGCATCTTCACCGGCGTGACCCGAGAGGCGAGTCCGTCAATCCAGATGCTGTTCGGCGGCATTCCTGGCGCGATGAACCTCCGGCAGGACACCGGCATGAAGACGCCGATCGACGCCGGCCGCTACGTGACGCTGTCCTTCCGGTTGAAGCGATCGTGGGCGGCGGGCAACACCGAAGCGCTCGGCGTGATCTGGGAGAAGGGCCCTCGCGCCGTCTCGACGCCGGCCGCGGTGCTGCTCCTCCTCGCCAAGGGCTACGACAACGACACCGCGCGCTGGATCAACCAGAACGCGGTGGGCGACCAGGGCGACGCCAACGAGTGGCAGGTCTACCGCGTGCGGCTCACCGACCCGCGCGTGCTCGTGGGTAATCGCCACAACGGCACACCGTGGAACGGCAGCGTCCAGGGCCTGAGCCTCTCGCCGGGGACCGGACCGGTCGGGTCGACCGTGCAGATGGACTGGGTCCGGCTGACCGCCGCCCGCACCGTGTCGCTCTCCTGGCAGTCGCTCGGCGCCAACGTCGTGATCACGGCCACCGACGGCACCCAGACCGTGCAGGTGTTCCCCGAAGACCTGACGCCGCTCTCCAGCCCGCCCGACCCGCGATCCAGCACCGGCGCGTTCCCCGACAACAGCAGCGTGGCCTGGGACTACGGCCACCTGACGCCGGGCACCTGGACGATCACCGCGCGCGGTGCCACCGGCACCACCACCGCGACGCTCGTCGTCGATGCGTCGCCGGCGTTCACCGTGCTCAATCCGGACGAGACCGGCGGCCAGGACATGGCCGCCACGCTGATCGGCGACCCGTGGGACCTCGCCAACCGCGAGGACGTCTTCCGCTTCACCTCGCCGAGCAGCGCGCTGTTCGACGTGAAGAACGCGACGTTCACGGCGCAGGGCCTCCGCGGCACGGCGTACAGGTCGGGCCAGTACGGGATGACGCAGAGCGATTCCCAGGTCCGCTTCTTCGACGACGATCTCGGCGCGAAGTTCTCGCTGACGCCGGACCAGGCGCGGCGGTATCACCGCCTCACCTTCACGATCGACTACGACCTCGCCGTGCAGCCGACCTTCGATCCGCTCGCGCCGCGGCCGTTCCTCGAGGACGTGGACGCGCAGACAGGCCGGCCGGGCGTCGGCGGCATGATGCGCGTCATCTGGCGGACGGCGGCCTATCGCGGCGGCGCCTTCGCGCAGTCCTGCGGCATCGTCGTGCAGGACGGCGGCCCGCGCACCTACACGATCGACCTGAGTGCGTACGGCGCGGCCAACGACGCGTGCGCCGACGAAGGGCTGCAGTTCCTGCCGGCCGGGTCGGCCTGGGGCAGCCTGGGGTCCAACCTCACCAACTTCCGCCTGGACATCACCGAGGGCACGCTGGACACGCCGTTCACGCTGTCCGACGTCAAGCTGGCGGCCGACGACGAACCCGACGCGGCGGGCCAGTTCATCGTGCAGTGGGCGGCCCACGACGCGCGCTACACGTCCAACCCGTCGGCCGTCTCGGCGTCGGTCGACCTGTACGTGGACGATGACCGCGACCCGGCCAGCAAGCGGCTCGTCGCGAGCCACGTGAATGCTGCCGCGGGCGCCTACATCTGGGACCTGGCGGCGACACCGGGCGGCATGTCGCCGGGGACCTACCACGTCTACGTCGAGATGACCGACGCGGCCGGCTACAGCTTCGGCAAGTACGCGACCGGCCCGATCCAGGTGACGCGCACGTACGAGGCGCCGATGACGCTCCCGCAGTGGCAGGCGTTCTACGGCGTCACCAACATGAGCACCGACACCGACGGCGACGGCGTCTCCAACCAGAACGAGTTCCAGTCGGGCACGAGCCCGCACCTGCCCAACCGGCAGGAGCTGGCCGAGGGGTCGACCGGCTTCTTCCAGGAGCAGATCGCGATCGCCAACCCCGAGAATCGCGCAGCCATCGCGCGCATCGTGGTCCTCTTCGGCCAGCGCACCGATCTCGGCGAGACGGCGCCGCCGGCGCCTGTCGTCCAGGACATCCCGATCGCGGCCTACGGCCGTCACACGGTGAACGTCAACGGGCTCGCCAACGCCAGCTACAACGGCCAGGGCCGCGCGGTGTCGGTCATCGTCGAGGCGCTGCGCGGTGGTGTCGTCGTCGAACGCACCATGAGTTTCGGCGACGGCTGGGGCGGGCATACGGGCAAGGCGCTCCTCGCGCCGTCGCGCGAGTGGTTCCTGGCCGAGGGCGCCGCCAACCAGTTCTTCCAGACGTTCATCATGCTCACGGCGACCGGGGACGTGGCGCCGAAGGTCAACGTCGACTTCCTGCTCGAGGACGGCCAGGTGGTGTCGATGCCCTCGGACTTCCCGGCCGCGCCCGGCCGCTTGACGATCTGGGCCAACGAGGTCTGTGCTCCCGGAACGAGTGGCGGCGACTGCGTGCGGGTACTCGCCGGGAAAGCGTTCTCGACCCGGATCACCGCCGACCAGCCCATCACCGTCGAACGCGCGATGTACTTCAACCGGGGCGGCCGCACCTTCGAGGGCGGCCATGCCTCGGCGGCGGTCACCGCGCCTGCCACGCGCTGGTTCGTCGCGGAGGGGGCGACGGGCCCGAACTTCGACACGTACCTGTTGATCGCCAATCCGGGTGCCGCCGACACGGTCGCCACCGTGCGCTACCTCACACCGGAAGGCGCCTACACGCAGACCTACGGCGTGCGAGCCAACAGTCGCCTCACGCTGTTCGTCGATCAGGAACTCGGCGCCGTGTCGGGGCGCGATGCGCTTGGCACCCAGATCGACGTCTCGGCCGAGGTCTCGGCACCGCAGGGCATCGTGGTCGAGCGCGCGATGTACTGGTTCGGCAACTTCCTGAACTGGACCGACGCCCACAACAGCGCCGGCCTCACCGCCAGCGGGACGCACTGGGCACTGGCCGAGGGCCAGAACGGCGGCGCCCGGCAGCACAAGACGTTCGTGCTGATCGCCAACCCCTCGAACACCGCGGCAACGGTGCGGCTGCGGCTCCTTCGCGAGAACGGCCGTCCGGTCGTGACCTCGGCGGACTTCGCGGTGCCGGCCAATTCGCGCTTCACCTGCTACGCCGGCCAGCCGGGCGCCTGCCAGGACGCGTTCGGGCAGCTGCAGGACGGCGAGATGTTCGGCCTGCAGGTCGAGAGCGTCAACGGCGTGCCGATCGCCGTCGAGCGCACCGTGTACTGGGACCACGCCGGTGAAGCCTTCAGCGCCGGCACCAACGAGACGGGCGTCCGAATCAGATAGGCTGCAGGCCTCAGGCTGCAGGCTGACGACTCAGGTAGCCTGTAGCCCGAAGCCCATAGCCATCTGATGCCTCCTTCCGTTTCCGTCGGCATCGTCACGTTCCATCCCGACGACCTGCTGGCGCGCTGCGTGGCGTCGGTCCGCGCCCAGGATCATGCCGCCCTCACGCTGCACATCTGGGACAACGCCGCGACGGCCGCCTCGCGCGCGCTGATCGCGTCGATCACCGAACCCGACGAGCGAACGCACAGCGAGGCCAACCTGGGGTTCTCCGGTGGTCACAACGCGCTGATCGCCCGCGGCAACGACTCCTACTACCTCTGTCTCAACCCCGACGCCGTCCTGGAGCCTGCCTACGTCCGGATGCTGGTCGAGACGCTGGAGGGCATGCCGGCGGCCGGCTCGGCCACGGGCCGTCTGCTGCGCCTCGACGCGCCGGACACGATCGATTCGACAGGCATCGTCATGACGCCGGATCAGCGGCATCTCGATCGCGGGGCCGGGGAGCCGGCGGCCGGGCGGTACGTCGCCGGCCCCGAGTCGATCTTCGGCCCGAGTGGCGCCGTTGCGCTCTATCGCCGGGCGATGCTCGCCGACATCGCCTATGACGGCGAGGTCTTCGACCAGGCATTTTTTGCGTATCGCGAGGATGCAGACCTGGCGTGGCGCGCCCGCTGGCGGGGGTGGGACAGCCTCTACGTCCCGCAGGCCATCGCCTGGCACCGGCGCCGGGTGACGCCGGAGCGCCGCTCTGCTCTCCCGGCCGAGATCAACCGATACTCCGTCCGGAATCGCTTTCTGTTACGGCTGAAAAACCAGTCGGCGGGCCTGGCGTGGCGCTTCCTGCGGCCGGCGCTGGTGCGCGACGCGCAGGTGGTGGGCTACGTGCTGCTGCGCGAGTGGGGTTCGATTCCGGGCCTGCTCGACGTTGTCCGGTTGACACCGGCGATGCTGTCCAAACGCCGGCACGTTCTTGGCAGGCGAAAGGTGCGGGCAGCGGAGTTGGCGCGATGGTTCCAGCGGTGACACTCACTGTGGTCGAGCATCTAACTGCTGAGCTGCATGGAGTTGTCACGACGAACCGTCAGGCTCAGAATAGGCGAGGCGTGCGGCCGACCTTGATACGGACCCCTCGGCACGACGGGGCGCGGGCATGATTGCCGAGCGTGCCCGCCTCATCAACGGTGCGTACCTCCTCAGCGACGCGCTGGCGACGGTGCTCGCGCTTGGCCTGGCCTATACCCTGCGCGGTGTCATCCCCGGCGACAGCGTGCCGTTCCTCTCGGGCGCCCTGCCGCCGTTTGCCTGGTATCTCCCGGTCATCGTCTGCATCCTGCTCGTCTGGCCGCTGGTGTTCTATGCGCTGGGGCTCTATGGCCGGCAGGGGCGCACGCTCAACAGCGAGACGTCGGTGGTGCTCACCAGCGTCGCCATCGCGGGGCTGCTGCTCATCGCGTTCATCTTCTCCGCGCGCCTGACCTTCATCAGCCGCCCGGTCATCATCACGTTCCTGCTCCTCGACTTCGCCGCGGTGATCGGCATGCGCCGCCTCGTCCGCGGCCTGCTGCTGCCGGGCGGGCAGCCGCGCCGTGTGCTCGTCGCGGGTGGCGAGGCCGAGGTCGCCGCGGCGGCCGCGCTCGTCAACGCCCACCGCGACTGGGGACTGGAAATCCGCGGCGTCGTGACCGACGGCCGCTGGCAGGATCAGGGCACGTCCGGCTTCCCCGTGCGCGGTACCTACGCCGACCTGCCCCGGCTGGTGCAGGAACACCACGTGGCCGAGGTGCTGATTGCGCCGGAAACCGGCAAGCTCGGCGACCTGCACGACATCGCCGGCGTGATCGCCCAGCTCGAAGAGCAGGGCACGGTGGTACGCCTGGCGATGAACTTCCTGCCGCAGTCGGTCTCGCGCCTGAGCTTCGATCAGCTCGGCGAGGACCTGCCGCTCCTGACCTTCTCCGCCACACAGGGCAACGAAGTCCGCCTGGCCGTGAGACGCGTGGCCGACGTGCTGCTCGCGCTGGCCTTCCTCGTGCTGCTGAGCCCGGTGCTGCTCGCCATCGCCATCGGCGTCAAGCTGACCTCGCCCGGCCCGGTGCTGTTCCGTCAGGCGCGGTGCGGCCTGCACGGCCGCCGGTTCACGTTCCTGAAGTTCCGCACGATGCGCATCGACGCCGAGCGCCTCAAGCCGCTGCTCGAACCGTTCAACGAGATGGACGGACCGGCGTTCAAGATGACCAACGACCCGCGGGTCTTCCCGTTCGGCGGCTTCCTGCGGCGCACCAGCCTCGACGAACTGCCGCAGTTGTGGAACATCCTGCGCGGCGACATGAGCTTCGTCGGGCCGCGTCCGTCGGTGGTCGAAGAGGTCGCGCAGTACGAGCCCTGGCAGCGGCGCCGCCTGAGCATGAAGCCGGGGCTGACGTGCCTGTGGCAGGTCAGCGGCCGCAGCGAGCTCACCTTCGACGAGTGGATGCGGCTGGACCTCGAGTACATCGACAACTGGTCGCTGTGGCTCGACGTGAAGATCGCGCTGCGGACCATTCCCGCCGTCCTGCTCGGCCGCGGCGCGCGCTGAGTGCCAGCCGACGAGCCGCGCCAGGCCGCTGAGGCCCTCGTCGCACGCCGCCTGACAGGCACGCCGGCTCCGCGCGTCCTCGAAGCCGGCTGCGGGGCTCGTTCGCACCTCGCCTATCCGCCAGGGGCCCGGGTCGCCGGAGTCGACATCCTGCGCAGCCAGCTCACCCGCCACGAAGGCACGCGCGCCCTCGCGCAGGGCGACGTCACCGCGCTGCCGGTCGCCACCGCCTCGCAGGATCTCGTCGTCTGCTGGGACGTGCTCGAGCACCTGCCGGCGCCAGACCGGGCGCTGGCCGAGATCGGCCGGGTGCTCAGGCCCGGCGGTCTCGCCGTCCTCGCGCTGCCCAACATCACCTCGCTCAAGGGCCTGGTCACGCGCCTCACGCCCTGGTGGTTCCACGTGTGGGTGTATCGCCGCGTGCTCGGCGATCGGTCAGCCGGCACTGACGCGTCGGACCAGTTCCCGACCGCGTTCCGCTTCTCGCTGCGTCCATCCCGGCTCGCGTCGCTGGCCCGCGACCGCCACCTGGACGTCGATCACCTCTGGCTCTACGAAGGTCCGGTGCCGCGTCACCTCAGGCGGCGGCACCGCGCTGCCGACGTCGCGCTGCGCGTGGCCGGCGCGGTCAGCCGGACGCTGTCGGCCGGGCGTTACGACACGACGTTGTCGGACATGGTCGTCGTCGCCACACGGCGGAGCGACGGCCGATGACGACGCGGCGGCTCCGCATTCTCGGGTCGCGCGGCATTCCGAACCGACACGGCGGGTTCGAGTCCTGCGCCGAGCAACTCGCGCCCTGGCTCGTCGAGCGTGGATGGGACGTCACGGTCTACTGTCAGGAACCGGCCGGCTCGCCCCGGCACACGAGCACCTGGCGCGGAGTGACGCTCGAGCACGTGCCGACGCCGTGGGACGGCGCCCGCGGCAGCGTCTGGTTCGACGCCTGGACGACGCGGCACGCCGCCCGCCACGACGCCCTCGTGCTGACGCTCGGCTTCAACACCGCGGTGTTCTTCCCCTGGCACAACCTGCGCGGCCGCCGGCACGTGGTGAACATGGACGGCGTGGAGTGGCGCCGCGGCAAGTGGCCGCGCCCGGTGCGCGGCTGGTTCTACGCCAACAGCTGGGTGGCCGGCCTGGCCGCCGATCACCTCATCGCCGACCACCCGGAGATCGCCGCGATGCTGGCGCGCCGGGGCTGGGCCGGACGCACGACGATGGTGCCGTACGGCGCCGAACGCGTCGACGCGGCGCCGACCGCGCCGCTCGACGCGATGGGCCTCGCGCCGCAAGGCTACGCACTCGTGGTGGCACGCCCGGAGCCCGAGAACCTGGTGCTGGAGATCGTGCGCGCCTGGACGTCCGCGCCCCGCTCCCATCCGCTCGTCGTGCTCGGCCGGTATGAGCCTGGCCACCCGTACCACGACGCCGTGCGGCAGGCCGCCGGACCGCACGTGCGGTTTCCCGGTGCGCTGTACGACACGGCCGTCGTCCAGGCGCTGCGGCACCATGCGCGGCTGTACGTGCACGGCCACACGGTCGGCGGCACCAATCCGTCGCTGGTCGAGGCGCTCGGCGCAGGATCACCGGTGCTGGCGCACGACAACGTCTTCAACCGCTGGGTGGCGGGCAGCGGCGCCGCCTACTTCAGCGACGTCGCCTCGTGCGCGGCGGCCCTCACCGAGGTGCTACCCGACGAGCCGCGCCTCGCGCGCATGCGGGCCGCCAGTTACGCGAGACACGCCGAGGCGTTCACGTGGGACGCGGTCCTGCCGGCGTACGAGCGAGTGCTCGAACGGGCGCGACAGTAGGAAGCGGAGCGCCACGACGGTTGGTGGTGCCGATGAAATTCTGAAATTCTTGAAATTCTGAAATTATCTGCGTTCGACCCGCTCCTTCACGGCGGCGCGCGTCTCGCGATCGGTCTCGCGCTTCTTGATCGTCTCGCGCTTGTCGTGGGCCTTCTTGCCGCGCGCCAGGGCGAGGTTGATCTTCACGCGCCCGTTCTTCAGGTACATCCGCGTCGGCACCAGCGTCAGGCCCTTCTCCACCGTGCGGCCGATCAACTTGCGGATCTCGCCGCGATTGAGCAGCAGCTTCCGCTTGCGCAGCGGCTCGTGCTCGGCGTAGCCACGGTGACTGTACGGGCTGATGTGGATGTTGTAGACCCACACCTCGCTGCCCTCGACGCGGGCGTAGCTGTCGCGCAGGTTGACCTGCCCCTCGCGGATCGACTTCACCTCGGTGCCGAGCAGGGCGACGCCCGCCTCGAACTGTTCGAGGTACTCGAAGTCGAAGCCGGCCTTGCGGTTGTCGGCGAGCAGGCGCGGCGCCTTCTCCGCCGGCTTGGCGGGGGCGGACTTGGGCTGGGAGGTCGGGTGCATGGCCATGCGGGTTCTGCTGGTGGGGCGGGGCCCCTCACGAGGGTCCGCGGCGCGCAATCGCCAGCCGTGCCGCCAGCGTGATGGCGCTGACCATGCTGGACGCGTCCGCCGTGCCCTGCCGGGCGATGTCGAACGCGGTGCCGTGATCCACGGACGTGCGGATGATCGGCAGGCCGAGCGTGACGTTCACCGACTGCCCGAACGCCAGCAGCTTGACCGGGATGAGCCCCTGGTCATGGTAACAGGCCACGACGACGTCGAAGGCGCCGCGGGTGGCCTTGAGGAACACCGTGTCGCCGGGGAATGGGCCCTGCACGTCGATGCCGCGGGCGCGGCACGCCGCCACCGCCGGCGCCAGCACTTCATCGTCCTCGTGGCCCATGAGCCCGTGTTCGCCGGCGTGCGGGTTCAGGCCGGCCAGGCCGATGCGCGGCGTCGCGTAACCGAAATCGGGCAGGCTGCGGGCCGTGAGGGTGACGATCGCCTCGACCAGGTCGCGGGTCAGCAGCCGCGGTACGTCGGCCAGCGGGACGTGCACCGTCGCCAGGACGACGCGCAGCGGCTCGGAATGGAACATCATCGCGACCCGATCGCTGCCGGTCAGGTGTCCGAGCAGATCGGTGTGGCCCTTCCACGGCAGCCCGCAGGCCGCAAATGCCTCCTTGTGGATAGGGCCGGTCGCGACCGCGTCGACGCGGCCCGCCTGGGCGTCGCGCACGGCGTCGACGATGGCGTCGTAGGACGCACGCCCGGCCTCGGCGCTGACGATGCCAGGCGCGTGAGCGGCGATGGCCTCCGGCGTGTGCGGACCGTAGAGGACCGGCGTGCACACCGCCCGCACCTCGCGGCTCTCGGCCGCGGCCAGCGCGATCTCGGGCCCGATCCCGGCCGGGTCGCCGACCGTGATCGCCACGCGGGGCAGGTCCTCCCGGCGCTTTCGCGTCATCGTCTGCTTACCTTCCGCAGGAGCAGCCGTCGCTGCCGCAGGCGCCGTCGCCGGCGCACCCCTGATCGCACGAGCCTTCCTGCGCACAGCCGGCGTGCCGCTCACCCTTGCCGTTGGGCAGCTCGTAGCGCAGGCAGCACTTCAACCGGCCGCACACGCCGGCCAGTTTCGACGGATTCAGGCTGAGGCCCTGCTGCTTGGCCATCTTGATGGTCACCGGCTCGAAGGTGGTGAGCCACGTCGTGCAGCACAGCGGGCGGCCGCACGAGCCGTAGCCGCCGAGCAGGCGCGCTTCGTCGCGGACGCCGATCTGCCGCATCTCGATGCGCATGTGGAAGACCGCCGCCAGGTCGCGGACCAGTTCGCGGAAGTCCACCCGATGCTCGGCGGTGTAGTAGAAGAGCAGGCGCGAACCATCGAAGGCGTGCTCGACGCGCGTCAGCCTCATCTCCAGGCCGCGCTCGCGGATCTTCAGCCGGCAGACCTGCGCCGCCTCCTGCTCCTTGTGCTGCTGCTGGAGCCGCCTCGTGATGTCCTCGACGCTGGTCCGTCGCAGCACGCGCGATCGTCCGTCGATCGCGTCGTCTCGCCGCCGGGCCACGATCGACGCCTCGGCGACGACGGTGCCGAGCCCCTCGCCATCGCCGTCGGCGACGACGACCTGCTGGCCGGCGCGCAGCGGCACGTCGAAGTCCAGGTCGGGCAGGAGGAACGATCGGCGTCGGCCGGCCGGGACGAACCGCACCGACGCGGTCGGGCGCACGGGCATCGGCGGGCCGCTCACGCCTACACCTCGCACGCCAGCCAGTCGGCCACGACCTTGGCCGCCTGGTAGCGCTCGATCGAGCGGCGCGCCTGCTCCACCGCGGTGAAGGCGCCCAGCACGCGGCCGGTGTCGTAGTGCCGGACGAGCCGTGTCAGGTCGTCGCCGAGATCGGGATTGGCGAGGCTCGCGGGGTCCTGGGGGGCGTCGGCCGCTGCCTGCCCCACCGCGCCGAGATCGCGGACGAGCAGGGACAGCGCGTCGAGCCGCCGCGCCAGCACGTCGCGATCGGTACCGGCACCGCGCTTCTTCGGCACCTCCGCGAGCTGTGCCGCCAGCCGCAGGCGCACGGGCGCGGGCGGCCGGGGCGCCAGGCCCTGGAGGAGCGCCATCGCCGCGGTGCGGGCCTCGAGGAGTTCGCCCGTGTCCTGGGCCAGCGCGCGCGACACCCGGCCATCGCCCATCGCCGCGAGCGCCGGCGCATCGGCGCGGGACACGCCGCCGTGCCGCACGAGCACTTCGGTGAGATCGGCGGGCGTCAGACGGCCGAAGCGCACGCGCGGGCACCGCGATCGCACCGTCTCGAGCAGCGAGTCGGGCCGGGCGCTCACGAGCACGAAGATCGAGGACGGCGGCGGCTCCTCGAGCGTCTTCAGCAGGGCGTTCTGCGCGGCCGGCAGCAGGCGGTCGGCGTCGTCGACGATCACGACGCGCCGGCGCGCCTCGAACGGCCGGTAGCTGGCCTGCCCAATCACCTCGCGGGCCATGTCCACCGTGATCGTGCCCTTCTCGTTGGGCACGACGGTCACCACGTCCGGGTGCTGCCCCCGCACAATCCGCTTGCAGGTGGAACACAGGCCGCACGCGTCGCCGTCGGCGCCGCGCTGCGGGCAGTTGATCGCCGAGGCCAGGGCCAGCGCCGTCGTCCGCTTGCCGACGCCGTCTGGACCGTCGAACAGCAGGCTCTGCGGCACGCTGTCGGCCACAATCGCGCGCAGCAGCAAGGCGCGCGGCTGCACCTGCCCGAGGACGTCAGCGAGCCTCATACGGGCATCTTACTGTTCTATGGGGGCCTTGGGGCGTGGGCCTTGGGGCTTGGGGCTTGGGCCTTGGGCCTTGGGAGGTCGGGCCGGCTGTCCCAGCCCGGCAGTCGCGATGGCCGCGTTGGGCCCCACCTTCTACGGCGTGGGCTTCTTCTTGTCCTCGTCCTTGTCGCGGCGGCCGAACAGGCGGCCCCAGAAGCCGCGCTTCTTCTCGGGCTCTCCGTCGGCGCGCTTCGCCTCGGCGCCGCGGCGGGCCTCGTCGCGGGCGGCTTCGGCGCGCTCCTCGGCCTCGCGGCGCTTGTCGCCGTCGTCGCCGGCATCGCGCACCGACGGCGGGGTCGGCAGGTCGCGCGGGATGTTCGCGGACGGCAGCCCGGCGTCGTCGGCCGACACCGGCTCGAGGGCGTTGTCCTTGCCGAAGAAGCCGGCCAGCTTGTCGAAGAAGTTGGCGCTCTCGTGCTCCTGGCACACGTCCTGCGGCTCGCTGCCGCGGCGGTAGTACTCGGTGTACGCCATCGACCGGATCTCGACGCCGCCGTCCTCGGCCTCGACCGGCACGTGCGTACAGCCTTCGGCCGCCCGCTTGCCCGTGACCCGGCAGATGTCCACGCCGACGACGGTCGAAGGGCGCTTGAAGGTCTCGGGCTTGTCGCCGCTCGTGGCCACGGCCATCACGCTCGACCACAACGGCACGGCGATCTCGCCGGCGTAGCCGTTGGCGATGATCGGACGCGGCTGATCGAACCCGAGCCACACACCGGTCACGACGCCCGGCGTGTACCCGACGAACCACACGTCGTGATAGTCGTTCGTCGTCCCGGTCTTGCCGGCGGCCGGCAGCCGGAAGCCTTCGGCGCGGGCCCGCCATGCGGTGCCGGAGTTGATGACGTCGGCCAGCATGCTGGAGACCAGGAACGCCGTTTCGACCGAGAACACGCGCCGCTCGCGTGCCTCGGTGGCGAACAGGACCTCGCCGTTCTGGTCCTCGACCCGGCGAATCAGGTAGGGCTCGTGGATGACGCCTTCGCTGGCGAACGAGCCGTAGGCGGCCGTGAGCGACTGCAGCGTCACCTCGCCGGCCCCGAGCGCCATCGACGGCACCGCCGGCATCTTGCCGAGCGCGAGGTCCTGGGCGGTCTTCACCGTTTCGGGGATGCCGACCGCGCGCAGTAGCTGGACGGCGGCGCGGTTGCTCGACGTGCGCAGCGCGGTGCGCAGCGTCATGCTGTCGGCGCCCGAGTGCTCGTCCTCGGGTACGTAGTCGCCCTGCGGCGTGTTGATCGGATCGTTCAGGTTGGTGACGATCGACCCGGGTGACTGGCCCGCCTCGATCGCCGCCGCATAGACGATCGGCTTGAAGGCCGACCCGGACTGACGGCGGGCCTGCAGCGCGCGGTTGAAGCGGCTCTCGCGGAAGTTGCGGCCGCCGACCTGGGCGCGCACGGCGCCGGTCCGCACATCCATCACGACCACCGCGGCCTGCAGGTACGGCGGCGCGACGTCCTCCTCGACCTGCAGCTTCGCTCGCGGCGTGTACTTGTAGTTGCGCCGCTTCTCGACCTCCTGGAGCCGTCGCTCGACGATCTGCTCGGTCTGCCGCTGCAGCTCGGGATCGATCGTCGTGTAGACCTTCAGGCCGCCTTCGGACACGCGCTGCCAGCCGAATCGGTCGACGAGTTCGCGCCGCACCTGCTCCTTGAAGTACTGCCCGAACGGCTCGTCGCGGCGCAGGCTGTTCTGCAGGCGGACGGCCGCCTTGCGGGCCCGCTCGTAGGTCGGCCTGTCGATCGCGCCATGATCCAGCATCATCAGCAGGACGATGTTGCGGCGGGCGATCGCCTTCTCCATGTTGATGGTCGGCGCGTAAGCGGACGGTGACTGAATCAGGCCGGCGATGAGCGCCGCCTCGGGCACGTCCAGCTCGTGGGCGTGCTTGCCGAGGAAGCCGAGCGACGCGGCCTCGACGCCGTGATAGCCGTCGCCGAAGTACGCCTTGTTGAGGTAGAGCGCGAGGATCTCGTCCTTCGAGTAGGTGCGCTCGATGAGCAGCGCGGCGAAGGCTTCCTTGATCTTCCGCGTGTAGGTCTTCTTGCGCGACAGGAAGCTCATGCGCGCGAGCTGCTGGGTGATCGTGCTGCCGCCCTGGCCGCGGGTGCCGCTGCGCGCATTGGCGACGACCGCCGCACCGATCCGCACCAGGTCGACGCCGTTGTGCGAGTAGAACCGCTGGTCCTCGACCGAGACGACCGCCTCGCGCACCGTCCGGCCCATCTTCTCGAGCGGAACCTCGATGCGCTGTTCCTTGAAGATCGTGAAGGCCGGCTGGTCGGCCTGGTCGAAGATCGTGGTGGCCTGGGCCATGTCGCCGACCGACGACAGGGCGCGGCGATCGGGCAGCGACTGACGGATGTCCCAGGCAAACCACAGGCCGCCGAAGAAGGCCGCCCAGGCAATCACCGACAGGGTCACCAGGCTTGCCGCCAGCACCCGCGGGCGCGCCAGCAGCCAGCGCCGAACCCGGCCGGGCTGCTGCCCGCTCAACCACGTCCGGAGCCACCTCCGCATCTTCATCTCCTCAGCGTACACCCGGCGCCTCGCGCCGCTGCAGCACCGCCAGCGACCGGCCTTCGAGCTTGAGGCGGCTGTTGGGCCGGTACACCCGCGCCGTCGCGCCGACGCGGCCCGAGGCGGTGTCGATCACCATGTGCCACTGCGCGCCGAACGCCACGTCGGGCGGGCTGAAGCGCAGCGGGTGGTAGTGCGCGTTGAACATCACGAGGAAGCTGTCGTCGACGACCCGTTCGCCGCGCGGCCCGATGCTGGGAATCGCGTGGCCGTTGAGGAACACCGAGAACGACTTGTTGTGCCCGGTGCCCCAGTCCCTGGAGGACATCGCGTGGCCGGTCGGCGTGAACCACTCGATGTCGGCCAGACCGTGCAGTTCCATCCCCTGGAACCAGCGGCGGCGGCGAAACACCGGGTGGGCGGCGCGAAACGCGATCAGCCGCTGGCAGAACTGCAGCAGCGACTCGTCGAAGCTGCTCCAGTCCACCCAGCTGATCTCGTTGTCCTGGCAATAGACGTTGTTGTTGCCGTGCTGCGTGCGGCCGCCCTCGTCGCCCGACAGCAGCATCGGGATGCCCTGCGACAGCAACAGCGTGGCGAGGAAGTTGCGCTGCTGCCGCGACCGCAGCGCGTTGACCTCCTCGTCGTCGGTCGGGCCTTCGACGCCGCAGTTCCACGATCGGTTGTGGCTCTCGCCGTCGCGATTGTCCTCGCCGTTGGCGTCGTTGTGCTTGTCGTTGTACGACACGAGATCGCGCAGCGTGAAGCCGTCGTGCGCGGTCACGAAGTTGATGCTCGCGTACGGACGGCGGCCGGTGCCCTCGTACAGATCGCTGCTGCCGGTGAAGCGGTAGGCGAACTCGCCGAGCGTCTGGTCCTGGCTGCGCCAGTAGTCGCGGACGCAGTCGCGGTACTTGCCGTTCCACTCGCACCAGAGCGGCGGGAAGTTGCCGACCTGGTAGCCGCCCTGGCCGACGTCCCACGGCTCGGCGATCAGCTTGGCCTGGCACACGACCGGATCCTGCTGGATCAGATCGAAGAAGGCCGAGAGGCGATCGACGTCGTGGAGCCCGCGGGCCAGCGTGGCGGCGAGATCGAAGCGGAACCCGTCGACGTGCATCTCGGTCACCCAGTAGCGCAGCGAGTCCATCAAGAGCTGCAGCACGTGCGGGTGGCGCATGTTGAGGCTGTTGCCGGTGCCGGTGTAATCCATGTAGTACCGGCGGTGATCGGCGACCAGCCGGTAGTACGCGGCGTTGTCGATGCCTTTGAGCGACAGCACCGGCCCGAGATGGTTGCCCTCGGCGGTGTGGTTGTAGACGACGTCGAGAATCACCTCGATGCCGGCCGCGTGCAGCGTCCGCACCATCTGCTTGAACTCGGTGACCTGGGCGCCGCGCTCACTCGTCGCGTACTCGTTGTGCGGCGCCAGGAAGCCGATCGAGTTGTAGCCCCAGTAGTTGCGGAGCCCACGTTCGACCAGCAGCGAGTCGTGCACGAACTGGTGCACCGGCTGCAGCTCGATTGCCGTGACGCCGAGCGCCAGCAGGTACTGGACGATGGCCGGGTGCGAGATGCCCAGGTACTTGCCGCGCAGGTGCGGCGGCACGTCGGGATGGCGCATCGTCAGGCCCTTGACGTGCGCCTCGTAGATCACCGTCTTGTGCAGCGGCGTGCGGGGCCACCGGTCGCCGCCCCAGTCGAAGCGCTCGTCGACGACGACCGAGCGCGGCATGTAGGCGGCCGAGTCGGCGTCGTTGACCGGGCCCTCCGGGTCGCCGAACCAATACGGAAACACCGCCTCGTTCCACTGCACCTGCCCCTCGATCGCCTTGGCATAGGGGTCGAGGAGCAGCTTCGCGGGGTGGCACCAATGGCCGTGCGACGGGTCGAACGGCCCGTGCACCCTGAATCCGTACCGGGTGCCCGGTCCGACGCCGGGCACGTAGCCATGCCAGCAGTACGCAGTGATTTCGGGCAGTGACAGCCGAGTTTCCTGGCCGGCATCGTCGAACAGGCACAGCTCCACCCGATGGGCAGGCTCGGAGAAGATCGAGAAATTCGTGCCTGCCCCGTCGTACACCGCTCCCAGCGGATATGCCCTTCCCGGCCAGATTTCCATCGTTGCGGCACAGCGTAGCAGCCAGCGTGCCAGGCAGCCGCCACGGGTGGTTGGTCGCGTTGGTAGGGGCGCCTCCCCGAGGCGCCCTGACGGCCCGGTCGTAATGGTCGTCGGCCTAATCGGCCGCCGCCGGTTGATGGGCCGTTCGGGGAACGGCCCCTACCCACAGAAGACGGTGGGCGGTGATGCCTGGTCACGCGGGTAGGGGCGCCTCCCCGAGGCGCCCGGTCGGCCCGGTCGTAATAGGCTGTTACGTAAGCGCCTTCTGCCAGATTTCGTCGGTCTGGTGCTCGCGGCCGAAGACGAAAACGTGGGTGCCCGCCGGCGCGAAGCCGCACTTGGCGTAGAACGCCTTGGCGCGCGGGTTGTGCTCCCACACCCCGAGCCAGACCGTGCGCGCACCTCGCGCGCGCGCCTCGTCGCATGCCGCCGCCATCAGCGGCGCGGCGACGCCTCGCCCGTGCCACGCCTGATCGACGTAGAACCGCCACAACTCCACGGCCGTCTCGTCGTCCACACAGGCGGGCACGGCGGCCGTCCGGACCTGTGCGAACGCGAGCAGGACACCGGCGTCATCCTGCGCGAGCAGCGTCGTGACGTTCGCGTCCGCGAGTTCGCCTGCCTGCGCCTCGGGCGTGTACGCCGAGGCGATGTACGTGTCGAGATCGGCGGGATCGTTGCCGGCAGCGAACGCGGCGTGGAACACGCGCCGGCCGAACGCGGACAGGCGCTCGGCATCCGCGGGTCGCGCCCGCACCACGTGCACGCGGGGCGGCGGTGGCGCGCCGCCGTGGGGCCCTTCGCTCGTCACGACAACCGCCCTACCAGCTGCGCAGGAGCGGTCGCCCGATGACTTCCCGTCCCGGCCAGGGGATCGCGGCAAGGATGACGAGCAGTGACAACGTCCCGAAGATGAGCGCGGCGCGTGCGGCGGTGCGGCCGTCAGTGGCCTTGACGACACGCGCCATGCCGGCCTCGGCCAGGCCGATCGCGACGAACATCATCGCGGTGTGCTCGACGACGAAGAAGCGGAGCCCCTTGTTGGCCATCGCCGCGCCGAAGTCGGCCCAGGCGGCCTGCGCGACGGGGCTGATGAACAGCAGCACCAGGCCGAGCAGGAACTGGAGACGCAACGTCATCAGGTACACGTTGTACGGTGTCCGCACGGGCGACGCACTCGACTGCCGCCGCACGCCGGGCGACAGCGCCGTGACCAGCAGCCAGAGCACCGCGAGCAGCACGAACCAACGGTTCAGGCCGTGGAGGAAGACGATGAAGGGATAGAGGGCCGCCATGATGCGGCCCATGGTACGTCAGCGTCCGACGTGTCCCAGCGCCCACGCCGCCTGGCGCCGCACCTGGCGGTCGCCGTCCTGCAGGGCTGCTGTCAGCACGGGTGTGGCGCGGCCGTCGCCGATCACGCCGAGGGCCCAGGCTGCCTGACGACGGACGTCCGGCTGAGTGTCGGTCATCGCGCCCAGAAGGCCGGGGACGGCGCGGCTGTCGTCGAGCGCGCCGAGCGCCCAGGCCGCCTGCGCGCGGACGTCGGCCTGGGTGTCGCGCAGCGTCGTCACGAGGTCGTCCACGCCGCGCCGATCCTCGATGGCGCCCAGCGCCCACGCCGCGTGCCGGCGCACCGACGGCTGGGTGTCCTCGAGAGCGACGAGCAGCGCCGGTACCGCACGGGCGTCGTCGATGGCGCCGAGGGCCCAGGCCATCCGGCCGCGCACGGTCACGTCCTCATCGCGCACGAGCTTCGTGAGCGGCTCGGTGGCGCGGCTGTCGTCGAGCGCACCGAGCGCCCACGCCGCCTTGGCGCGCACCGCGGCGACGGCGTCGCCGAGCCTGGCGATGACGGGGGTCACCGCCCGGGCGTCGTCGATGGCGCCGAGCGCCCAGGCCGACTGCTCCCGCACCGTCGCATCGGCGTCGGCCAGGCGGGCGATCAGGGGATCCACCGCCCGGGCGTCGTCGAGCGCGCCGAGGGCATGGGCAGCGTGGCGACGGACCGGAGCACGCGTGTCGCCGAGCGCACCGACGAGCGGATCGAAGGCGGGAGCGCCGATGGCCGCCAGCGCTCGGGCCGCCTCCCACCCGGGCGAGGTCTGCTCCCGCTCGGCGTCGTGCCAGCCGTCGCCGGCCAGGCAGGTCGACGGATGAAGCGGCGTCTCGTCGGCCAGCATGCCGAGCAGCGTCTTCATCGCCGGCGCCGCGGCGGCGCGGCGTTCACGCAGCGCGCAGGCGATCAGCGCGCGCGCTTCTGGCACCGGCGTTGCCGCCTGCTCGATCAGCGCATCGATCGACAGGCCGCGAAACGACGCGAGCGGATCGGTGCGGCGCGGCTGCGCGAGACCGACGATGGGCAACGACGAGACCAGGGCCAGCAGCCCGGCGAGCGACGCGCGGCGCATGGGTCACCCTTCCCTTACTCGTTGCGGTCGGTCATGCGGGCGAGGGCGTGAGCCGCCATCCGCCGCACTTCCGGGTCGCTGTCCTTCAGGCCGGCGATGGCCAGGTCCTGGGCGCGCGCGTCGCCGACCTGGCCGAGCGCGAAATAGGCCTGCTTGCGCACGTCGATGCTCGAGTCCTTGGCCGCGGCCATCAGCGCCTCGACGGCACGCGGATCGCGGAGCTGCCCCAGTGCGTGGGCGGCGCGCTCACGCACCTCCTCGTCGCTGTCCTTCAGCGCGGTCTGCAGCGGCCCGATCGCCTCGGGACTGCGCAGCTGGCCGAGCCCGAAGACAGCAGCCTGCCGCACCTCGGCGTTGGCGTCGGCGACGACGCGGCCGAGCGGGCCGACGGCACGCGCGTCACGCAGCTGGCCGAGTGAGAAGGCCGCCTGCTGGCGAATCTCCGGGTCGGCGTCCTGGAGCGCCGCGACGAGCGGGTCGAACGCCGCCGGATCCTTCTGGCGGGCGAGCGAGTGCAGCGCCTGTCGCCGCACCTGCGGGTCCTGGTCGTTCATGGCGCCGGCGAGCGCCTTCTGGGCGCGCGGGTCGCGAATCTGGCTCAGCGCAAAAGCAGCCTGCCGCCGCATCTCGGGATCGGTGTGCGCCATCACGCCGATGAGCGCATCGACCGTCGACGGATCACGGAACCGCGCCAGCGTGTGCAGGGCCTGGCGCCGGACGCCTTCGTCGCTGTCCTTCAACGCGTCGGTCAGGGCTGCGACCACGCGCGGATCGGGAGGCGTACGAGTCGTAGCCTTCTTCGCGGGCGCGACGGACACGCCGCCCTTGATGCCGCCGGGCACGCTGGCAACGGGCCCCTGCGGCCCGAAGGCGATGACCGGCGCGACGGTGGTCGCGACCTGCGCGGCGTAGGCGGCAACCGGCGCGATCGCCTCGGCCATGTCGATCTGGAAGTCGAAGTCGTCGATGAACGCCGGCGCAACCGGCACGACGGGTGCGATCGGCACGGCCGGCACGACGACCGGCGCGGGGGCGACGGCTGGCGACGGCGAGGGCGTCGGCATCGGCATCGGCTCCTGCGTGTCGGCAAACGCGGCAGATGCTGCGGCGCGGGCCGGCGGCGGTACGTCGAGGCGCACGCCGGCACGGATGTCCGGGCGCGGCCGCTCGGTGGGCGACGCCGGCACCGCCGCAGCGTGGGAGGCGGCGCCAGGCGCCTGCCAGAGGTCGAGCGCCGCCGTCGGCGCCACGATGCCGACGGCGATGAGGCCGACGGTCGCGGACGTACGAAGCGTCAGCGCGCGGCGGGGACGGGTGTCATCGAGGATTGCCATCAGTCGTCCTTCCAGTTCGGAGGGGCGGGCCATTGCGACGCCGCCCGCGAGGGCCAGGGATGCCGAAGGCCGTCGCGCGTCACGCGCGACGTCCAGCAGATGT
>CBIHOS010000039.1:0-26201 GCA_966211945.1 uncultured bacterium
GCCTGCAGCCTACCTGACGCTGTAGGCCGTAGGCTGTAGGCTGTAGGCCGTACCTCGGGACGTCATAACAGTCCGGCCGCTACGACCTTCATTGGAGTCGGGCCGCTACGCATCAATCGCACGACGTTCGACGTTTGGCACTTGCGTCAGGACGGCCGCTTCAGTCAGCTTGTAGGGCCGCAGATGAGCGACAGGCCCTCCTTCCCCACCGTTCCCCTGTACTCGTCGGTCGCCGATACGACGGGCGCCGACGGGTTCGCCGACGGCCCCGGCGACGCGGCCACGCGCCGGATCGGTGCCTACACGATCACCGGCGTCCTCGGCAGCGGCGGCATGGGCGTGGTGTACCGGGCCGAGCAGACCGAACCACTGCGCCGCGAGGTGGCGCTCAAGGTCATCCGCCGCGGACTGGACACCGATCGGCTGATCGCGCGCTTCGAGGCCGAGCGCCACGCCCTCGCCCGGATGAACCACTCGGGCATCGCCCGCGTGTTCGACGCCGGCGCGACCGACGATGGCCGGCCGTACTTCGCGATGGAACTCGTGGCAGGCGTGCCGATCACCGAGTTCTGCGACGCGGAACGGGTGCCGGTCCGCGACCGCCTCTCGCTGTTCGTCGCGGCCTGCCGGGCCGTGCAGCACGCCCACCAGAAGGCCATCGTCCACCGCGATCTCAAGCCGTCGAACATCCTCGTGACGACCGCGGAGGGCATGCCGGCGCCGAAGGTCATCGACTTCGGCATCGCCAAGGCGCTCGCCGACGACCCGACCGAGGACGACCTGGGCCTGACGCGCGAGGGCCAGTACGTCGGCACGCCCGAGTACATGAGCCCCGAGCAGGCCGGCGTCGTCGATGCCGACGTCGACACGCGCGCCGACGTGTATGCGCTCGGCGTGGTGCTGTACGAACTGCTGGCGGGGCGCAAGCCGCTGCAGTTCACCACCGCCACCCGCGACGAGGTGCAGCGCGTGCTGCGCGGCTCGTCGCCCGAGCGCCCGAGCACCGCCGTCGGCAAGGCCGGCCGCCGGGCCGTCCCGACACTGCAGCCGGCGCCCGCCGACCTGTCTGCCATCGCCGCGGCCCGCCAGACCACGCCCGGGCGGCTGCGCCGTGTGCTCGCCGGCGACCTCGACACGATCGTCTTGAAGGCGATGGCCTTCGATCCGGCGCGGCGCTACCCGACCGTCGATCGGCTCGGTGACGACATCGAGCGCTATCTCGCGGGCGAGCCGGTGCTGGCCCGGCCGGACGGCTGGACGTACCGGTCCTGGAAGTTCGCCGCGCGCCACCGGATTGCCGTCACCGGCGTTGCCGCCGCCATCGTCGCGCTGATCGCCTTCGCTGTCCTCACCGCGATCCAGTCGGCGCGGATCGCGCGCGAACGCGATCGCGCCGAGGCGATCAGCGGCTTCCTTGTCGGCATGTTCGAACAGGCCGATCCCCGACGGGCGCTCGGAGCCAGGCTCACCGCCGTCGAGCTCGTCGAGCGCGGCGCCGATCAGCTCGGCACCGACCTGCGCGATCAACCCGAGGTGCGATCGGCCCTGCTGCTCACGTTGTCGCGCGTGCACGCCGCCCTCGGACGGTGGGAGCGGGCCCGAACACTGGCTCGTGAGGCCGTGGAGCTGCGCGAGCACGCCGGACCCGAACCGCTGGCCGAGGCACTGACGCAGTTCGGCGACGCATCGCGCCGCGCCGACGCACCTGACGACGCGCAGCGTGCCCTGACGCGCGCCCTCGATCTCCGCAGGCAGGTTCATGGTCCCGAGCACCTGAAGGTCGCAGAGGTGCTCCAGAACCTCGCGCTCGTACGGCACGAGCAGGGCGAATACGCGGACGCCGAATCGCTGCATCGCCAGGCCCTGCAACTGCGGCGATCGCTGTCGCCGCCGCGCGGCGAGGACGTGCTCAACAGCCTTTCCGGTCTTGCGCAGACCCTGCGCTCGCAGAGCCGGTACGAGGATGCCGAGGTTGCGTACCGTGAGGTTCTGGAAGCCCGCCGCGCGACCTTGCCGGCGCGACATCCGCGCCTGCTCCTCACGCTGCGCAATCTCGCGCAAGTGCTCAATTACCAGAACCGCAACGACGAAGCCGAGCGTTTGTTCCGCGAAGCGCTGTCGGGCGCCGAGGCGGTGCTCGGGCCAACGCATGCCGATACGATCACCATCGTGAACGACCTGGCGAGCCTGCTGCACGACCGCCGGAAGTACGGCGAGGCCGAGTTGCTCTACGAGCGCGCCGTGCGGGCCTCACGGGCCGACGGCAACGCCACGGATCTCTCGACGCAGGTGAACAACCTGGCGACGCTCTACGAGGACCAGGGACGCTTCGCCGAGGCGCTGCCGCGGTACGAGGAATCGCTCGATATCCGGCGGCGCGCCCGCGGCGCGCGGCACCCGGCCGTCGGCACGGCGCTCAACAACCTCGGCCGCCTGCACGCGACGCTCGGCAACCTGCCGCAGGCCGAACGGCTGCTGCGGGAGGCATTGTCGATTCGCCTGGAGTCGGGCGCGACGCACGCCCTGACCGCGCGTACGAAGTACAACCTCGGGCGGATCCGTCGGATGCGCGGCGTGCCGCTGGATGCGGTGGCGCTGCTCGACGAGGCACTGGCGGTGCAGCACGCGCGGCTGTCCGAGGTGCATCCGCATGCGCTGGCGACGCGCCTCGAGCGCGCCCGGGCGCGCGCTGCGCTCCACGAGCTCGCCGCCGCCGAGGCCGACGCCCGGTTCGTGCTGCGCGAACGTGAACGGGCCCGGGACGTGCAGCCCTGGGAACTGGCCGAAGCGCGGACGGTACTCGCCACGACTCTCGGCCCACGGCGTCGCGCGGAGGCGCGCGACCTGCTCGACGACGCCCGCCGCGTGCTGGCGACCGCTGGCCCTGCGCATGGACTGGTGCGGGCCGATGCCGACCGCGCCTGGCGTCGCGTCGCGGGACCGGGCGCAACGGGCAGCACGCTTGCCGCAGCGCAGCTCGCACAGAGGCGACAATGACCGCCACCCTTCCCATCACCCGCCGCGCCTGGGTGCAGCGATGCCTCGCCGCCTGCGGCCTTGCGCCGATGCTCCAACCCGAGCGGGACCTGCCCGGACGGCGGGTGATCACGATGACCGCCCGCAAGTTCACGTTCGATCCCGAGGTGGTGGACGTGCGGCACAACGACGTCGTGCGGCTGACCATTGCGTCGGCCGACATCGCCCACAGCTTCACCGTCGACGCATACCGCATCCAGAAGCGCATCCCGCCGGGCGGCACCGTGACGTTCGAGTTCCGCGCCGACGAGATCGGCCGCTTCCCGTTCTACTGCAGCATGCGCGCCGATCCGGGCTGCGCGGAGATGCGGGGCGAACTCATCGTGCGATGAACGCGCGCCGCGTCGGGGACAACGGGCCCTACCTGCCGGCGATTCACGTAAGCTCTGACTTCACGGTCTCGAGGTACTGCGTCCAGTCGACCGGCGTGATGTCGTGACCACCACTGCGGATGTGGTAACGCACCCTCCGGCCGACAGCCGGCCCGATCGCGGGCATCCGCGAGGCCGCCAGGCCCGGCGAACCGAGCAGGCGCCACACCTCGTCGGCCGCCTGCGCCGCGAGGAACTCCCCGCGCGGGTCGGCCCAGCGATCCTCCACGGCGCTCGCCACGTGCAGCACACGCGGGGCGACCAGGGCGAGCAACTGGTGCTGGTCGACGGGCAGGTCGGGCACGCGATCGGCGTAGGTCGCGAGCCGGTGGCAGAACCAGTGCGGAAAGCTGCTGGTGATGCGAGCCAGGCTCTCGCCGTACATGCGGCGCGCCAGCGAGGCGCCGGTCTCACCAGAGTCGTTGGACACGACCATCGCGAACTGCTCGTCCTGAGCGCCGGCCCACAGCGCCGCCTTGCCGAGGCGGCTGTGGCCAACCACGATCGCGCGTCTGCCGTCGAGTCCGGGCATGGCTTCGGCCGCCTGCCGCATCTGCGACAGCCCCCAGGCCCACATGCCAATCGCGCCCCAGCGCTCGTCGGTCGGCACTTCTCCCCGCAGTGGCGTTGCAAGCCGCGCCACGCCGTCTCCGACGACCGACGGATCGTCGGGCGCGAGTTCGCCGTAGTACGCGGTCATCACCGCGCAGTCGCGCTCGATGATCAGGTCGAGCGGCCATCGTCGCGCCGTGGTGCCGCGGCTCCGTTCCGTGGCGCGGTGATTGACGATGCCGTTGGCGTCGTTGGCGCGCATCCAGCGATCGGACAAGCGAATGGCCGGGTCGGGATGGACGGCGTGGTTACCGAAGTAGTTCAGGCCGACGAAGACCGGCACCGGGCGCTCGTGCCGTGGGCGGACGACCAGCACGTCGAGGCCGATCCCGTCGCGCCACTCGAGGCGCACCTGCTGACGCCAGGCCCGGCCCTCGAGCGTCGGGGTGGGCCCCTCCAGCTCGCGCGCCGTGAACGCCGGCAGGTCGTGAGGCGTGCGGCCGTACATGTGGGTGGCAAACGCGGCCAGCAACTCACCGCGCCGCAACCGCCAGTCGGCGGCGGTCCGCACCGGACGCCCGTCGGCGAAGGCCAGCAGCGGCGGCAGCGTATAACGCGGGACCTTGGTCTCGTCGTAGTTCGCGTCGTCCTGGCGGGCTCGCAGGATGGTCGGCCCGAGGGCGGCGGCGGCAAGCGCGGCGAACGCGCGGCGAGAGATCGGCATGGTGGCTCAGGGTAGCGCAGCCTCGCCTGGCCGGCCCGGCGGCGGTGGCGTCAGGCGTCCGGGGCGGCGGCCATCGAACGGCGACGCCCCTGCGGCACCGGCGCGCCGCTCGTACGGCGTGCTGCCGCGACCCGCGCCGCCACCGGCGGATGCGTGAGGAAGAACGCACGGGTCCACGGTGAGTCGTCGTCGCTCGCGAGGTTGCGGGCGCCAAGCCGCAGCAGCACCCGCTCCAGCACGTCGGGACGCCCGGTCAAGGCGAGGGCGAACGCATCGGCCTCCTCCTCGTGAGCGCGAGAGACCGCCAGGCGGGCCGGGCGCGTGGCCAGCCACACGAGACCGGCGCCGGCCATCATCCACGGCAACGAAGCCGGATCGATGGCCCCGGCGGTGCCCGCGAGCGTCCGGGCCGGCCCCTCGGCGCAGAGCTGCGCGACGACCGCCGCCACGACGACGGCGATCGCCTGACCGCGGGCGCGCCGCCACGTGTGGCCGTGCACGTGGTGGCCCAGTTCGTGCGCGACCACGACGTCGACTTCCTCGGGAGCGCTGCCGGTGATGAGCGTGTCCGACACCAGCAGGCGCCTCGGCCCGACCACGCCGATCAGCGCGGCATTGGCCTCGTCGGTGTCGCCGAAGACCCACTCCTCGAGACCGACGAGCCGGATCTGCGCGCGCGAGGCCAGCGCGTGGAGACGGCCGGTCAGCGCCTCGTCGCGCATCGGCCGCACGTGCGAAGACAGCCCCACGATCCACGGGGCCAGCAGCATCGCCGCCGCCGCCGCCAGCAGCGCGACGATGGCGGTGGCCACACCCGCGGCCCAGGGGGCAACGCCGTGCACGGTCAGGAAGACCGCCCACGCGAGCGTGGCGGTCGCAACGAGCAGCGCGCCGTGCCGAGCCGCGCGGCGCACGACACGGGCCGGCGGCGTCACGCGCGCGCCGTACCGCCGTGCCACCGCCCCGGTCCGGCGAATGGCGAACGGCACCGACAGCACCAGGGCGGCCAGGACTGTCACGGCGAGGACGCCACCCGCGACCAGCATCTGGGTCGGCAGGCCTGTCGGTGCGTGGGTGGCGACAGCGATCGCCGCGCCGGCCCGAGCGGCGGTCCGTGCGGCGGGGGTCGCCGCGACCAGCAGGACGCCGGTGGCAGCGGCCACGGCCTCCAGCATGCGGAGACCGCGTTCGGAGCGGCGATAGCGGGTGCCTTTGTCTTCGTTCACGGGTGGGTCACGAGCAGTGCGGCCGGACGCAGCCGGCCGCCTGGATATCGGCTCGAGAGGGACCATCCCTGTAGAGGTCGCGGCTCGGGCAGCGGGCCCTGCCGTGCTCAGTGCGTCAGGTCGAGGCGCAGGACCTTTGACACGCCCGGCTCCTCCATCGTCACGCCGTACAGCCGGTCGGCGATCTCCATGGTCTTGCGGTGGTGCGTGATCAGCACGAACTGCGTCTGGTCCTGCATGCTGCGCAGCATCTCGACGAACCGGCCGATGTTGGCATCGTCGAGCGGCGCGTCGATCTCGTCGAGCAGGCAGAACGGGCTCGGGCGGTACTTGAAGATCCCGAACATCAGCGCCATCGCCGTCAGCGCCTTCTCACCGCCCGACAGCAGCTGCACGTTCTGCAGCCGTTTGCCCGGCGGCTGCGCGACGATGTCGATGCCGCTTTCGAGGACGTCGTCCTGATCGAGCAGCAGCAGGCCGGCCCGGCCGCCGCCGAACAACGTCGTGAACATCTCCTCGAAGTTGGCGTTCACCGCAGCGAACGCCTCGGCGAAGCGTTCACGGGTCGTCTTGTCGATGCGCGCGATGGCCTCGCCGGTCGTCGCGATCGCGTCGATGAGGTCCTTGCGCTGGCCGGTCAGGAAGCCGTGGCGCTGTTCGAGTTCGTCGAACTGCTCGATGGCCATCATGTTGACGGCGCCGAGCGCCGCGATGCGCGCCTTCAGCCGCGTGATGGCGTGTTCGGCGCTGAGCACCGGTGGCGCCGGTTCCTCGGCGCCGGTCGTCGCGGCTTCGCCGGCGGCCTCGACCGCCGTGTCCTGCCCCGCCTCGACGGCGGCATCGGCCGCGTCCTCGTCGGCGCCGGCACGCTCGGCCGCAGCCACCGACGCCGCACTCGGCAGCGCCTGTTCGTTCGCGAGCATCTCGGCGACTGCCGCGGCGACCTCCTCGAGGCTCTGGTCGAGCGCTTCGCGGCACGACTCGGCGAGGTGACCGAGGTCCGACTCCGCCGTCGCCCTCGCGACTTCGAGCGACGTCGAGAGGACGCGCACGTCGTCGAGTCCGCGACGCGCCTCGCGCGCGTTGCTCTCGTGCTCGGCGAAGGCTCCCTGCACCTCGACCACCCGCTCGTCGGCCAGGACGACGGCGCGCTTCAGCTCGTCCAGGGCCGCCAGGTCGTCGTCGATGGCGGAACGCAGGGCCGTGATCGACATCTCGAGCCCGCTGCGGCGGCTCACCGAGCCGTCGGCCTCCTGCTGCCGCGTGGTGATGCGCTGCCGCAAATCCGCCGAGGCGTCTTCGAGGCGACGGACGTCCTGCGCGAGCGCCGACGCGCGCTCGACGAGGGCCGCGTGCGTCGCCCGCGCTTCGGCGGCGCGGCGGCCGACCGACGCCTGCCGCTCGCGCCCGTCGAGCAGCCGGCGCTGCGCGTCGGCGAGTTCGTCGCTGAGCGACTGCTGCTCGACTTCGAGGTCCTCGATCGATCGGCGGGCTTCGGCCTCGCGGCTCTCGAGCGTCGTGCGCTCTTCCTGCGCGCGGCGGCGCTCGTTGTCGATCAGGTCCATGCGCCGC
The DNA here is from genome assembly GCA_966211945.1 of uncultured bacterium. Lineage (GTDB taxonomy): Bacteria > Acidobacteriota > Vicinamibacteria > Vicinamibacterales > Vicinamibacteraceae > Luteitalea. The sequence continues at coordinate 7,482 of CBIHOS010000039.1, forward strand.
GCCACGCGATCGCGCTCGTCGGAGGCGCGGTTGACCTGCAGTTCGAGTCCGACGATCGACTTCTCGTGCGCGACCTGTTCGGCCGTGAACGCGGCGATCTCGCCCATCACGCGCGCAATGACGGCCTCGGCACCCGACAGGTCGCCGGACATCGTCTCGATCTCGCGCTGGGCAGCGCCGATCTGTTCGCGCAGGCCCTTGATCTCGCTCTTGGTGTGGAGAATCTGCCGCGCGTCGGCCTTGCCGCCGCCGGCCACGAGTTTGGCGGCGCGGAAGACGTCGCCCTGCGGCGTCACGACCGGACCGGCGACCTGACGCGAGCCCTCGCGGGCCGTCGCGGCGTCGTCGGCGAGCCACGCGTCGCGGAGCACGGCGCGGACGTGCGCGGCGGCATCGCCGCCGACGCGGACGACGTCGAGGAGCGGGCGCACGCCTGCCACTGCCGGCGCGACCACGTCGGCCGGCATCACATCGTCGGCGACCACGAAGCCGACGCGGCCGGCGTCGCGTTCCCGGACCAGGGCCAGGCCGGCCTGCACGGCGGCCATGTCGGGCACGACCACGTGCTGCACCAGTTCGCCGAGGCAGGCGGCGACCGCCGTCTCGAACTCCGGCGCGACTTCGAGGGCATCGGCCACCGAGCCGTAGTGCGCGATCAGGTTGTCGCGCGATGCCAGGATCAACCGCGCGCCTTCGCCGTACTCGGCGCGGGCCGCGTCCAGTTCCTCCAGTGACTTGAGCCGCGCCTGCACGCCGGAGAGCTCGCGTTCGCGGCTGCGCAGATCGCGCTCGCGCCACTCGCGCTCGATGCGCGCGGTCCCGAGGGCGGCTTCACTGGCGGTGCGGGCGCCGCGCACCTGCTCGAGCCCGGCCTGCGCCTCCCGCAGCGCGCCGCTGGCCCGCTCGCGCTCGGTGAGCGCGGTCTCCTGTTCGAGGCGCAGGTCGTCGCTCTCCACCTCGAGCCGTCCGAGTTCCTGCGCAATCCGGTCGCGGGCCTCGATCGCGCGCTCGATCGCGTTGCGCAGCGTGTTGACCTGCGTCATGCCGGCGTACAGTTCGCTGCGCGCCTTCTCGACCGCCTGCTCGAGCGCCGCGATCTCGGCGGCGGCGCGCTGCACCGCGACGTCCTCGTCCTTCACGCGCGCGGCCGCTTCGTCGCGCTCGCGATCGGCCTGCCCGCTGGCCGACTTGCGGGTGTCGAGTTCCTCCTGCGCCGGGCCGATGCGCTCCTGGAGGCGGGCCAGTTCCTCCTGCATCACGATCAGCGCCGCGCCGAGCGACTGCACCTGCTGCAGATCGAACTCCAACTGCTGCTGCCGGCGGCCGCTCTCGAGTTCCTTGGCGTGAGCCGACGCGCGCGCCGCGTTGGCGGCGGTGTCGGCCTCGGTCAACTCGATGCGCAGACGTTCGAGCGCCGCTTCCACCTCGCCGACGCGGCCGGCCAGGCCGGCCTCGTTCGTCCGCGCCTGTTCGAGGCGCTGCATCGCGCTCGCCATGGCGGCCTGCAGCGCCTGGTACTTCTGCCCGAACAGCAGCTTCTCCCACTGCCGCAGTTCCTCGCGCAGCGTACGATAGCGACGCGCCTTCGCGGCCTGCCGCTTCAGCGAGCCGCGCTGCTTCTCGAGCTCGAAGACGATGTCGTCGACGCGGGTCAGGTTCTGCTGCGCGGCCTCGAGCTTCAGTTCGGCCTGCCGGCGGCGCGTCTTGTACTTGGTGACGCCGGCGGCTTCCTCGATCAGCTGCCGCCGCTCGGTCGGCTTGGCGGCGAGGATCTGGCCGATCTTGCCCTGCTCGATGACGGCGTATCCCTTGACGCCGAGGCCGGCATCCATCAACAGGTCCTGCACGTCGCGCAGGCGCACCACATGGCCGTCGATCAGGTACTCGCTCTCACCCGACCGGTACAGCCGCCGCGACACCTCGACGTCGCGAGCCAGCACGATGTCCTCGGTGAGGGTCTCGACCGAGTCCTCGAGCTCCTGGGCGACGGTCTTCTTCTGCGGGTGATCCTCGAGGCCGACGCGCGAGATGACCCCGCTCATCTTCAATTTCACTTCCGCAGTGTGGGTCGGCTTGCGGGCATCGCTGCCCGCGAAGATGACGTCCTCCATGCGCTCGCCGCGCAGGCTCTTGGCGCTCTGCTCGCCGAGCACCCAGGTGATGGCGTCGACGACGTTGCTCTTGCCGCAGCCGTTGGGTCCGACGATGGCGGTCACGCCGAGGTCGAAGGCGAGATCGGCGCGATCGGGAAAGCTCTTGAAGCCGTTGATTTCGAGTCGGTTGAGACGCATTTCAGGACACGCTGCGGCGGCGGCAGGAGAACCCGGCGACCGCGGAAGAGGACGGGCCGGATCCTAGCAGGTCACTACTAATTGGGGCAAGCGCCCGCAGGAACCACTAGATCCTGCGGATTAGGTAGATCTGGCGGCCCTGCCTTCGGGCTTTAATTGGCCTGACGCGCCGAGGTCCGGTGGGACGACTCGAGCAGCGGCAGCCGGCCCGCCTCCTCGAAGTGCTGGAGGGCGAACTGGGCCTGCGGGTCGCGGGCGACGAGGTTGCGCCGCGCCTCCTCGACGCCGAAGAGGGCGAGGTCGATGTCGTACTGGATCATCGCCCGGATGAACTGGTCGTCGGCCTCGAGGGCCTTGTCGTCGACCCGGATCTTCCGCGACGTGAGGTAGGTGCGGAAATCGGCCACCATCCCATCGTCCACCGTGAAGCCGCGGGTGACGGTGCGGGTCTGGCCATTGCCGCGGATGCGGGTGTCGCCTTCGGCCGTGAACCGCTGGGCGAAGTCGGCAAACACCTGGCGGGCCCACAGCATCCGGCCGAACCGCGACGGGTTGAAGCCTTCGACCGGGCCGGCGAGGTACTTGTCGGGCTGGATGCCGCCGCCGCCGTAGACCTTGCGGCCGGCGTCGGTCAGCTTCAGGTTGGCCGGATCGTGTGGCTCGTCGGCCTTCTGCTCACGCAGCGAGTAGGTCAGGTACTCGTCGAAGGTGCCGTCCCACGGGCGCTGGATCAGGCGGCCGCTCGGCGTGAAATACCGGGCGGTGGTGAGGGCCAGGCCGGCGCCTTCGCTGATGCGGTAGACCGACTGGACCAGCGCCTTGCCGAACGTCTTCTCGCCGACGATGAGGGCGCGATCGTGGTCCTGCAGGGCTCCCGAGACGATCTCGGCGGCGCTCGCGCTGTTGCGGTTGACCATCACGATGATGGGCATCGTGCCGAAGTCGTCGGCATCGGCGGCGCGGTAGTCCTGGTCGGAATTGCGCGTGCGGCCGCGCGTGTAGACGACCATGTCGCCCTTCGGCAGGAACCGGTCGGACACCCGGATGGCCTGGTCGAGCGGGCCGCCGGGGTTGTCCCGGAGGTCGAGGAGCAGGCGCTTCATGCCCTTGCCGTTCAGCGTCTCAAGGGCCTCGCCGAGGTCGCGATCGGTGGTCTCGGAGAAATCGTTGAGGCGGATGTACCCGGTTTCGTTGTCGACCATGAACACGCCCTTGATGGTGGGGATGTTCACTTCGTCGCGCTCGACGGAGAGTTCGATCAGGTCGGTGTACCCGGCGCGCCGGAGCCACAGCTTGACCTGCGTGCCCTTGGGTCCCTTCAGGACCTTGACGGCCTGCTCACTGGTCCAGCCCTTGGTGTCCTGGCCCTCGATGCGGGCGATGACGTCGCCGCGGCGGATGCCCTTGCGGTACGCCGGCGACCCTTCGAAGAGCGACATCACGGTGATGTCGCCGTCGATCGGGGTGATGCTGATGCCGAGCCCGTAGTACCGGCCCTCCTGGCGTTCGCGCAATTGCGCGTAGGCGCGGGGGTCGAGGAAGCTCGAGTGCGGGTCGAGCGTCTGCAGCATGCCGGAGATGGCGCTGTACACGAGACGATCGGACTCGACGTCCTCGACGTATTCCTGCTCGACCGCGGCGAGCGCCGCCGTGAAGACGCGGTACCGATCGGTGAGCGGATCGGACGTGGCCTGGGCCCGCCGGCCCAGCACGCCGCCGACGAGAGCCGAAACGGCAACGGCGAACAGGACCGCCGGCAGCGCGCGGTTCTTCTGCATGTTCGCAGCGTACCACGCGGTCCCGGACCGGCAAACCGGCGTGTGACGACCGCCCTCTGTCATTGATCTTGTCCGGAAGGCGTTCCTATAATCGAAGACGGTCCAAGCCTCACCCGGCTGGTCAGGGTCGCTCCCCGGACCCTCTCAGGAGCCTACGATGTTCGGTTCTCTCGGCATGCCGGAGTTGGTCATCATCTTCGTCATCGCCCTCATTGTCTTCGGCCCGCGCAAGCTGCCGGAGCTCGGCAAGTCACTCGGCAAGAGCCTGGCGGAGTTCAAACGCGCCTCCAACGAACTGCGCAACTCACTGGAAGAAGAGATTCGGGTGGAGGAGGAGAAGGACCGCACGGCCAAGGCGCCGGCGCCGGCCCCTGTCGCCGCCGCTCCGGTCGCCGCCGTCCCGGTGGCAGACGAGGCCGCCTCGGACCTGTACGGGCAGGACGATCCGTACGACCGGGCCCAGGACGAGGTCCGTCAGCCGGTCGCCGACACGACGCCGCGCGGCGCCAACATCTAGGCCGAGCCCCGGACGCCGCCCCGCCGCATGTCTCTGTCCCCCGTGCCCGCCCCGCCGCTCGACGATGAAGAGGAAGCAGACGACGACATCGGCGGAAAGATGTCGTTCCTGGAGCATCTCGACGAGCTCCGGCAACGACTGATCAGGGCCCTCGGCGGCGTCCTCCTCGGTTTCGTGATCGCGCTGCTCTTCATCGAGCGCATCTTCGACTTCATCATGAAGCCGCTGCAGGCGGTGCTACCGGCCGGCGGCCGGCTCATCTATACCGAGCCGACCGAAGCCTTCCTGCTGTACATGAAGATGGCCGCCCTGGCCGGCGTGCTCATCGCCCTGCCGATCCTGATGTGGCAGATCTGGGCGTTCATCGCGCCCGGCCTCTACGCCCACGAGAAACGGTTCGCCATCCCCTTCGTGGTGATGTCGACGGTGTTCTTCACGCTCGGCTGCGCCTTCTCGCACTACGTCGCCTTCCCGGCGGCCTGGAGCTTCTTCGGCAGCTTCGCCGACGAGACGCTGGAGTTCGCCCCGCGCATCGAGCCGGTCTTCTCGCTCTACGTGCGGATGGCGCTCGGCCTGGGCGTCGTGTTCGAGATGCCGACGCTCGTGATGTTCCTGGCCCGTGTCGGAATGGTCACGCCTCGCTTCCTGATCAAGCACACCAAGTACGCCATCCTGATCATCTTCATCGTCGCGGCGATCGTGACGCCGGGGTCCGATCCCCTCTCACTGTTCCTCGTCGCCGTGCCGATGATCGGTCTGTATGCCTTCAGCATCCTGGTGGCCTACGTGTTCAAGAAACGGACTGCTGTCGCGGCCGACTGACGCCGCCGCGCCCGGCAGACGGTCCCGACCTGCGGCACGGGCTGGCAACGCGCTTGCAGAGGTAAGTCACCGGTCACGGTTCTCGCACCATCGGCTGGTGTGTGAAAACTTACGGATCGGTTTGACGGACGGACAACCCGTCGGTAGTATTGGTCGTCGTATTCTTTGATGGTAGAGCTGGTTAGCAAGAGATTCGAGGACATACACATGACACGCCTCTTCAGGGTTGGTCTCGCCGCCGTGCTAGGGATGGCGATGGCTGCGCCTGCAGGGTTCGCGCAGCAGGCAGCTTCCGCCGCGCAGCCGGCGCCGGCCTCCGAGCCAGTCGCGGCGATGGACGTCGAGACCCGTCCCGCGACGACCACGTTCCAGGGCGACAGCGGTCTCTGGTTCGTCCCGCTCGGCGAAGTGCTGCCGAAGGGCCGCTGGTCGGCCAGCGCCTACTACTCCAACTTCGATCGCCAGGAAGGCTTCACCGACATCTCGTTCGTGCCGGTCACCTTCGGGTTCGGCATCGGGGGTCGTGCGGAACTGTTCGCGGCGCTCTCCACGGTGACCCGCATCGACCGCGACATCCGTCCGGTGTTCATCCCCGGCAACGAGGCGGGCGGGCCTGTCAACGAGTACCCGCGCGTCAAGCAGCCGTGGTCGGGCACGACGATCGGCGACCTGTACGTCGGCGGCAAGGTCAACCTGCTCTCCGAGGCCGACCAGAAGCCGCTCGCCATGGCGCTGCGCGCGATGGCGAAGCTGCCGACCGGCAGCACCGACAAGGGCACCAGCTCCGGTCAGGCCGACTTCTTCATCGACTACATCCTGAGCAAGGAAGTCGGCCAGCGCGCCGACCTGTCAGGCTACGTCGGCGTTGCCGTCCGCGCCGATGCCGACCAGACCAACCAGAGCAACGGCCTGCGCTACGGCGTCGGCCTCGGCGTGCCGAGCCGCAGCGGCCTGCGCCTGACGGCCGAACTGTTCGGCGAGCGCTACTTCGACGACGAGATCACGGCGGGCGGCCTGACGGCCTTCGACGGCACGAGCCCGACCGGCATCTTCAACCTGCGCAGCCCGCTCGACGGCGCGCTCGGGCTCACCTACATCAGCCCGAAGGGTTTCTTCGTCGGCGGTGGCGTCGTCTATGCCCTCGCGCACGACTCCCGCGACAAGTTCGGCCCGTACGACTCGGAGAGCGGCGACCGCCTGAGCGGCCAGGTCCGCATCGGCTTCCACCCGGGCGTGCGCGTCTACGCACCGCCGCCGCCCCCGCCGCCGCCTCCGCCGCCACCGCCGGTCCAGCAGAATCGCCCGCCGACAGTCAAGGCGCGCTGCAACCCCTGCACGGTCGAAGTCGGCAAGAGCTCCACGGTCACGGCCGACGCCAGCGATCCCGATGGCGACCCGCTGACCTACAAGTGGTCCGCTCCGGCCGGCCAGTTCGCCAACGGCGCCGACCGCGAAAGCCTCTGGACCGCTCCGATGCAGGAGGGCCCGGTGCCCACGACCGTCACGGTGAGCGACGGCAAGGGCGGCACCGTGACCGACACGGTCACCATCCAGGTGGTCAAGCCGGCCATCAAGGACTACACCTTCGAGGACGTGCACTTCGACTTCGACCGCTACACGCTGCGGCCTGAAGCGACGCGCATCCTTGACGAGGCCATCAAGGCGCTGCAGGACAACCCCGAGCTCAACATCGAGGTCGAAGGCCACACCTGCAACATCGGCACGGCCGAATACAACCTCGCGCTCGGCGAGCGTCGCGCCTACTCGGTTCGCGACTACCTCGGCTCGCGCGGCGTCGGTGCCACCCGCATCCGCACCGTGAGCTACGGCGAAGAGCGGCCCAAGCACGACAACGCCCGCGAGGAGACGCGCCGCCTGAACCGCCGCGCCGCCCTCACGGTCCGCGTGACGCAGTAAGCGTCACCGGCTCGCTGGACCTTCGAAGGCCCCGATCGGCAACCGCCGGTCGGGGCCTTCGTCATTTGATTCCAAGGCGGGGCCGGCGCGTGAGCCGGCAGCGGTACAATCCCTTCGCCGTGCCCTCCTCCGGTCGGTCCACAGCTCTGCTCGACGAACTCCTGGATGGCGACGATGCGGTCGGCGTGGAAGCCGCGATCGCCCGTCTCGCCATCACTGGACGACCGGCGCTGCGTCAGGTGCTGCAGCGACTGCGCACCGCCTCCGACGCCCACGTCCCGCGCCTGCTGCGCGTGCTCGAGCGCATCGGCGACCCCTCGGCGCTTCCCGTCGTCCGGCCGCTCGCCGGCCACGCCACTCCGGAAGTGGCCGTGGCGGCGGTGGACGTCCTGGGCGCGCTGCTCGAGGCCAGGGACGCCGCCGTGTCGTCGTCGGCGCTCGACATCCTGACGGCGACGCTGCTGGATCGAGACCGTCCCGACCCGGTTCGGCTGCGGGCCCTGGACGCCATCATCAACGCGCCCGATCAGTCGGCCGCCTACGACGCCGACATCGTCGAACCGTTGCGCGCGCAACTGCGGCAGGACCCGTCGGCGGCCGTGCGCCTGGCGGCCGAGGGCGGCCTGTCGGACGCGGCGCCGGCCGACGCGCCCGCCGCCGTGGATCTCGAACGCGTCGCGACCGGCGCGCTGCCTGCCGACGTCGATTCGCTGAGAACCGCGATCGTCACCCAGGGGTCTGCCGCGCCCTTGACGACGCTGCACCGTGTGATCGAACGCGTGCGGGCGCACGAACGCGAGCTGGCGGCGGAGGCGGTCGAACCGTGGCGCGTGGTGCGGGCCACGGCGCATCTGGCGCTGGCGGCGCGCGGCAGCCGTCTCGCGGTCTACGACCTGCGCGAGACGCTCGAGGCCCTGGGGCCGCACACGCCGGTCGGCATGCTCTCGGCGCTGCAGCAGGTGGGCGACGCCTCGGTGCTGGACGCCGTCGCCGACGCCTACGGCGCGAGCGAGGACGCGTGGTTCCGCGGACAGATCGCGACGGTCTTCCGGGCGGTCGTGGAGCGGGAGAAGATCACGAAGCGGCACGCGGCGGCCAGGAAGCTCGCCGCGCGCGCGCCGGAATCGTTCGCCGCGCTGTGGGGGTAGGTCGCGCGACCGCTAATACGCCTTGGCGAAGCAGGCGGTCACGACGGCCGGGCGGCCGGTGACGAAGCAAGCCTTGCCCTCGAAGGGCGGCGCCGCAAACGGGTAGTTGCGGATCGTCGCCTGCGTCTCGGCCTTGATCTGCGCCTCCACGGCGGGATCGTCGCACCAGGGTGCATACACGAGCCCCGGACGCGCCCCGGCCATCAGCGTCTTGAACTCCTCGTAGCTCTCCGTGTAGTGCGTCCGTTCCTCGCGCACCTGGCTGGCCTTCGCAAACAGATCGCGCTGGATCGTCGCGAGCAGGGCCGGCACGTGCGAGCCGAGATCGGCCATCGGCACGAACGACTTCTCGCGCGTGTCGCGGCGGGCCAGCACGACCTGCCCCTTCTCGATGTCCTTCGGCCCGATCTCGAGCCGCACCGGCACGCCGCGCATCTCCCACTCGGCGAACTTCCAGCCAGGCGTGTAGGCGTCGCGGTCGTCGAGCATCACGCGCACGCCGGCGGCGGTGAGCTGATCGCGAATCTCCTGGGCCTTCGGCAGCACCGTCTCCTGCCAGTTGCCGCGCGGAATCGGCACGATCACGACCTGATGGGGCGCGATGTTTGGCGGCAGGACCAGCCCGCTGTCGTCGCCGTGGACCATGATCAGGCCGCCGATGAGGCGGGTGGACACGCCCCATGACGTCGTCCAGGCATGCTGCTCGACCTTGTCGCGGCCCTGGAACTTGATCTCGAACGCCTTGGCGAAGTTCTGCCCGAGGTTGTGCGAGGTGCCCGCCTGCAGCGCGCGGCCGTCGCCCATCAGCGCTTCGATCGAGTACGTCTTGGCCGCCCCGGCGAACTTCTCGGCGTCGCTCTTGCGGCCTTCGATGACCGGCATCGCGAGTTCGGTCTCGACGAACTCCTTGTAGACGCCGAGGATCTTCAGCGTCTCCTCCTCGGCGTCGGCCTCGGTCTCGTGCACCGTGTGGCCTTCCTGCCAGAGGAACTCCGTCGTGCGGAGGAAGGGCCGCGTCACCTTCTCCCAGCGCACGACGTTGGCCCACTGGTTGATCAGGATGGGCAGATCACGCCACGACTGCAGCCACTTGGCGTACATCGTGCCGATGATGACTTCCGAGGTCGGACGAATCGCGAGCCGCTCCTCGAGCTTCTCCTTGCCGCCATGGGTGACCCAGGCGACCTCGGGCGCAAAGCCCTCGACGTGCTCGGCCTCCTTCATCAGCAGGCTCTCGGGGATGAAGAGCGGGAAGTAGGCGTTGACGTGTCCAGTCGCCTTGAGACGCGCGTCGAGCAGCTGCTGGATGCGCTCCCAGATCGCGTAGCCGTACGGCCGGATGGTCATGCAGCCCTTGAGGCCCGGCGTGTAGTCGGCCAGTTCGGCCCGCAACACCACGTCCAGGTACCACCGCGAGTAGTCCTCGCCCTGGGCCGTGATCGCCGTGACGAATCCGTCGCCCTTGCCGCCGCTCCTGCCCTGCCCCTGCGCCTTGCCCTGCTGCTCGTTCATGGTCGTCTTCAATCCGCTCTCCGCTGCAGCACGTCGCTGCAGTGCCGGCTCCACACATCGTCGCGGCGCTCCGGGAAATCGGTCCGGTAGTGGCCGCCGCGGCTCTCCTCGCGCCGCAATGCGGCACGGCTCATGAGGAAGGCCACGGTCACCAGGCTGCGCAGCGCCGGCGCGATCCGAGCGCCGGCCGGGTTCCGCGTCGCGGCGTAAGCGCTCGAGAAGAACGCCGCGGCGTCGCGCAGGCCCTCGCCCGTGCGCACCAGCCCCAGGTCCTTCCACGTACGGGCGCGTACGGCCGCGCCGTCCAGGCCCGCCGGCCAGTCGCCGCCGGCGGCAGGCACGACGGGGTCGCACGCCGACAGCCGCCCCGGCGGCCAGGCCGCGCGCGGCCGCGCCGGCTCGCCCATCACCACACCGGCCCGCGCGCCGAACACGAGTCCTTCGAGCAGCGAATTGCTCGCGAGGCGGTTGGCGCCGTGGACGCCGGTGCACGCCACTTCGCCGGCGGCGTACAGGCCGGGCAGCGACGTCCGCCCGTCGAGGTCGGTGACCACGCCGCCCATCACGTAGTGGACGGCGGGGCTGACCGGGATCGGCTCGCGCGCCAGGTCCAGGCCCGCTTCGCGACAGGCCTCCGAGATCTGCGGAAACCGCGCGTGCACGTCCAGATCGGCGAGGTGCGCCATCGACAGGAACACCTGCGCGCCGGTCCGTTCCCGTTCGCGGACGATGGCGCGGGCCACGCGGTCGCGCGGCGCGAGCTCGGCGGCCACTTCGTAGCGCGCCATGAACGCCTCGCCCGACGCGTTGACGAGCCGGGCGCCTTCGCCGCGGAGCGCCTCGGACAACAGGAACCGCGGCCGGCCGGGCACGTCGAGCACCGTCGGATGGAACTGCACGAACTCGAGATCGGCGACCTCGGCGCCGGCCTCGAAGGCCATCGCCATGCCGTCGCCGGCGATCACCGCCGGGTTCGTGGTCTGGGCAAAGACCTGCCCGGCGCCGCCGGTGGCCAGCAGCGTCGCCGAGGCGTGCGCGTCGTGGCGCTGTCCGCGCGGATCGAGATAGGCCGCGCCGAGGCATCGGCTGCCGTCGCGCAGCAGCTCGACGACCACGGCGTGATCGACGACCGTGATTGCCGGCACCGCCGCGACCTGCTGGTGCAGCACACGGCTGATCTCGCGGCCGGTCGCATCCTCGGCGTGCAGCACGCGCCTGACGCTGTGCGCCGCCTCGCGGGTGGGGGCGATGCGGCCGTCCGGCTGCCGGTCGAAGCGGGCGCCCCAGTCCAGCAGTTCCGACACGTAGGCGGGCCCTTCCTCGACGAGCATCCGCACCGCGCCCGGCTCGCACAGGCCGTCGCCGGCCGCCAGCGTGTCGCGGTAGTGCAGGTCCGGCGAGTCGTCCTCGCCCATCGCTGCGGCGATGCCGCCCTGCGCCCAGCCGGTGCTGCCCTGCTCGGGCTCGCCTTTCGTGAGGATGCAGACCCGGCCCCGGTGGGCCAGCGCCAACGCGGCACGGAGCGCCGCAATGCCGCTGCCGAGCACCAGAAAATCGGAAGTCGTGGTCACCAGCGGGCCGTCTGCTCCTGTCCGACGCGTTCGGAGCCCGCCGGCACCCTGCTATCCTACCACCCGCTCAGCGGCCGATTTCCGCGGCATTTCGCGCATCTTCCGTGATGACCCCTCACACCATCGACGTTCGTCCCGCTTCCGGTCAACTCTCGCGCATCCTGGTGGCCCCCGGTCTGCTCACCTCGCTCGGCACCATCGTCGCCGAGGCATGCCCGGGCGCGTCGCGGCTGGTGACCGTGTCCAGTCCACGCGTGTGGGCGCTGCACGGGCCGGCGGTCGCGGCCGGTCTCGGGCCGCTCGCCGAGGCCGAACCGGTGCTCGTGCCCGACGGCGAGAAGGCCAAGACGATCGCGACGATGAGCAGGGTGCACGATGCGCTGGTGTCGCGCGGCGTCGACCGCAAGGCCGTACTCGTGGTGGTCGGCGGCGGCGTGATCGGCGACATGGCCGGCTTTGCGGCGGCCACGTACCTGCGCGGGATCCGCCTCGTCCACGTCCCGACCACGGTCGTCGCGCAGACCGACAGCGCCATCGGCGGCAAGGTCGGCGTGAACCATCGGCTGGGCAAGAACCTGATCGGCGCCTTTCACCAGGCGGCCCTTGTCGCCGTCGATCCGGTGCTGCTCGCCACGCTGAGCCGGCGTGAACTGCGGGCCGGGCTGTACGAAGTCGTGAAGTACGGCGTCATCGCCTCGCCGTCGCTGTTCTCACGCTGCGAGACGACGCTGGACGCGCTGCTCGACGGCGAAGCCGAGGCGCTGCTGCCGGTGATCACGGAGTGCTGCGCGATCAAGGCCGACGTCGTGTCCAAGGACGAGCGCGAGGACGGCCTGCGCCGCATCCTGAACTTCGGCCACACGATCGGCCACGCGCTCGAGGCCGTCACGCAGTACCGTCTGCTCCGCCATGGGGAAGCCGTCGCCTACGGAATGCGGGCCGCGTCGGCCATCGCCGCGGCGCGCGGCACGTGGTCGCGCGACGACGAGGGCGCGCTCGGCCGGTTGATCGATCGGATGGGGCCGCTGCCGGCCATCGCCGGGCTCGACGCCGACGCGATCGTCGCGGCGACCCGCCGCGACAAGAAGGTCGTGGCGGGCACGCTGCACTTCGTGCTGCCCACCCGCATCGGCGCGACGACGATCGCGACAGACGTGAGCGAGACGGAAGTACGCAACGCGCTGCGCGACATCGGCGTCTGACCGCGCGTAACCAGATGGCGCCGCCAAGGTAGGCCCGGAGAGCGGGCCCTACCTGCGCGAGTCGGCCTATCGCGTCGGCGGCGTGAGCTTGAAGTCGCGGATGCGGCCGAGCACGACGCGCGCGGGAATCTGCAACGCGTCGGCCGCCTTGACGTGATCCCACTGGGCGGCGGCGAGGGCCTGCTGGATCTTTCGCCGCTCGACTTCGAGCAGCACGCGCCGCGACGCGTCGGGCAGCGTCCCCGACAGGTCGATCTCGTCCCAGGGATCGCGCGGCGGCGCCGCCTCACGCGGCAGTTCGCCCGCACCGAGATTCAGGTGCTGCGCGTAGATCGTGTCGCCCTCGGCGAGGATCACCGCGCGCTCGATGCAGTTCTGCAGCTCGCGGACGTTGCCCGGCCACGCGTGACGTTCGAGCGCTTCGACCGCGGCCGACGACAGGTGCGGCGGGCGCTTGTTCTGTTCGCGCGCGAACTTCTCGACGAAGTGCCGCGCCAGCAGCGGCACGTCGGTCGCCCGTTCGCGCAGCGGCGGGATGACGATCGGGAACACCGAGAGCCGGAAGAACAGATCCTCGCGGAACGTGCGGCTGGCCACCGAGGCGCGCAGGTCCCTGTTGCTGGCGGCCACGAGGCGGACGTCGACGTGCAGCGTCGTGTTGCTGCCGACCCGCTCGAAGCTGCGCTCCTCGAGCACCCGTAACACTTTCGCCTGCAGGTTGACCGGCATCTCGCCGATCTCGTCGAGAAAGAGCGTGCCGCCGTGCGCCACCTCGAACTTGCCCGGCTTGCGCTGCGAGGCACCGGTGAAGGCGCCCTTCTCGTGGCCGAACAGTTCGGTCTCGAGCAGCGTCTCCGGAATGGCCGCGCAGTTGATCGCCACGAAGGGCCCGTCGGACCGGTCGCTGTGGGCGTGCAGGGCGCGGGCGAACAATTCCTTGCCGGTGCCACTCTCGCCCCCCAGCAGCACGGTGGTCTCGGTCGGCGCCACGCGGCGCAGGCTCCGCTGCACCTCGATCAACGCCGCGTGTTCGCCGATGATCGTCGGCGCACCGTGGCGGGCGCCGAGCGCCTCCCGCAGCAGCAGGTTCTCGGTGACGATGCGGCGCTGTTCGATGGCGCGGCTGACGGTGAGCACGAGGTGCTCGTGGTCGACCGGCTTGGGCAGGTAATCGAGCGCGCCCTCGCGGACGGCGGTGACGGCCTCCTCGATCGCCCCGTAGCCGGTCATCAGGATGACCGGCAGCGCGGCGTCCAGTTCCTTGGCCGCCCGCAGCACGCCCAGTCCGTCGCCCGTGGGCAGCCGCAGGTCGGACAGCACGAGACACGGCCGGTTCCGCCTCAGGGCCTCGATCGCCTCGGGCTCGTCGGCCGCTTCGACCACGCGGTACCCGTGCCGCGACAGCACCGTCGCCAGCACGTAGCGCAGGTCCTCGTTGTCGTCGACGAGCAGGACGTCGGGAGTCTCGCGGGATGTCGCCATCGAGAGCGCAGCAGGGTATCGAGCCGGCGACACCCATGCGGTCGACGCCTGGGCCGCCGAACCAGCCATCTCGTGAGCCGCCAGTCTACTGGATCCAGGTCGGCGGCACGCCGGAGGCGCGCGCTTCCTGCTCGAGGGCCTCGCGTGCGGCCGATGCGGCCGACGCCTTCTCCCGGGCCGTCGCGAGTTGCGTGCGCACCTGCGCACGCTCGGCTTCGGCTCGCGCCGCGATGGTCTTGTCGGTGGCTGCCGCCTCGAGGCCGAGCCGATCGACGAGCGCCTGCAACTGCCGCACCTGCGCTCGCGCCTCCGCCAACGCACCGTTGACCGTGGTCGCCCGCTGCCGCCAGCCGTCCTCATCGTCTTTGGGCGCGGCCGGACCGGCCGCGACGGGAGCAGCTTTGGCCGCCGCGTCGGCCGGCGCAGGCGCATCGCCGCTGGCGCTCGCTGTCGCCTCGACGGGGGCGTCAGCCGTGGCGGAACCGGGCGGCGGAGCGGGCGCAACCACGGCGGAGGCCGGCAGGTCGTCGTTGGTCAGCACCTTGCCGGGCGTCTTGATCTGCTCGCGCCGCTCGACTTCCTTGCGCGCGACGTCGGCCAGCCCCTGCGCCGCCGCCGGGGTCACTGCCACGCCACACAGAATCGCTGCCAGCACGCCTGCCACTCGCACGCTCATCGCGCCTCCTCGAAACGATCGACGTCTGCCTGCGGTGCCCGCGACACACGGCCGTCCCTCGGACATGATCGGCCGATCGCGCCACAAGTTGAGCGGCGCGGTCACCATTCGCGCCGGAAGGCCGCGACGGCGACCGCGCCGCCCGGTGCGTCGCGCGCGACCGTCGCACTCGCGCCGGCGGTCGTGCCGGCCGCGCCGCGCACCACGGCGCGCAGCAGCAACCGTTCATTGGTGCCCAGATCAGGGCGGCCGTCGCCCTCCGGGTCGTCGGCCAGCAACACGACCACCGCCGGCACCTCTCCAGCCATCGGCCAGCGCGCCTGAACCGCCTCGGCGTGGCAGGTCCAGATCGGCGCGAAGGTGGGCGTGTCGGGGCCCCAGCGACTGGCCGTGTCGATCGCCGCCTGCACGCGGCCGCGAACCGCCGCGACGTCCAGGGCGGCGACGGGCCGGGCCGCCGACGGGCAGGAGACCGGCGCGGTGATGGCGCCGATCGTGTGCCAGTCGGGAACGGACGCCAGCCCCATCGCCACCACTTCGATGGCGGCCTGGGCGAGTCTCTCGGCGTGGTCCTCGGCGTCCGTCGCAAACGCCATCGACAGATCGGTGCGGACATGCCCCACCAGCCAGCCCGTGACCGCGACGAGCAGTGCCGACAGCAGCAGCACGCCTGGCAAGGCGACGCCGCGGTCGCGCCGCTGGCGAAGCGTGCGTCCGTGTTGCCGCCTACCTGCCCCATGCCAGGTTCGGCAGCGGGACGAACACGTCGAGCGCGACATCGCGAACCTCCTGTCCCGGACGCTGCGCGCGCCCGGGCATCGCAAACCACAGCGGCGCCCTGCCCCGGACCATCGCCGAGGCGGCCTGCAGCCGCGCCTCGACGCGAATCGCACGCACGCGGAGCAGATCCAGGTCGAACTGCCACGCGCCGCTGCCGCACCACGGCCCGTCGAGGAACTGCGCCACGGTCAGTTCGACCGGCGGCCCGGGCACCGGCCCCAGCAAGCCGGCCCGCGGTGTGCCATCGGCGAGCACGGCGCAGGTGTCGACGCCCGCCACCGCCGGCCACCGCGGCGGCGCCGCGGCGCCGTAGTACCGCACCGTCATCGCCACCACATCGTCTACGACCGGCTGACTGGCGGCGAGATCGTCGGCACGACGCAGCTGCCGACGGGGCGCGTCGAAGAGCAGCGTCGACGCGCGGACGACCATCGCGTGCGCCGGCAGTCCAATGGCCTGGTCCGGCGGGTCGGCCAGCGTCAACACCAGCCCCGCGACCAGCGCCACCCGTGTCAGGGCCATGGCTCCAGTCCTCGACTGCAGCAGGACCACATCGTCTCGCGCAAAGCCACAGGATGGATGGCTGCCGCAGGCCGGGTGCCAGTCCAGCCGCGCCGTCGCCACGCCGGGATGGACCGTTTCGGCGAGCGGGGCCTGGGCGCCCCGGTCGGGCACATGGAGCGCGGTGACGCGATCGGCCCACGCGGTGCCCGGGGCGTCGCCGCCCACGCCGAGACGACGCGGCAGGACCGCCGGACCCGCGTGCGACAGCGGCCCCTGCCCGGCGAGATCGGCGCCTGCGCCGGCATCGCCGAGCGCGCCGGCGACGACGTGTTCGGCCGCGCGCGCCCGCTGGTGCAGATCGGTGGACTCGGGCACGGCGTGCACGACGTCGAGCAGGGGCGTGAGCGCGAGCGCGATCGTGCCGAGCGTGGCGAGGGCCACGGCCGTCGCGATGAGGAGTTCGAGGAGCGCGGCGCCGCGGTGACGGGCAGTCATGATGCCGTGCCCCATGCGCACTGCACGGCCGCGGCCGCGGCCAGTGGCCGCCCCACGTCAGCCGCCCCCGACACGACCACCCACAACCGCAGGCACGCCGACCCATCGTCCAGCACCGCCCATTGGCGCCGGAACACCGCGCCCGGCGGCGCGGCTGTCGACCACGGAAGCACGGCACCGCGCGCGTCGAGCCAATCGCTGGAGCCGGCCACGGGCGTGCTCAGGGGCGCCAGACCGGTCGGCGTCAGACCGGGCCCGCCCGCCTCGAACGGCGCGCCCTGGAGGAGCGTGTCGCTGTCGGACACGACGCCTCCAGGCGCCGCCACGCGTGTGAGGGCCTGCAGGTGATGGAGCCGCTGGCGTGCGAGGTGCGCGGCGAGGAGATCGCGGCGCGACGAGGCGGCGACGCTCCAGGCCGTGATCGTCAGGGGGACGAGACCGGTGAACACCGTTGCCAGCACGCCCGCCGCCACGACGGCTTCGAGCAGCGACGACCCTCGACGGCCTGGTGCGAGTGCGACCATGCCGTTCTGCGTGGCAAGGCGCGGGCCAGGCCCGATCGCCGCGATGATTCAGGAAAGCAGCGGCGAACGCATCGCGGGTCGCAGGAGATGCACGCGGGCCGCCTGGACGCGTGGCAATTTCCAGGCGGTGACGGCCGCGCGGCAGGCCACGGTCAGGCCGGCTGCCGGGGCCGACCTCCCCCGCGACTCAGGAGACGCGCTCGACGTCGACGAGGTACAGCACGCCTTCCGGATCGCCGCCGGCACTGCGCAACGGCACGGCCGTCACCCTGACGGCGGCGCCGGGCGCCCCCGGACCGACAAGGGAGGCGTCGCAGCGGGCATCGGCGTGCAGGCATTCCCGGGCCACCGAGCGGAGGGGTTCGGTGCCCTCGAGCGTCCACAGCACCTGTCCTTCCACCGAGGCGGTCAGCCCGAGCCACCGCAGTGCGGTGGCATTGGCGACCCGCAGGTTGCCATCGGGCCCGAGCACGAAGACGCCGTGCGGCAGCGTCTCGAGGACCTGGCGGAAGAAGCCATCGAGCGCCGCGTAGCGAGCCTGGTTGGCGAGCTCCTGCCCCCGCATGCGGGTGATCGCTTCCGACATCGCCGAGGCCAGCCCGGCCTCGCTGTGACGGCCGCGCGCACGGGCCGCATCGAAGGCGTCACGCCGCTGCGCCGCCCGCCGCACCGCCAGCCCGACGATGAGGCAGAGCAGGATGAGGGGCCCCGCGAGCCAGATGAGTGTGGAGAAGGGCATCATCGGTAGAACCCAAGATACCAGTCCAGGATGGGCTGGCCGACGAGCGACGCCGCCAGCGCCGCCGGCGCCAGGAACGACCCGAACGGCAGCGCCGTGGTGCGCGCGTCGGCGCGCAGGGCCAGCAGGATCGCTCCGAACAGGCCGCCGACCACCGACGACAGCACCAGTGTGAGCATCATCAGCGGCCAGCCCAGCACCGCGCCAATCATCGCGAGCATCTTCACGTCGCCCATCCCCATTCCTTCGACGCCGCGGACGCGTTCGTAGGCGGCCCCGGTGGCCCAGAGGACGCCGGCGCCGAGCAGAACGCCGAGCAGCGACGAGACGATGCCGGGCGGCAGGAAGACCGCGGCCACGACGCCCGCGACGGTGCCGCCGAGCGTGATCTCGTTGGGCAGGATCCGACAGTCGAGGTCGGTGAAGAAGAGTACCAGCAGGGCCGCCGCGAAGATGAGCCGGACCACCAGCACGGGCTCCCAGGGCAGGAGGAGGCCGTGCGCCACCCACAGCCCGGCGTTCAGGATCTCGACGAGCGGATAACGCCAGTGGATCGGCGCGCGGCAGAAGGCGCAGCGCCCGCGCAGCGCGATCCAGCCGAGAACCGGCACGTTGTGATACCAGCGCAGCGGTGTCTCGCACGCCGGGCACCGCGAGCCTGGCGACACCACCGAGATGTCGTTGGGCAACCGGTAGATGCAGACGTTGAGGAAGCTGCCGACCAGCAGGCCCAGCACGCCAAGCAGGACGAGCTGAGGCGCG
>CBIHOS010000040.1:0-26110 GCA_966211945.1 uncultured bacterium
GCCGGGCCCGCCGCACCGCGGCCGCGCAGGAACCGCCGCCGGCGGCCCCGACGCCCGGTGCCCCGACACGCGATGGCACGGCGCCGGATGCCACGGCGCCGGACGCCGCCGCGCCGATCGAGTACCCGAGTCACCCGTGCGATGGCTGGCACCGCGATCCGATGATTCGCGTCGGGCAGGACTACACGGTGCGGCGCGACGAAACGGTGGACAGCGCCGCGGCCGTGTACGGCAACGTGCTGGTGGAAGGGCACGTGTGCGGCGACATGTCGGTGACGCTCGGCGACGCGCGGCTGGCCCGCGGGTCGTCGGTGCAGGGCACGCTGGTCGTCGTGGCGGGCACGCTCACGGTGGAGCCCGGCGCGGCCGTCGACGGCGAGCTGATCCTCGTGGGCGGTGTGCTCGACGCGCCGGACGACTTCAGGGCCGGGCGCGGCCACGTCATCATCGGCATCCCGATGATCGGCAGTCAGCTTCGCGGCTTCGCTCCGTGGTTGACGCGCGGGCTGATTCTCGGGCGGCTGGTCGTGCCCGACCTGGCCTGGGTCTGGTGGGTCGTGATCGTCGTGCTGCTCGTGCAACTCGTGATCAACCTGTTGTTCCCCCAGGCCACGCTGTCGGCGGCGACGGCGATCACCGATCGCCCGCTCAGCACGTTTGCCGCCGGCGTGCTGGTTCTGATCCTGACGGTGCCGGTGATCGCGCTGCTGGCGGTGACGATCATCGGTATCGCGGCGCTGCCGGTCCTGTTCGGCGGGCTGCTCATCGCGTGGGTGATCGGCAAGATCGCCGTGGCCCGCTGGATCGGCACGCGCCTGGTGGCGCAGGACGAGCCGGAGAGCCGGCTGCAGTCGACGCGCTCGTTCCTCATCGGCGCGGTCGTCATCCTGCTGGCCTACATGGTGCCGGTGCTCGGCATCGTGGTGTGGGGGTTGTCCGGCGTCCTGGGCCTCGGCGCGGCGGCCATCGCCTTCATGCGGGCGTTCCGCCGCGAGAACCCGCCGTCGCCGCCGCGCGCCGGGCGCACGCCGGCCATGCCGCCGGTGCCGCCGGCCATCGCCGGTCCGCCGCCCGCCCCGTACGCCGGTGCCGAAGGCGTCCCGCCCGCCGCCGACGCGATGAACCGGTCGGCATCGGCTGACGCATATTCGATCCCTCCGCCTGCCTTTGCCGGCGACGTGCCGCCCTTCGGGGCGGCAGTCCCGGCCGCCGCGGCCGCCACCGACCCACGCACGCTCCTTGCGTTCCCCCGTGCCGGGTTCGGTGAGCGTGCCGCGGCCTTTGTCCTGGATGCTCTGGTGGTGGGCCTGGTCGCCAACGCGCTCGATCTCGAGCACCGCGAGCACCTGGTGCTGCTGATGATCGTCGCCTACCACGTCGCCTTCTGGCTGTGGAAGGCAACGACGCTCGGCGGCATCATCTGCCAGCTGCGCGTGGTCCGGATCGACGGCGGCGTGCTGCAGCCGCTGGACGCCGTCGTCCGCGGGGTGACGGCCATCTTCTCGCTCGCCGCGTTCGGGCTCGGCGCGCTGTGGATCCTCCGCGATCCCGAGCGGCAGTCCTGGCACGACAAGGTCGCGGGCACGTACGTCGTGAGGGTGCCGCGACACTATCCGACGTAGGCAGGGCGTATCCTGCGCAACGTGACCGACGATGCGGTGGTGCAGGCGTTTCTCGAAGCGGCGCTCGTGCCACGCTCGGGCGGGCACGCGGCCGGCGACCTCGCGGCAGCTGACGCGATCCGCGCCGCCCATCCCGACATGCCTCGCGCGTCGATCCACGCCGCTGCCGCCCTTGGCGATGCCGAGGCCGTCCAGCACTGGCTCGCGACAGACGGCACGCTTGTCGGCGCGCGCGGCGGGCCGTACGGGTGGGACCCGCTCACGCACCTCTGCTTCTCGCGCTACCTCGCGCGCGATCGGTCGCGGGTCGAGTCGTTTCATCACGCCGCGGCGATGCTGCTCGACGCCGGCGCCGATCCGCGGTCCGGGTTCTTCGAAGACGAGCATCGGCCGCACCCGCAGTGGGAGAGCCTGCTGTACGGCGCGGCCGGCATTGCGCACGACGCGGCGATCACGCGGCTGTTGCTGTCGCACGGCGCCGACCCCAACGACGCCGAAGTTCCCTACCACGTGCCCGAGACCTGCGACCTCGGGGCCCTGAAAGTGCTCGTCGAGAGCGGCACGCTCACCGCCGACAGCCTGGCCACGATGCTCGTGCGCAAGCACGACTGGCACGACCTCGAGGGTGTGCGCTATCTGCTCGCGCACGGCGCCGATCCGAACCGAGACACGACGTGGGGGATGACGCCGTTCCACCAGGCGGTGCGCCGCGACAACGGACTGCCGATCGTCGAACTGGCGCTGGCGTACGGCGCCGATCCGACGCGGGTGATGGCGCCGCACCTCGCAAGCGGCCTCGAGGGCATCGACGCGATCCGCATCGCCGCCTGGCGCGGTCGCGCCGATGTGCTCGACCTCTTCGCACGACACGGGATGCCGGTGCCGTCCGACGGCGTCTTCGGGCTCCTCGCCGCTGCCACGCGAGGCGACGATGAGACGGTCGCACGGCTGGCAGCGGCCGAGCCAGAGGCTGCCGACCTCGCGCGGAGCCGGGCCGGCGAACTGCTGGGCCTGGCGGCCGGCAACGGCAACGTCGCGGCACTCCGCAGCTGGCTGGAGTTCGGCCTGCCGGTGGATGCCGTCTGGTCCGACGGCGAGGGCTACTTCGAGGTGCCGAGGCGGAGCACGGCACTACACGTGGCTTCGTGGCGTGCCAGGCACGACGCCGTGCGGTTCCTCCTCGATCGCGGCGCGCCCGTCGATGCGACCGACGGCGCCGGGCGGACGGCTCTCGTCGTCGCGATCCGGGCGTGCGTCGCCTCGTACTGGAGCGACCGCCGCCAGACCGATTCGATTGCCGCGCTGATTGCCGCCGGCGCCGACACGTCGTCGATTGCCCTGCCGAGCGGGTACGACGAGGCGGATCGCCTGATCGCCGCGGCGCGCGGCTGAGGCCACGCCTCTGACAGGCAAGGCCGCGACGTCCGCGTTCGCGAAGGTCTCGCCGGGCAGTCTGGCGCGGGGCTTGCTCACAGTTCCGGGCATGGCCGCCGACGCCGCTCCCTCGCGATCGGACTCCGCCGCCGACGAGTCCACGGTCGAGCAGGGCGGGCTCACCGAGGCGCAGAAGCGCGACATGTTCGTGCAGCTCGTCTTCGGCGGCGACGAGCAGAGGTTCGCGGCCTTCCGGCAGGCCATCGTCGACGCAGTCCCGCCAGGCACGCGCGCGATCGTGCGCGGCAGTTCGATCACGGGCCTCCGGTGGAAGGACGAGGCGCCGTTCGATGCCGATGGCACCGGGACGAGCGACGTGGACCTGACGCTCGTCGGCGGCGACGTCCTCGGCGCCTTCAAGGTCACCGGCTTCTTCATCCCGGGTGTGCACTCGCGACCGATGGGCGACGACGATCCCGACATCGCGCCGGCGCTGTCGGATCTGCGTGCCCAGCTCACTGCGCTGGCCGGACGACCCGTGAACGTGCAGGCCTCGCGCGACTGGGTCGTCTTCCTGCGCGGGCAGGTGATGGGGCAGCCCTATCTCACGCTCGTCGACCCCGACGCCGGTCCCGCCGCGGCCGATGCCGCCGGCGCAGACACGACGCCGTGACCACGACGCGCGACGGCGTGACGCCAGGCGTGGAGACAGCAAAGGCGCGGACCGCCGATCCCGCGGGGGCGGCGCTGCGGCTGCTGTCGTACAACATCCGCCACGGCGGCGAGGGCCGCGAGGACGCGCTGGCATCGACGATCATGGCGAGCGCAGCCGATGTCGTGCTGCTGCAGGAGGCGACGCGGCCCGACGTCATCGAGCGGCTGGCCCATCGCACCGGCATGGCGCAGTGGGGCACCTCGCACCAGCAGTCGCTCGGGTTCCTGGCGAAGGCGCGCGTCGATCACGTCGAGTGGCACAAGCCACGCGTGTCGCGGCACGCGTTCCTCGAACTGGTGCCTGCCGGCGGCGCGGTCCGCCTCTTCGGCGTGCATCTGAGTGCGGTGCACGCCGCGTGGACCGAACGGCGCCGTGGGCTGGAAGTGCGAGCGCTGCTGCGGACGGTCGAGCGGCACGCCCACGGCTTCCACGTGCTGGCCGGCGACTTCAACACGCTCGCGCCGGGCGAACTCCTCGATCTGCAGCGGCTGCCGTTCCGGCTCCGCCCGTTCGTCTGGTTGAGCGGCGGCCACGTGCGGTGGCGCACCGTGCAGCAGGTGCTCGACGCCGGTTACCGCGACGGCTTCCGGGACGTGCAGCCCGGCGAGACCGGCTTCACGTTCCCCACCTGGCATCCGCACCTGCGGCTGGACTACGTGTTCGTTCCCGGTGCGTTCGCCGATCGCCTGCGCTGGTGCGAAGTGCTGACGGCTGGCGCCGCCGGCCGCGCGTCGGACCACTTCCCGCTGCTCGCCGAACTCGCGCTGCCCTGACGCGGCTCGCCGCGCCGCGCCCGTTGCCGACTGCCGCCCGATCCGGCGTCACAAACGACGAAGGGCCCGCTCTTGCGAGCGGGCCCCTCGAATCTCCCCGGTACCCGGTACCCGATACCCGCTAAGGCAATCGCATCGCCTGCGTGGCGGTGCCGCCGCGGAACTGGACGCCGCCCGACGAGTGGTACAGCGAGCGCTCGACGGTGACGGGGCTGCCCTCGAGCACCTCGATCAGTGCGCCGAACTCCTCGTTGGCCAGTTCGGCCACCATCGCATTGACCGCGACGTTGAAGCGCGTCTTCGGTTCGACGGTGTACTGCCGCACGACCGTGCCGCCGTCCTTGCGGAGGAACGTCACCCGCACTTCCGACGCGGTGGCGCCGTCGTTGCCGATCAGGATGTAGGTCTCGAAGGCATCGGCGCCGCCGACACGGCCTTCGGCGAGCCCCCACCGCGTCGCCGGCTCCATCACGCCGAACGAGTTGTGGGCCTCGTACCAGTTGGCGCTGGTGCCGCCCCAGTACATCGAGCGTTCGGCCGTGATCGGCTCGGTCGACACGACGCTGAGGCTGAACGAGGTGTCGGCGAGTTCAGGCGCCGCATCGTCGGCAAACACTGTGGTGCGTCCAAACGGCGCCACGGTGCGGCTCACAGGCACCGTCGTGCCGTTGGGCAGCAGGAAGTTCATCGTCACGTTGGCCGTACGCGTGGTCGCGTTGCCGAGCAGGAAGTAGGTGTCGAAGAACGAGCCCGAGGCACCTTCGGCGAACTGCCAGCGCGGCGACGCGATGGTGGCGCCTTCCGAATCGTGGCCGGCGTTGAACAGCGGCGAGCCGAAGTACATGGCGCGTTCGGCCATGATCGGCTCGTCGGACTGGACGGCGATGGAGAACGACTTGTTGGCCAGTTCCGGAATCTGGCCGGCATAGACGTTGAACCGCGACGTCGGCGCCAGGTCGAAGGTCCGTGTGACCAGACTCTCGCCTTCACGGTAGAAGTTCACCGTGGCGACGGCCGGCACGGTGCCGGGGTTGGCCAGCAGCAGGTACGTGTCGAAGAAGCCCTGCGACCCCTCGCTGAACAGGAACTGGGTGCGCGCACCCGCCTGCGCCATCGCGCCGTGCGAGCCGTAGTTGGTGCCGTCCCAGAACATCGTGCGTTCGACGACGAGCGGCGTGGCGGTGGACGTGGTGACCACCGAGGACACGGCGCCGACGTTCTCGATGCCGGGCACCGAGTTGAGGCGGACCGTCGCGCGCGACGTGGCCGGCAGTTCCATCACCGGCAGCGTCACGACCGTGCCGTCGGCCTTCAGGAACTTCACGTTGGCTTCTGCCTTGACGTTGTTCGGGTTGGCGATGAGCAGGTCGGTCGTGAAGAACGAGCCCGTCGCGCCCTCGGGCAGCAGGTACGTCAAACTGTCGAGGGAGACGGTCAGGGTGTCGGTGATCGCACCGCTGGAGTAGTTGGCCGTGACCGTGATCACGTTGACGCCGGCCGACAGGCGCACCGCGGGCACCATCCAGTTGGAGGTGCCGAGGGCGGTGCCGCTGCCGCCGCGGTTGTTGCTCCAGGTGACCGACTGCAAGGCGCTCGAACCGGCCGTGCCGCCGATCGACAGGAACGGGCCCGACGCCGTGAAGGTGCTGCTCACGGTCGGCGACGTGATGTTGAGTGCGGCCGTTCCGGTTTCGATCGCGCCGCTCGGGATGACGCTCGGCGCCATGTTGGCGACCGCCGCCGTCTCGGTGGTCGAGAGGCAGGCCGTGGCGACTGGCGGCAAGGCCGCGAGGAAGGCGGCCTGTGCGGCGGCATCGCCAACCGTCTGCAGGCCCGCGGCGAAGTAGACGACGGCGACACTGCCGCCGGCCGGCACCGAGAAGGCGTAGCCCCACGCCGGCGTGTCGTCGCCAGTGGCGAAGCCCACGCCGGTGGCGGGCACGGTGGCGCCGGCGCTCGAGAGCACGTGCGCGATGCGCGGATCGCCCGACCCGTCCTGCACGAAGGCGCTGTGGGTGGTGACCCAGGTGTCGCCTTCGGTGGCCACCGCGTCGCCGCTCGACGTCGCGCCGATCGTCGTCGCGGCATCGGAGCCGAGGTTGCCATCGACCCCGAGCACCACGCTGGCGGCTGCCCCGGGATTGCTCACGACCGTGAGCCAGCGCGCGAAGGCGCCGTCCGGTGACACGTAGACCTTGCGGGTGACCGTCAGGCCGCCGAGGTCCTGCGACGGGAAGACCATCTGCCGCCCGTTGCATTCGGTGGCGCCGCCCCATGCGGCCGTGAAGGGCGTGGCGCTGCCGCCGTTGACCGCGAGATTGACCCCGCCGTAGCCATCGAAAGCGTCCGAGAGAACGGACAGGTGAGTGCCGCCCGCATTCTTGTCGGCGGCCACGGCCCCGAGGAACGCGGCGTCGGCGACGACGTCATTGGTGAACAGCCATTCGAGTCCGCTGGCATCCACGAGCCGCGGCGCTTGTGCGCGCGTCGTCTGCGGGGATGCGAGCAGGGCTGCAAGGGCCATCGTGGCCGGAATGGCGGTAAGCCGTACGCGCATGCGTGACTCCATGGAGGTCGGACTGGAAAACGGCGCGATGGTAGTACGCAAATCGAACACTGTCCAGTAAGCCTCCTTGTGCCGAGAGGCGCGACGCCGGTTTGGTAGCATGCCCGCCATGAGGCGAACGTGCGTGGGAATGGCGGTCTGTCTGTTCATCTTCGGAGCGCTGGAAGCGAGTGGCCGCGTCCGGTTCCTCGAGACGGCAGCCCCCCAGGCCCGCAAGACGCCCGCGCCCGTCGAGTGGCTGACCGACGCCGAAGGACGCGAATATCGGCTCGAGCCGCTGCCGAAGGCACAGGGGGTGAAGACGTCCGAGACGCGCGTCCGCACCATCTGGGGCGTCGAGGTCGATCTCGGTCGTGAGGATGCCGAGTTCTTCTACCTGAAGCTGTATCGCGTGCAGCCGGTTGCGCCGCCGCCCGTTGCGGCGCCTGCGCCGGCCGTCACCGAGCCGCTGCCGCCGACCGAGGCGCGCCTGTCGTTCGAGCCGTTCGGCACGGGGTTGCCGTCGGGCGGCCAGTGGAGGGAGGGCGTCGTCGTGGCCGACGTCACCGGCGACCCGCAGCCCGAGATCGTCGCCGGGCCGGCCCGCAAGTCCATGCGGGCGCCAACGGTCTTCGGCCGTACCGGGCAGGCGTGGGCGCCGGTCCGGGTGACGTTCCCGCCGCGGCCCTACGACTACGGCGCGCTCGCCTGGACACCGGCGCAGGGCCATCAGCCCGGTCTGCTCGTGGCCGGCGTCCACCAGCGGGGGCTGATCGCGCTCTCGCGGACCGGCGCCGGCGCCTTCGACGATGCCTCGTCGGGCCTGCCGTTCCAGCAGTCGTCGCAGGAGGCGGTGTTCGCGTCGCGGGCGGTGGCACTCGGCGACTGCAACGGCGACAGCCGGCCGGACCTGATCGCGCTCGGCGAAGGCATGCGGCCGACCGGCCGCGGCCGCGAGGGAAGCGTCGCGGTCGGCCTGGCGGTGTTCACGCAGCAGGAGGAACGCACCTGGACGCGGCAGCCGGTGGCCGGCGAAGCGTTCGCGTCGGTGTTCGGATCGACGGTGGCGGTCGGCGACGTCGACGGCGACGGTCATCTGGACGTGGCGGTGGCGCCGGGCCAGTTCGGGGAGGCGCGGATCGTCGGTCGCGGCGACGGCCGTTGCGGCTTCACCGCGGAGGCCGTGCCGGTGTGGCCGCGCAGTTTCGTGACGAGCCTGGCGCTGGCCGACCTCGATGGCGACAAGCGGGCCGACCTCATCGCCGGCACGACGCGCTTCGAGGGCTCGCGCGCGTGGGGACATCTCGACGTCTACCGGCGCGGCGCCGACGGCGCGTGGACCCGCACGCCGCTGGCCCGCCTCGACGGCCGTGCCCGCTTCGACGCGGTGGACGCCGGCGACATCGACGGCGATGGCCGCATGGACGTCGCGGCGGCCGGCCCCGACGGCGAGACCTTCGTCTTCTACGGCACCGCCAAGGGCGGCTTCGTGCGGGAGCGCGCGACGATCCGCCATCCGGCCCGATGCACCGCCTCCACGCTGTTGGTGCGTGACCTCGATGACGCCGCCGGGCCCGAACTGGTGATCGCCTACGCGCGGGAACGGACGGCGTCGAGCGCTGGCGTCTGCGACACGGAGGGCGGCATCACGGCCTGGAAGGCGGTTGCGCGTCGGCCGGCACCTCGACGGCCAGCCCGGGATTGAGCCGCACGGCGCGGGCGAACGCGGCGCCTGCCCGGGCCCGATCGCCCTGCATCCACAGCGCGCGCCCGCGATTCAGATCGATCTCGGGCCGCGGCTCCAGGCGCGCCGCCGTGTCGTAGGCGGCAATCGCGTCGGCCGGGCGCCGCAACAACAGGTACTGCGCACCGATGGCAATCGGCACGGTGACGTCGGCCGGCGCCTTGCGCCCCGCCGTCTCGAGCCACGCCAGGTGCTCGGCGAACATCGTCGATGGCGCCCGGCCGCGGGCCAGGGCCGCCTGCGTGCGCTGCTCGACGCGTCGAACCAGCGCTGCCGCCTCCAGCCGGTCGTGCCACCGGCGCCCCTGAGCGGCGAGCGCGATCACGATCACGACCGCGGCGACGATGAAGAGCACGCGGCCGCCGGGAGCGCCGGGCCGCTGTTCCGAGCGGATCACGAGGCGGCCTCCGAGGCGCGATCGAGCCACGCCAGCCAGACGAGCCAGGGCCACGCCACCGCGGCGGCGTGGAACGGAAACCACGTCAGCGAGAGGACGGCGAGCGCCGTCAGGCCGCCCCACGCGAGCCCGCGCGCGCCGGGGTCACGCAGCCGCCACGCCGCACGCACCAGCAGCGCGATGCCCCAGGCGAGCGCCAGCAGTCCGGGCCAGCCCTGCTCCGCGCCGACCGAGAGCACCTCGTTGTGCGGTGTCGCGAACATCGTCTGCGTCTGGTACGGATAGAAGTCGACGCCGCGATCCAGCAGCGCGAGGCGGGCATCGGCGAATGCCGGCACGAAGCCGCCAAGGCCCACGCCCGTCATCGGATGGATCGCGAGCATGTAGCTCGCGGCGCGCCAGCCATCGAGCCGTCCGGTGAGGACGTCGTTGATGTCGTGGGCGGCGAGTGCGGTCGTGCCGCGCGCCACCCGGGCCCGGAGCGGCGGGGTGACCAGCACGAGCCCGATGCCGATGGCGACGAGTGCGGCAGCGGCGGCGGCAACGGCGACCAGCCGCGGCGGGCCCGTTCCCGACGCGCGTCGCTCCGGGTTCGGCGTGTCCGGCGCCAGCGCGGTGGCCCGACCGATCCACCAGCCGGCCGTGCCGGCCGCCGCGGCGATCAGCGCGGTCAGCGTGGCCGTCGCCGCCAGCGCCAGCGTCATCACGCCGGCGGCCGCCACGGCTCGCCCGCGTGATCCTCCCGTGCCGCGCCGGGCGCTCTCGGCTGCCACCAGCACCGGCAGTACGAGGAATGCGCCGATGTCGCCGGGATTGCCGAGCGTCGCGGTCAGCGCCAGCCGCGCCGTCGGCGCCTGCACGCCGAGCCCGTCGAGCACGCCGGTCAGCGCCCACGCCTGATCGAGCGTCAGCGCCGCCACGATCATGCCGGGCGGCACGGTCCACCGCAGCGCCCGGGTCAGCGCCGGCGCGGGCAGCGCCAGGCTCCACGCGATGACGCAGGCAGCGCCGATCGAGAGGTCGGCCAGCGCCTCGCGGTAGTGCGCCGCATGGGCGGTCCATGCCGCGCCCGCGAGGACGACGAGCAGCAGCGGCACGAGCGCGCGCACGGTCACCCGCCGCCCGACCGCGGTCCAGGACACGACGCCGACCCGGCGGAGCGGCCAGATCGCCACGAGGAGGGTCAGCAGTCCGAACCATCCGGACGCCAAGCCCTTGACCAGCCGGAAGGCGTCGCGCGCCGACGGCGCGATGATCAGCGGTGTCACGACCAGGAGCACGGCGATCGACGCGACCAGGGCCCGTGCGTGCGGCGCGAGGGCGGCCGGTGCGCGCTCCACCGGACGCGGCGCGGCGCGCGGCGCGGGCGTTGCCGATCGGCGCCGTCGAGTCGTCATCCGCAGTGCGCTGCCGCCAGCGGCACCGCCGATGCGTACAGCTCTTCGAGCAGCGCCGTCGAGCGCTCCCACGTGTATTGCGTCTCGACGAGCGTTCGCGCGGCCGCGGCCTGCGCCCGGGCCCGGGCCGGGTGGGCGAGCAGGGCGAGGATCGCGGCCGCGAACGCCTCCGGGTCTTCGGCGATCGTCGCGTGTACCCCCGCGCCGGCGTCGATGCCGTTCAGGCCTCGCGCGTTGGCGACGACGGGCGTGCCGCTCGCCATCGCCTCGAGCACCTTCAGCAGCTGCCCGCTGCCGGTGAACATCGGCGTCACCGCGAGGGTCGCGCCGGCCAGGGCGGCGTGCATGTCGGCGACGTCGCCGGCCACCTCGATGTGCGGATCGGCGGCGAGCGCCCGGATGCGGCGATGCGGCCGCGCACCGACGATCCGCAGCCGCACGTCGGGACGGCTCGCGGCCACCCGCGGCAGGACCTCGCGGGCGAACCAGGACGCCGCATCGACGTTGGGGAAGTAGCCGAGGTTGCCCGTGAAAATCAGCGTCGCCGGCGGACGGTCGTCCGCCACGTACGGGAACTCGCCCAGATCGACGCCGTTGGGGACGATGGCGAGCGGGCCCTCGTCGATGGCGTCGCGGTCGGCCGCGGAGACGACCGCGGCGGCGTGCACGCGGCCGCAGATGGCGCGTTCGTAGGCGCGCAGCCGTCGTGCGTCGAGTGCCGCGGCCCACCGCGCCCAGCCGCGATCGCGCGCGGCGCGGCGCGCCATGTTCAGCGACAGCGCGTCGACCAGGTCGGCCACGACAGGCAGTGCGAGATCGGGCGGCAGGAGCGGGATTGCCCGCGCCAGCTGGACGTGGACCAGATCGAACCGGCCCGGCACGGCGAGCGTGTGGATCGCCTCGCGCAGTTCAGGCGCGTCGAACAGCGCGACCTGCAGGGGCATCGACGAGGGCAGTCCGCGCAGGAGCCGCCACGCCGCGGCCCGGCGGCGGAAGGGCACCGAGACGACGCGGACGCCCAGCCGCTCGATCTCGGCGCGGGCCTCGCGCGCCGACGGCGCTTCATCGAGGAACGTCACGAGCGTCAGCCGATGACGGGTGGCGAGCAGCCGGATCTGGTGGTAGGCACGCGCCCGATCGCCGGTTCGGAGCGGCAACGGGAACCGCACCGTGACGAACAGGATCGAAAGCGGGCGCATTCGTTCGCGCATTATGGAGGCCGCTCGCGCCTCCGGCAAGCCGACTCATGCCGACGCTCTCCGTCGTCGTTCCGACTCGCGATACCTGCGCGCTGACCCTGCGATGCCTGGCAGCGGTCTACGCCGCCCCGCGCCCGCCGGACCAGGTCATCGTCGTCGACGACGGCAGCCTCGACGGCACGGCGGCGGCGATCGGCGCGCGCTTTCCCGCGGTCCGGGTGCTGCGGCTGGCCGAACCGGCCGGCTTCACGCGCGCCGTCAACCACGGCTGGGCAGCGGCCGACGGCGACCTGACGCTGCTCCTGAACAGCGACACCGAACTGGATCCCGGCGCGATCGAGGCGTTCCTGCGCGCCTTCGCCGACGATCCGCGTCTCGGTATCGCCGGAGGGACGCTGCGCTTCCCTGACGGGCGGCCGCAGTGGAGCGCCGGGCCGGAGCCCTCTCCCCCGTGGCTGTTCGGCGTCGCGTCCGGCCTGCCGGCCCTCTTCGGCCGGATCGGCTGGCTGCGGCGGTGGCGACCCGAGCGGCAGGGCGGCGCGGTTGCCTGGGTGCCGGCGACGGCGATGGTGGTGCGGCGCGAGGTGGCTGCCTCGATCGGGCGGTTCGACGAGGCCTACCGCCTGTACGCGCAGGACCTGGTGTATGGCCTGCGAGCCGGGGCCGAAGGCTGGCGCGTCGCGGTGATTGGCGACGCGGGTGTCCTGCATCACCGCGGTGCGACGGTGTCGGGCGCGATTGGCGCGCCCGGGCGCCAGGATGCCGACGTCGCGGCGCTCCTGCGGGACCTCGGACAGTGGCTGCGGGCCGATCCGACACCGGAGGGGCCGGCGCGCCGGAGGGCCTGGCGGGCCGGACTGCGCGTACGGATTGCCGGCCGGCGGGCGGGCGACCTGATAGGGCGCGAGGACGCCGGCGTTCGAGCGGCGACGGAGGCCTATCGCGATCTGCTGCGGCGAATGACGTCCTCGTAGCAGGCGAGGAGGCGCGCGGCGACGGCCGCCGGTGCGTGGTCGCGGTCGATGGCGGCGCGCCCGCCGGCCTGCAGGCGTTGGCGCAGGTCGGGCGAGGTGTGCAGGCGCGCGATCTGCGTGGCGAACCCGCCGGCGTCGGCAGCGACGAGCACATTCTCGCCGTCGTGCACGTGCAGGCCGCGCACCGCCGCGGGCGTGGCGACGACGGGCACCGCGTTGGCCCATGCCTCGAGCACGCGCATGCGGACGCCCGGCGCGTCGCGCAGGGGAAGCAGCAGGATGCTGCGGGGAGCGAAGGCGTCGGTGCTCGATGCCGCCGGACCGTGTTCCACCACGCCAGCCACCGGTGACGAAGGCTGTCCGGAGAACACGTGAAGCCGGGCGCCGGGCAGCGCGCCTGTGATGGCGGGCCACACGTCGCGCCGCAGCCAGGCGAGCCCATCGTCGTTACCGGCCCAGCCCGCGGTGCCCAGCCACACGCACGCCGGAGTGCCGTCGAGCGGCGCGGGCGGAGAAGCGGCGGCCATCGGCGCCGGCGCGGCGATGCAGGTGACCCGTGCATCCGGCGCGAGGCGCGTCAGCGTGCTGCGGTCCTCTTCGGTGAGCGTGACGGTGGCGCCAACGCGCGCCAGCGCGGTGCTCTCGAACGCGGCCAGGCGCCGCGCCTCACGCCGAAGCAGCGGCGCGATCCATGGCCGACGTCCGGCCATGGCATGCCACACGTCGCTCTCGACGTTGTGCATCCGCAGCACGGAGGGCACGCCGGCGTCGATCGCCGGTTCGGCGGCGTGGAGCGCCTGGAGCTGCTCGACGTGGATCGCGTCGACCGGCCTTGCCTGCAGATGTGCCGACACGCGGCAGGCGCCGTCGGACCACGCGTGCCGCGCGATCGTCGCGGGAAGGCGATGTCTGGCGCCAGCCGCCGCTGCCGCAGTCCAAGCGCGCCATCGTGGTCCCGCGCCGTGCAACCGCCCGGCGCGCCGCGAATCGGGCGGCGTCAGGACGGTGACGTCGACGCCGTACGCGCGCAGCGCGTCGATCGTCAGGGCGGCCACCAGGCGCCCGCCGTCGACGCTCGGAACCGGTGACTTCGTGCCTACCCAGAGGAGATGTATCAATTTGACGCCACCACGGCGGTGTGTAATAGTCCGCGCACACAACAGCCCGTGCCCGAGCCTGCCACTATGACGAAGACCGTAACAGGAACAGTCCTGGCTTTCCTGATGCTTGCGGGTCTCGCATCGGCAGCCCGGGCCCAGAGTGCCGAGCCATTCGTCGGCAACCGGCCCGGCGCCACGCTCCTTCTGCCCTATTTCGAAGTCGATCTGGCCAACGCCAACGGCATGACGACGTTGTTCTCGATCAACAACTCGTCGGCCACGGCAATGCTGGGCCACGTCACGATCTGGAGCGATCTGGGTGTGCCGGTGTTCGGCTTCAACGTCTACCTGACCGGGTACGACATCCAGTCGATCAACCTGCGCGACGTGTTGACGGGCCAGGTACCGATCACGGCCTCCGACGGACAGGATCCGACCGATACGGTCCCTGCCAGCACCGGCATCAGCAACCAGGGGCCGCTGTCGCAGGACATCAATTTCGCGAGCTGCACCGGGCAGTTGCCGCCGCCGGCCGTGCCGGCGAGCCTGATCGCCCACATGCAGTCGTCGCTGACGGGGGGACCCTCGGCGGTCTACGCGAACCGGTGTTCGGGCCGCAACCTGGGCACGCCGACGATTGCCCGCGGGTACGTCACGGTCGACACGGTGAACAACTGCACGCTGCGCTTCCCGGGCGAGCCCGGGTACTTCGGCGCCGGCGGCACGGGCGACGCGACCAATCAGAACGTGATGTGGGGCGAGTACCAGTACGTGGACCTGTCGAAGGACTTCGCGGCCGGCGACGCGCTGGTGAGCCTGCGGGCGAGCGCGACCGACCCGGAGACGAGTCTGCCGGGTGAGTACACGTTCTACGGGCGGCACGTCGGATTCACGGCCGCCGACAACCGCGAGCCGCTGTCGACGACCTTCGTGACGCGTTTTGTCGGAGCCAAGGAGTACAAGCAGGAGAACCGGGCGCTGCTGCAGCAGATTCTGCCGCCGGCCACCGAGCTCCTGGTCTGGCGCGACAGCAAGAGCACGACCATGCCGTTCTCCTGCGGGACCGGGCCGTCGTGGTATCCGCTGCCGCAGGGCCAGGTGGCCGCCTTCGACGAGCAGGAGAACGCCGAGGATCTCGGGACGACGCCGGTGTTCGGCGCGGCGACGCAGCGTGTGTCGATGACGACCAGTCTGCCGGCGACCGCCGAGAGCGGCTGGCTGTATCTCAATCTCAATGCCGCGCCGGCGGGGCAGGTGCCTGGCCTGGCCGCCCCCGACGCCGCCCAGGCCTGGGTGACCGTGCTGCACCGGGTCTATCAGGGACCGACCGGCGGGCGTTACGACGTCGGCTTCCGGGCCATCCGGCTCGACTCGGCGCGGACGCCGAGCAATCGCGTGATCTTCTAGCTTCGATGGTGTGCCCATGCTGAAGGTGTTCGTCCGTACTGCCCTGGCCGTGCTCGCCCTTGCCGGCGTCGCCGGCTCGGCCCGAGCCCAGAGTGCCGAGCCTTTCGTCGGCAACCGGCCCGGCGCCACGCTGCTGCTGCCGTATTTCGAGGTCGATCTGGCCAACGCCAACGGCATGACGACGTTGTTCTCGATCAACAACTCGTCGGCCACGGCAATGCTGGGCCACGTCACGATCTGGAGCGATCTGGGTGTGCCGGTGTTCGGCTTCAACGTCTACCTGACCGGGTACGACATCCAGTCGATCAACCTGCGCGACGTGTTGACGGGCCAGGTACCGATCACGGCCTCCGACGGACAGGATCCGACCGATACGGTCCCTGCCAGCACCGGCATCAGCAACCAGGGGCCGCTGTCGCAGGACATCAATTTCGCGAGCTGCACCGGGCAGTTGCCGCCGCCGGCCGTGCCGGCGAGCCTGATCGCCCACATGCAGTCGTCGCTGACGGGGGGACCCTCGGCGGTCTACGCGAACCGGTGTTCGGGCCGCAACCTGGGCACGCCGACGATTGCCCGCGGGTACGTCACGGTCGACACGGTGAACAACTGCACGCTGCGCTTCCCGGGCGAGCCCGGGTACTTCGGCGCCGGCGGCACGGGCGACGCGACCAATCAGAACGTGATGTGGGGCGAGTACCAGTACGTGGACCTGTCGAAGGACTTCGCGGCCGGCGACGCGCTGGTGAGCCTGCGGGCGAGCGCGACCGACCCGGAGACGAGTCTGCCGGGTGAGTACACGTTCTACGGGCGGCACGTCGGATTCACGGCCGCCGACAACCGCGAGCCGCTGTCGACGACCTTCGTGACGCGTTTTGTCGGAGCCAAGGAGTACAAGCAGGAGAACCGGGCGCTGCTGCAGCAGATTCTGCCGCCGGCCACCGAGCTCCTGGTCTGGCGCGACAGCAAGAGCACGACCATGCCGTTCTCCTGCGGGACCGGGCCGTCGTGGTATCCGCTGCCGCAGGGCCAGGTGGCCGCCTTCGACGAGCAGGAGAACGCCGAGGATCTCGGGACGACGCCGGTGTTCGGCGCGGCGACGCAGCGTGTGTCGATGACGACCAGTCTGCCGGCGACCGCCGAGAGCGGCTGGCTGTATCTCAATCTCAATGCCGCGCCGGCGGGGCAGGTGCCTGGCCTGGCCGCCCCCGACGCCGCCCAGGCCTGGGTGACCGTGCTGCACCGGGTCTATCAGGGACCGACCGGCGGGCGTTACGACGTCGGCTTCCGGGCCATCCGGCTCGACTCGGCGCGGACGC
Source organism: uncultured bacterium (assembly GCA_966211945.1). Taxonomy (GTDB): domain Bacteria; phylum Acidobacteriota; class Vicinamibacteria; order Vicinamibacterales; family Vicinamibacteraceae; genus Luteitalea. The sequence goes on from CBIHOS010000040.1 coordinate 16,564, forward strand.
CGAGCAATCGCGTGATCTTCTAAGCCAGTGCCCGGGATCAACGTCATGACCAGCTTCCAGATGCTTCGACGGCTCACTCGTTGGACCCTCGCCGGGGCGAGCGCCGCCTTGCTCGTCGCCGCGGCAACGCCGGCGCGGGCACAGGCGCCCGCCTTCATCGGCGATCAACCGGCCGCGACGCTGCTGCTGCCGTACTTCGAAGTCGACCTCACCAACCCGGCCGGCGCCAACACGCTGTTCTCGGTCAACAATGCATCGGCCACCGCCGTGCTCGCGCACGTCACGGTGTGGAGCACGATGCACGTCCCGGTCTTCACCTTCGACGTCTACCTGACCGGGTACGACATGCAGACGATCAACGTCCGCGACGTCATCGACGGCACGCTGCCGCGCACGGCCAGCGACGGGCAGGATCTGGGCGACAGCACGTCACGGACCGACGGCATCAGCAATCAGGGCGTGTTCTCGCAGGACATCAACTTCGCCAGCTGCAACGCGACCCTGCCGTACACGGCGCTGCCGCAGAGCACGGTCGACCACATCCGCGCCTCGTTGACCGGCGCGCCGTCGGCGATGGCCGGCGGCAAATGCGCGTCGACGAGTGACGGCACCAACGTGGCGCGCGGGTACATCACCGTCGACACCGTCAGCAGCTGCTCCTCGTTGACGCCGCGCGATCCGGGCTACTTCGTCAGTGGCGGGATCGGCGTGGCGACGAACCAGAACTTGCTGTGGGGCGATGCCACCTACGTGAACCACCTCGGCGGCCGTGAGCAGAGCGACGGCGATCCGCTGGTGCACATCCGCGCGTTCCCCGGCAGCGGCATCAACGACTCCATGGCGGTCGACCCTGAGACCTCGACGCCGGGGGAATACACGTTCTATGGCCGCCTGGTGGCATGGACGGCTGCCGACAACCGCGAGCCGCTGGCCACGACCTTTGCCACCCGCTTCTCGAACGGCGGCGCCTTCCCCATCACGACGCTGACGGTCTGGCGCGACTCGAAGGTGAACCAGGACTACTTCGCGTGCGGGACGCAGCCGGCGTGGTTCCCACTGGGCCAGGAGAGCGTCGCCATCTTCGACGAGCAGGAAGACGTCGAGCAGGTGGCGAGCGTGCCGTTCGCGCCGCCGGTGAACTCCGGTGATTCCACCTACTTCCCGTATGGCACGCAGCGTCGCCAGGTCGGCACCGACATCCCCACCACCAAGCAGTTCGGCTGGATGTTCCTGAACCTCAACTTCGCGACCATCGGCGGCAACCCGCCTGAAGATCCGGGCGCCGCGCAGGCTTGGGTCGGCGTGCACATGAAGGGCGCCGGCCGCTACGGCGTCGGCTGGCACGCCACGCAGATGGACTCGGCGCGCGTCGCGCAGCACATCATCGTCCAGTAGGCGCCACCGCACCACCCGGTTGGACCCGAGGGCCGCCTTGCGCGGCCCTCGGCATGTCTGCGCTCAGGGACGCGAGAGCGGCACGATCACCGGAGGCACGTCGGCCCGCGACGTGCGCAGCCGCAGTTCGCCGCGCACCGCTCCGCCCGGGGCGGTCGGCGCGACGCCGACGCGGACGTGCCAGCGGCGGCCAGGCTCGATCGGTTCGATCGTCGCCCGCACACCCGTGATCGTGGTCTCGGCGCTGGTGAGTTCGAGCGGCGCCTCCCCGAAGTTCACGACCAGCATCGGGCTGCCGATCGCGTCGCCGCCAGTGGTCGGCGACGGCACCAGGCCGGCGGGCGGCGTCACGGCGATCAGCGGCCGCACGAACCCGCTCACCGACAACCAAGCGCGCGGCTGCCTGGGATGTGTCGTGTGCAGCACGACCGCGCCGCTCAGCGGACCGACAGCTGCGTGCGCGCGAATCGTCAGGGTCACCTGCCACAGCGGCCCTTCGATGCCCTCGGGACGCGTCGCGCCTGGCGGCGCCGGCGACGCCGTCGCGTCCAGGAACGGATAGGGCGACTCGACGCGCGTGACGCGGAACGACGGGTCGCCGGCCGCGCCGACCAGGTGCGTGGTGCCGCCCTCCCGTTCGTGCTGGACGTAGGTGAACCGTGCGGTGGGCGGTGTGATCAGGACGAACGTCCGCACGTCGGCGTGCACCTGGAGGATGACCGTGTCCCGCTGCGGATCGCTGGTGGTCAGCGGAATCGTCCAGTCCCGGGTCTGGCCGACCTTGAACGTCTCGAGCCGGAGCCGGACCTCGCCGCTCGCGCCAGGGGCGATGGGGGTGTCGACGTGCTCGACACGCAGGCCCGCGGCGACGCGGCCGGCCGACACGGTCAGCGGCGCGTCGCCCTGATTGCGCAGCGTGACGCGCACCTCGGGGTCGGTGCCCAGGGCCACGACGCCGAGGTCGGCGCGCCCGTCGCCGTCGACGACGACCCTGCCTCCCGCCTGAGCCCGGAGGCCCGTCGTCGCCCACCCCATCGCCGCCGCACCGCCTGCCAGTCCGAGCACCGCGCGCCGCGGCCACCGAGATCTCGAAGCCATCGTGCGCCATTCTAGTAGGCGTCGCGCCTCAGCTCGACGCTCTTCCGATCGCGGCGCGCGCGCTCTCTCTCGAGCGCGCCCGTCCCGTCGCTATACTTCGAGCCGATGCCGACCATCCTGCTCGCCGACGATGAACAGTTGATCCGCTGGTCGCTCTCCGAACGATTGCGGGCCGACGGCCTGGCGATCGTCGAGGCGGCGACCGGACAGGCGGCGATCGACGCCGTCCGCCGCGAGGCAGTCGACCTCGTGCTGCTGGACTACAAGCTGCCCGACATCGACGGCGTGACCGTGCTCCGGCAGATCAAGGAGCACGATCCGGACGTGGTCGTCATCCTGCTCACGGCTTACGCCACCGTCGACACGGCTGTCGAAGCGATGAAGACCGGCGCCTACCACGTCGCCAACAAGCCGTTCAATCTGGACGCCGTATCGGACCTCGTGGCCAAGGCGCTCGAGACGACGCAGTTGCGGCGTGAGGTGCGGCACCTGCGGGCCGAGAAGGCCCAGCCCTTCGCGCCCAGCCGCATCGTCGGCGACTCGCCGCGCATGCAGCAGGTCAAGGCGCTGCTCGAGAAGGTGGCGGCCAGTCCGGCCTCGACGGTGCTGCTGACCGGCGAGAGCGGTACGGGCAAGGACCTCGCCGCCAAGGTCCTGCACTTCAACAGCGACCGCAAGCACCGGCCGTTCGTGAACATCACCTGCTCGGCGATCCCGGAGACGCTGTTGGAGAGCGAGTTGTTCGGGCACGAACGCGGCGCCTTCACCGACGCGCGCCAGCAGAAGCGAGGCCTGCTCGAATCGGCCGACGGCGGTACGGTGTTCCTCGACGAGATCGGCGAGATGGTGCCGGCGCTGCAGGCCAAGCTGCTGCGGGTGCTCGAGGAGAAGGCGTTCAAGCGGGTGGGCGGGCAGCAGGACGTGCGCGTGGACGTGCGAATCGTCGCGGCGACCAACCGCAACCTCGAGGAACAGGTGAAGGGCGGGCAGTTCCGCGCCGACCTGTACTACCGCCTCAACGTCCTGCCGATCGAACTGCCGGCGCTGCGCACCCACATGGAGGACGTGCCGGCGCTCGTGAGCTTCTACGTCGATCAGTTCAACCGCGAGTTCCGCAAGAACGTGCGCGGCCCGTCCGCGGCGGCGCTGAAGGCGATGCAGCAGTACGGCTGGCCGGGCAACATCCGAGAGCTGCGCAACGTGGTCGAGCGCGCGATGCTGCTCAGCGACGGCCCGTGGCTCGAACCAGCGGACTTCCCGGCGATCGCCGGCGGCGCGCCGGTGGCGGCAGGCCTGTCGCTGCCGGCGGAGGGTGTCAATCTCGAGGATCTGGAGCGCAGCCTGGTCGTGCAGGCGCTGGAGCGCGCCGGCGGCAACCAGACGCGCGCGGCGACGCTGCTCGGCCTCAACCGCGATCAGATCCGCTACCGCATCGAGAAGTTCGGCCTCGGGAAATCGTCGCCAGCCTGAACCCGCGCCTGCGCGTCTTTCCCCGTTGGCCGGGGACTGGCTCCCCATGCCGGCGGAGGCGCGCCACGCCGCGCCACGCCGCAGCGACGCGAATGCGGCGGCACGGCTGTTGCTGGTAGAGAGAGGCATGGACGGCATGCCGCCACGCCTCGAGAGGCTGCACACGTCGTGCCCGGCCTGTGCCCGCTCCGGCGTGCCGGCGTTGCCTGGCAGCACGTTGACCATCGCGTGGTACGCGTGCACGTGCGGGCACTTCTGGTCGGCGCGCATCCGTGACGGGCGCCCCGTCGAGGAACCGGCGGCGCTGCCTGCGCTTCCCGCCCGTCCGCGCAGTCCGGTCTGAGGCACAATCGCGGCGTGCCCCGCGAGTTCCGCCTCGTTCCCCCGAGTCCCCCAGTGCTGCACGCGGCGGGCATCGTGCTCGCCCTCACGATCTTCGTGTGTGACGTGGCGCTGCCGATCGGCAGCGCCATCGGCATGCTGTACGTCGGGGTGATTCTGCTCGGCCTCTGGAGTCCCTGGCGCGCCTATCCGATCGTCGCCGCCCTGGTCGCGTCGATGCTCGTGATGATCGACCTCGCCATCGGCTGGTCGGAGCAGGTGTCGTCGCTGGCCTTCATGAACCGGCCGCTGATGATCGCCGTGTTCGCCATCGCGGCCTTCGTGGTCCGCCGGTTCGTCGGTCTCGAGCGCCAGGCACTCGCCCATCTCGACCAACTCGCTGATTTCAAGCGCGCGCTCGACGCTGCGGCGATCGTCGCGACCACCGACGTCCACGGCCGGATCACCTACGTCAACGACAAGTTCATGGAGATCTCCGGCTACTCGCGCGAGGAACTGCTCGGGCAGGATCACCGGCTCCTCAACTCGGGCTACCACCCGCGCGAATTCATCCGGACGCTCTGGCGCACCATCGCGCAGGGCCGCGTGTGGCAGGGCGAACTGCGCAACCGCGCCAAGGACGGCCACCACTACTGGGTGGACACGACGATCGTGCCGTTTGTCGGCGAGGCCGGCAAGCCGTACCAGTACATCGCGATCAGGGCCGACATCACCGCGCGCAAGCAGGCCGAGGACAGGCTGACGCACCAGGCGGCGCTCGCCCGCGTCGGCCAGATGGCGGCGGTGCTCGCGCACGAGATCCGCAATCCGCTCGCGGGCATCCGTGGCGCGATGCAGGTCCTGATCGGGCGACGGGCGGACGACGATCCCGAGCGCGCCGTGATGCAGGAGATCGTCGCGCGCACCGAATCGTTGAACGACCTCGTCTCCGACCTGCTGCTCTTTGCGCGGCCGCGGCCGCCGCGGCTCGTGGACGTGGATCTGCGGGCGATCGTCGACGACGTGCTCGCGGCGATCGGCCGCGATCCGGTGGGGCAGGGCATCGTGCTCGAGGCCGGCGGCGAGGCCGTGCAGGTCCAGGGCGATCACGAACTGACGCGCGCGGCGATCTTCAACCTGGTGCTGAACGCTGCGCAGGCACTGCAGGGGCGGGGGCGGGTGCAGGTCATGGTGACGTCGGAGGGTGCCGACCTGGCGCGGGTGGACGTGCGGGACACGGGGCCGGGTATCCCTGATCCTGTGCGCGAGCAGATCTTCGAGCCCTTCTTCACGACCAAGACCCGGGGCGGCGGCCTCGGGCTGCCGATCGCGCAGCGCACCGCGGAACTGCACGGCGGGACGTTGACCGTGGCATGCCCGCCGGAAGGCGGCACCGTGTTCACGCTCACGCTGCCGCGCACGCCGGCCGCGGCGCTGGACACGACGGTCGGGCTCGGCGCCCCGGCCTGAGTGCGACCGGCGGAGAACGCGGCGCTTGGGTTGGCCGGGCTGGGACAGCCGGCCCTACCTACCGAACAGCGGTCCTGCCTACCGAACAGCCGGTCTACATGGCGGCCCGCAGCCGCGCGATGAGCTGGCCGGCGTCGCGCTTCATCAGGCGCCTGATGAGGAACTCGGGCACGTCGAAGGCGGGCTGCGCACGGAGTTCGTAGGTGACGGTCGAGCCGTCGGGCGTCGCCGTCACCCGCCAGGCGCCCTCGTACACGACGAAGCTCTGGCCGCAGATGTCGCGGAAGGCGACTGCGTCGGCTGCTTCCTGGATGTCGAGCCGCAGGCGCACCGTCTTCGAGAAGAAGAGCACCCGCGACACGGCTTCCTGATCGACCACCGCGCGATCGCCGGTGCGCGACCGGACGATGCTGCGCTTCACGTCGGGGACCAGCCGCGGGATGCCCTCGTAGTCGGTGAGCACCGCCAGCACGCGCGCCTGGGACTGGGCGACGGAGAAGCTGGCGGTCACGACGTACAGGCCGCCCTGTTCCCGCACCGTCACGTCGGCTGCGGCGGGCTGTGCAGTGGCGCTCGCGGCTGCCGCGATCAGCGCCGCGAGGACGAGAGCGATCGTGCGCACAGGACTCCGGCGGGCGCCGAGGCGCCCGCCGGAGGTGGACAGCACGAGGGGGGGCGTGGCTGTCACGGTGTCGTCCTGGTCAGAAGGCGACGACGCCTTCGAGCATGATGCCGTGGAACTTGCCGCCGTTGCGGATGTTGGCCGCCGGGAAGTCCTTGTACTCCTGGTTGACGTACTCGATCTTGCCGAGCAGGCCAGGCGTGATGAACCAGCCGCCGCCGATGGCGACGCGGTCCACGGTGATGTCGTTGCTGATGCCGGCCAGCTCGCCCTGCACGCGGTTGAAGCGCGCGCCGACGTACAGCGGTTCGCCGGGGCCGAGCCGATAGACCACGTCGCCGGCAAACTGCTTCATCTGGCGGCGGCTCGTCTCGGTGCTCGCCTTGCCCTCGGCCCGCTCGACGACGCCGAACAGCTCGAGGCCGCGGAACTTCACGAACGGGTTGACCTGGATCGCGGTGACCTCGTTGCGGAAGCCGGGGTTGAGCAGGCCGGAGGTGAACTGCGCGGACTCGGTGGCCGCGGTGTTCTCCATCACGAAGTAGTAGCGCGAGCCGGCGCGGTCGCCACCGTACAGCGTGTTGCTGAGGGCCTTCTTCGTCGTGTACATCGATCCGGTCAGGCGTACGCGCAGGTCTTCGTTCATCTGCCGGTCGAACCCGAGCTTGCCGATGTAGCTCTGGCCGCGCTTCTCGGGAGTCAGCACCGTGCCGCGGATTTCGCCGCCCATCACCGCGCCCATGGCGATGATGCCCTTGTGCCGCAGGTAGACCTCGCCGCCGATCTCGGTCGTGAAGGCGTCCATGATGTAGTTGCCGATGAACGGGTTGTAGATCGCGTTGCCGTTGTCACTGCGGCGGAAGTGCGCGTCGCCGTAGTTGATCTCCATGTGCCCGACCTTCAGCGTCACGTACTTCATCAGGCTGTTCAGCGGCTTGATGTCGATGGGCGACTCGTCCATCAGGATGTAGCCGTCCTTCACCCATGTCTCGTTGTGGTGCCGCGCCGACAGGTACGAGGTCAGCTGCACCCGGATGCCCTTGGCGAGCTGTGCGTGCAGCGTCAGGTTGGCGGTCGAGTTGTTGAACCCGAAGCCGATGTCGGCGAGCTGGTTGGTGTCCACACCGTTGACCACGACCGGTCCGGCGGTGTTGGAGTGCCGCAGGTTCTGCACCTGTGAGGCGAAGTTGGCGCCGAAGTCGAGGCGGAACCCGGTGTACTCCGCGCCGGCATCCTTGGGCGATTCGAAGGTGTTGACACCGCGCTTGTCGGGGGCGCGCAGGTGCTGGATGGTCACCGGGCGGCCTTCCTTCAACGCCTGCCGCAGCGCCTCCTGGGCCTCCTCGTCGGCGCTCTTCCTGGCAGTGGTGCTGCTGCCGCCGTCCTCGCTGCCGTCCGGCGCGACCGCCGCGGTCGCGACAGCTGACTGGGGTTCGGCCGTCTGGGCCAGCGCCGGGGCCGCCGCGAGCAGCGCCGCACAGGCACACGTCGGGATGAAATGGCGAGTCATGATGGTTCTCCTGGGGTCCTGCGGGGGACGAGTTAGGTAAGCGGGATCGAAAGTGTCGTCTCGAACGAGATGGTCACCTTCGGGTCGGTCTTCAGCATGCCCATCATGGCCTTCGGCGCGGGGATGCCGAAGTCGGTCATCAGCAGGTCCACCGACCCGGTGACGACGAGGCTGCCGTTCTTCGTGGCCGTGACGAGATCGAAGGCGATCTCCTTCTCCACCCCCGCGAGGCGCAGCACGCCGATGGCGCGCAGCGCCGAACCCTTCGGCTCGAGGCGCGAGAGGCGGAAGACGATGTCCGCGAACTCCTTGGCCTTGAGCGCCTTGTGCATGTTCTTGTCGAGTCCGTCGCGGGTGGAGTGCAGCGACGCGGCCGGAATCGCAATCTCGAAGGCCTGCACCGTGCCCGGCGTGGTCAGCGCCGCGAGGTCGGCGCCGCTGGCCACCTGCAGTCTGGTGAGACGAACGCTGGTCGTCGTCGCCGTGTAGTCGTGCAGGTTCGACGTCCCGGCGAGCGTCACCTTCGCACTGGCCAGCGCGACCGCCTGGCGTTCCTGTGCGAGGAGAGGGGTGATGGCGGTGACCGCGAGGGCGAGCGCGCCGCAGGTGAACCGGATGATGGATGAGGGCTGCATGGCCGTTCCTTGAGATGCCACGTGCAATGCGCACGTTGTCCCCTTCAAGGGCAACTTGCGTGCCGCCTGTGGAGGGCGCCAGATCGGTGCAATTCGACGCCGTGCGCGGGACGGCGCCGCCGACCGCCGCGAGTCTTCACCCGCTGCTGGGGAAGAATTCCCATGTCCCCCTGATGGCTGACGCGTTTCAGCCGTTCGCTCGCCCGTGGCCGCGGAGTTGTTCCCGAGAGGTGGGTCCATCCCACGACCCGCGAGGAGGATCGATGAGACGAGTCGTCGTCGCCGCAGTGATCGCGCTGCTTCCAGTGACCGCGCAGGGACAGAAGCCGCTGCGTGTCATCGAGGGGGGCGTGCTGGACCGTATCGAGCTGTTTGCCAAGGACCTCGGACCGGCGCCGCCGGGGCTGGTGGCCATCGTGCCGTTCGACGCGACGAAGACCGACCTCGGGACGGGCGGTCAGGACGGCAAGCAGGCCCGGCAGGAGGAAGCCAAGACCATGCAGGCGGAGGGCCCGCGCGTCCTCGCCGAGCGGTGTGCTGCGGCGCTGAAGGAGTCGGGGGTCTTCAAGGATGTGGTCGTCGTCAAGGCGGGCGAGACCCCTCCCGCCGAAGCGCTGGTGATCACCGGCACGTTCCTGACGCTCGACCCGGGCAGTCGGGCCAAGCGCTACTTCGCCGGCTTCGGCGCTGGCAAGTCGTCGGTCAAGGTCGCCGGTACCGTGAAGGACGCCGGCGGCGCGACGCTCGCGACCTTCGAGCAGCGTCGCGTCGGGTCGATGGGCATGGGCGGCGGCGACTCGTTGGGTAAGCTGATGAGCGACTCACGCTCCATCGGGGAGGACGTGGCCAAGTTCCTCACGCGGTGGGCGCGAGGGCAGAAACTCGATGACTGAGGACGCATGGACGTGCCGGTGGACGCGACGACAATGGCCGCGGGGCCCCCAGCCCGGCCCAGCCGCCCGGGGCGGCCGGGCGGGGCCCGCCCGGGGGGGCCGGGCGGGGCGGCGGTGGCCGGCCGCGCCCCCC